>JAYVFP010000324.1:0-24858 GCA_043773025.1 Archangium sp.
GTCCTCCTGAGCGAAGTCGAAGGAGCACTTCCGCCTCGCGCAGCAAGTGGCATCTCGACTTCGCTCGATGCGAACGGTGTGGGCTGTTCCTTAGGAGCGAAGTCGAGGGAGCATTTCCGCATCGCGCAGCAGTGGCATCTCGACTGCGCGCGATGCAAACGGTGGGTTGTTCCTTGGGACCGGTGAGCGGTTCTCGATCGGTCAGAATCACCGTGGCGAAGTACTAGGCGGTCGGCGCGGGTGCGGGCGTGGGCATCGTCGGTGCGTTCTTGATCAACGCTCGGCGGAAGGCGCTGGCTGAACAGAGCAAGACGTAAGGCCCTCACCCCAAACCCTCTCTCCATGGGGGAGAGGGAGAGAATGAGCGCATCACTTCCCTACTTGCCGCAGGGGTTCATCGGCTTGAGGAACTTCACGAGCTGCGCCTCGTCGGCAACGGTACCCGCAAGATCGAGCTCTTCGGCAGACTTCTCGGGGGCGGGGTCGAGCTGACTCCACACGCCGACCTGCAGCTGATCACCGGGGCACTCGAAGAGGATCGCGTTGTTGAGCCCCGCTGCAGGCGCGCCACCGTTGGTGTCGAGGCGGCCGCGCGAGGCGACGTACGCGAACTTGCGGCCATCGATGGTGAGCTGACCGCGCTTCACGATGTCCTTCGTCTCGATGTTGATGCCGTTCTGCGTGAGAGCGCGCGGGTCAGTCTCCTTGCCCAGCAAGAAGTCCTTCCCCTTCTTGTTGTTCTCGTTCGCCATGATGCGGAAGTACGTGAACGTGTGGCCGTCACCGAGCACGAAGCCGCCGTCAGACAACATCTCGCGATCGGTGAGGATGGTGGTCTGCGCGACGTACATGTTGAGGCTCGCCACCACCGTGTAGCCCTCAGGCAATTCACCCAGCTGCTCGAGCGCGTTCTTCTGGCGCTCAGCGGGATCGGTGACGCCAGAGCCGACGTCTTTGACGGCCTTCACGCCCAGACCCAGGACGATCATGCTGCCCAGACAAATCAGGCCCGCCAGACCACCGCAGCCGAGCAGAACGTAGAGCCAGGGGGAGCGCTGCTTGGGAGAAGCCGTTTCCATGTCGCGCGGGTATAGCCGCGAACGAACGCGGCCTCACTGTTCATTCGGCGCCCGCGAGATCCTCGAGGCTGCGCAGCAGGCCCCGGCTCATGCCGTAGCAAGGGTGCTCCTTCTCGAAGTGCGCGGGGATGTTCTGAAGCACCTCGCGCGCGATCTTCATGTTCGGGTACTTCTGGTTCATCTCCTTTTGGTAATCGACCAGCATGCCGGAGCACTTGCGGTCGAGCTCGGGGCGGATCTCGCGCATGCGGGAACGGGCGATCTCGAGCAGCTCAGGCGGGCGATCCGGCGTCGCCTCCAGCAGCAACCAGGCGTCGCGGTACTGCTTCCACGAACGGAACAGGTTCATCGCGCCGACCGTGCGCAGCTCGTACATGCGCGCCGCGCGCTCGAGATCTTCCTTGGCCCGCCGCCCCGCTTCTTCCGCGCTCATCTGGGGAATGGGGATCACCTCGACCCAGACGTTCCAGATTCTCCAGGTGTCTTCACCGGGCGGGTTCTGAATGTTGTCGAAGACGACCTCGTTCGCGTCGTTGATCTTGAGCTGGTTCGAGGGGAGCACGATCTCGAGCTGGCGCTGCCCCACTTCCACCGTGTCGGGCGGCACGAAGTTGAGCTGCACGCTGTTGAGCGAGATCGAGACCTCTTCCTTCGAGCAATCGCGCGCCTGATAGTGGAGCACGCCGACGATCGCGGTGGGCGAGGCGAAGCTGAAGTCGAACGACTTCATGTCTGGCCGCTCGAAGTCGACGTCGTCACCCAGGCCATACGACTCGGGCACGGGCTCGGTGTTGGGCGAGAGGGTGACCGTTTCGATCTTCTTCTCTACCTTCTTGGGGATGACCTCGATCACCAGGAACACCAGGGCCGCGATGATCGCGCCGCCGCCGATGACACCCACGGCGATCTTTCCCGGGAGCGGGAGATCGGACCACAGCAGCATCGCCCTGCCGCTGCTCGACTTCTGCAGCTCACGGCGGGCCCGCGCGCGCTCAGCGGCCGAGATGGCGACTGGCTCGTCAGCCGACGCACCACGGCCTGCGCGCACCGGCGAAGCTGAGCCGCGTTTCTGCAGCGACTTCGGCGGGGGCACCACGAAGTTCGCCGTCGCATCGGCAAAGGCATCACCCTCGAGCTCGGGGGGCGCTTCCGGCTCTTCGACGACCGGGGCCGCCTTGCGAACGGGCTTCTTCACGATCGCCACGGGCTCACGCGCCGGCTTGAGCATGGTGGCGTTGGGATCTTCGGCCGGCTCTTCGGCGGCCGCCTCGTCGATGGTCGAAGAAGGCGGACCCATCACGGTGTCGTTGGTCTCGGGCGCGATGAACTCGAGCGTCACCTCGCCGATCGCGATGCGATCGCCGTTCTTGAGCGGCAGGGGCGACTTGACGGTCTTGGCGTTGAGCTTGGTGCCGTTGGCGCTCTTCAGGTCCTCCACGAAGTGGGCGCCGCCCTCTTCGTAGACGCGCGCGTGACTGCGCGAAGAAGACGGGTCCTTGATGACGACGTCGTTGTCCGCGGTACGACCCAGACGGGCCTCACCGCCCTCGAAGGAGAACTCCTCCGATTCGGTACCGACCTGGCTGACTCTGAGGGTGAAGGCCACGACCGCACGGGAATACAGCGAGCGCTCGCGGTCAAGCTCTTGTCGCAGTGCTTCCCGCTGTGTACGGCTGCGGGCATGCACACCGAAATCGCTGGCCTGTCAGTCGAAGTGTTCCAGGCCACGCAGACAGCCCCCACGGCCGCGGTCATCTTCTGCCACGGCTTCGGCGCGCCCGGCGACGACCTGGTGGGGCTCGCCCCTGAGCTGGTCAGCGCGGTGCCGGCCCTGCGTGACGTGCGCTTCTACTTTCCCGCGGCGCCCTTGAGCCTCGAGCTGGGGTTTGGCGATTCACGGGCGTGGTGGCTCATCGACATGGGCACGGTTCAGAAGTTGGCCCACGACCCAGCGGCGCAGCGGGAGTTCCGCCGCACGGAACCCGAAGGCATGCCCGCGGCGCGCAAGGCCATGCTGGCGCTGGTGCAAGACGTCGCGGCGCACACCGGCCTGCCGATGAAGAAGATCATCCTGGGGGGCTTCAGCCAGGGCGCGATGATCGCCACCGACGTGGCGCTGCGGTTGGAAGAGGCGCCGGGCGCTTTGTGCGTGTTGTCGGGCACGCTGCTCATCGAAGACGCGTGGAAGCTGAAGGCGAAGGCGCGCGCGGGGCTGCCCGTCTTCCAGTCACACGGCCGGCAAGATCCCATTCTTCCCTACGCGGCAGCGGAGTGGCTCAAGGAGCTGTTCCTCGAGTCGGGCATGGAGCACGAGTTCGTGCCGTTCGATGGCGGTCACACGATTGGGCCGCAGGCCTTCACCAAGCTGGGCGCATTTTTGGCTCAGTGTCGCGACCGCTGAAGAGCCAACCGTTCGGCGCCCAGCAAACCCTCCTCGACCGAGGTGAGCACCTGAAGCCCGTCTCGCCAGGCTTTCCCTTCAAGGCACGGAGGGGCAGGTCACCACCTGCACGCTGTACGAGATGGGCGTCGGAACATTGGTGACCGCCACGTCATAGGTGTGGCCGGAGAGCGCGGTCCACCCCTGCGGGTTGAAGCGGATGGCGTAGGTGCTGCCATAGCCGCCGAGCAACTGCGTGACGGTGACGGGCCGGTTGGCGCCGCTGTCGGTGACGGTGACCACGGCGTTGGCGAGGTTGATGGAGTCGCTCTGCACGGTCCAGCCCGTGGTGTCGACAGAGGGCACTCCGGGGATGGCGATGGCGTCGACGGGTACCGGCCCCGCGGGAGGCCACGCGACGTACTGCTTCCCAGCGCTCCCGGAGCCGCCAATCACCCAGTGGCATGAGCCGCCTGAGGTGCCGCCGATGCCGACGGGGCCCAGCGTGTTGTTCAAGAACCAGCGGCGGTGCCCGATGGTCGTCGCGTTGCCGTAGTCGGACATGTAGAGATCGATGCACTTCACCGAGAGGCCCGAGCAGATGTTCGACCTCCCCGCGGCCTCGGCGCCGCCTGCCGAGTAGCAAGTCCAGGACGTGGGCGGGCTGTGGCTCAGGGTGTTGTTGGCGTCCATCATGAGCGCGCACTCCTGCGCCTTTTGATTGCGCGTTGCGTCGGTGGTCACCGCGGGCATGTTGGCGACGAAGCGGTAGAGGTTGATCAGCTTGAGGGTGTTGTCGCGCGCCACGGCTCCGAGGTCGCCGGCCGTGCACGAGGCAACTGCGCCGCTCCACGTTCCTTCGCTCATGTCGACGCGATCACACTTCCACCGCAGGCAGACCTGAGTCTGGCGGTCGCCGGTGATGTTGCTGCAGGACGCGGTCGTTCCCCCGCCGCCTCCCGTCGCGGAGCCGCCGCCCGTCGCAGCACCTCCGCCCGTCGCAGCACCGCCGCCCGTCGCATCGCCAGCATCGACCTCGAACGGAGGAGGCCCCAGTTCTTCGACCATGCCTGTGCACCCACCCAGGACCACCAGCACCAGCCCGGAGAGAATCCGCATCGCCCCATGATGCGAGGAGATCACACCGAAGTCACATCGGGTCGCGCGTCAGTTTGTGGGGCGAAGTGGGTAGAGAGCAGCCAGCCGTGACCTCGAACTACGGCGTGCAGCAGTACGCAGCGCAGTCACCGTCGAGGTAGGTCTGCGCGTAGCACCGAAACCCCGCCATGTACCGCCCGGCGGGGCACAACATCGTGTGTACCTGGTTGTCCGCGAGCGGGCCCGGGCCTGGCGTGCCCCAGGCGCAGGTGCCCTGGCGGATCGACCCGCCGGCGATTTGCCCGCCGACGCTGAGGTTGCCCCCCGAGTCGAGACTCATCGAGAGAGCACCACCAGCGCCCGGGTCGAAGGTGTTCTGCGCGCTGGTGCCGCCCCTGAACCACGCGAAGTGGTTGTCGCTTCGATACCAGAGCGTCGAGTTTTGAACTCCGAGGGCGTAGGAGGGCGAGAAGAGATTCACCAGCGAGCCGCCGCGCTGCCCGAAGTCCAGCGCGCCAGAGGTGACTGAAGTGGCGCCCAGAGCCGACGGCCCGTTCACCGTGAGCCCAGAGGTGGTGACTGCGTTCGGCGCGGACAAGGGGCCCGCCTTCGCGGTGAGCATGTTGACGAGGCCCTGGAAGTTCCCGTTCACCTGTGATGCCAGCGCTGGTGTGTCGGGGCAGAAGGTCGTCAGCGGCGAAGGCAGCGTTTGCGCGCACACCACCTGTGCGACAGCGGGCGCGCTCAAGCCGATCACGCCCAACACGAGGCCGGCCCCGAAGGCGAGCGCGAGGCCCCCACGCCGCACGCGACGGGCGTGCGCGAGGTCGCGGCGGGCGAGCTCTCGCGAGAGCTCCAGGCCCTCGAGCGACGTCAGGACCCGCTCGACGCTCGTCCCAAGAACAGCGGCCGCCTCGACGTGGGACAACGAACCGCGTTCAACAGCTTCGAGGGTCTCGAGTCGACTGATCATGAAGAAAGGACCGTAGCCCGGCTCGCCGGGGCCTGCTTGACGACGATGAGTCGCGGTCGAAGCATCGGTCGAACACCCAGCCCCCAGAAGCGCTCAGCTCAAGCGGCTCGCGGCACGAACGCTCAGGCTGATTGGCTCGAAGCTCGCTCCGGGCCTCACCACCGCGCAGATCGATCGCTGGTTGATCGGACTGTCCCAGCCCGCGGCCGCGATTTCAGGCGTCTCGCAGCGTCCCGCACTACGCTGCACGTCCGATGCGTCATCCTTCGCTGCTCGCCATCGTCCTGGTTGCCTCTGGCTGCATTCACTTTCCCAGCTATCGACGCCTGGTGACGCCTGGCGCGACGGGACGGATCGTCTTTCGGGACGCCGCGGTCTTCACCGCCACCGCCACGGAATTGCTCACCCATCAAGACGTGTGGGTCGAAGACGGGCTCATCACCGCCGTGGAACCTACCGGGGGAACGAAGAGCTCCGACCTGGTCATCGACGCGCGCGGCAAGACGTTGATGCCCGGTCTGGTCGACGCGCACGTCCACGCGACCATGAGCCCGCTGCCACCGTGGTACGCGGCGATGCCCAACCCCGGCCACACCCTCGAGGCGATGCTCTACGCCGGCATCACCACGGTCAACGATCTCGGCGGAAGCATCGAGGACCTCCTCACCCTGCGCAGCGAGATCGCCGACGGCACCCGCATGGGGCCGCGCATCTTCTTCGCGGGCAAGTCCATCACCCACGAAGGCGGCTACCCGGCGAGCATGATCAAGGAGGCTTACGGGGCCCTCGCCTGGGCGGCCATCGGCACCAAGCTGACCAGGCAGATCGTTTCCCCAGAGGAAGGCGCGCTGGCGGTGCGGCAACACGCCGCGGCGGGCGCCACGATGATCAAGGTCGTGGTCGCCGACATTCCGCACGGAGCGCCGCGCCTGAGCGCCGCCGAGCTGGACGCCATCGTGCACCAGGCGCACCAGCTCGGGCTCTTCGTCATCGCCCACATCGACACCAGCGAGGATGCGCTGATGGCCGCTCGCCACCACGTCGACGCGCTGGCACACGGCATCGAGACGACCCCGCTCACCCCAGAGCAGGCTGCCGAGCTGGCAGCCTCGGGCATCGTGATGGTGCCCACCCTGGTGAACTACGAGCGCTTTGCCTCGCTCAGTCAAAAGCGGTTCAGTCCACTGGCGCTGACCGTCGAGTCAGAGCCGGCCGACACGCTCGAGCAGTTCAGCCCGAAATACGTCGACGCGGCGACGCTCACCCCGGGCTTTCAGAAGTGGCGCGACGAGCTGGAAGCGAACGTGGACACCCGATCGAAGAACGTGGCGCTGGCGTGGAAGGCCGGCGTCCCGATCGTCGCCGGCGCTGATGCCATGGGCTCGGTGGCGACCTACGCCGCAGACCTCCACCACGAGCTGGTCATGCTGGTTGCCGCCGGCATCCCCCCTGCAGAGGTTCTTCTCGCGGCCACCTCGCGCGCGGCCCGCTTCATCACCCCCCGGCCGAGCTTCGGCACCATCGAGGTCGGCAAGAGCGCCGACCTGCTGCTGATCGACGGTGACCCGCTGCAAGACATCAGCGCCACGCAGCGCATCAGCACCGTCATGGCGCGTGGGCGCGTGATTGACCGGGCGGTCCCAACGCGCTGAGGGAGGCTCCTGCGGCCAGTGCCGATCGCCTGATCAGCTCGCGGGGTGCCGAAACACCATCGCCCGCTGCAGGTGGGTCTTCACCCGCGCAGCCTGCTCTTTGGGCTCCAGGGGCTTGCGCAGAAAGTCATCGCCCCCCCCACCGGCTGAATCAAATCCAGAGAGTGCCCGCCGTGGTCTCGAGCCACGGCGCGTCAGCGCGGAGTTGCTCGAGGACGGACTCGACGCCGCCGAGGGCGACCCTGGGCCCACGCAACTGCACGCGGCGCAACGAGCGGGGTACGCGCGCGCGAATGAGCCCCGACATCGCGTCTGCCGCCGAGCGCTCGTCGACCGTCAACGTGAGCGTCGCCAACACCGAGACCGCCGGTGCGCGGCGCGGCTCGACCACGAAGGGGTGCTGCGAGAACAGGCTCGCCTCGAGCTGAAGCGCGTGCACGAAGCCAAAGCGATTCCACTGCACCTGCGCAAACTGGCGACGCACAAAGGGCTCGAGCAGGCCGAGCTGGTCCACGCGCGTCTCGGGGACCACCGCCGTGCCGCGCAGGAGCCGACCGAGCGGCGCACCGCGCTCGAGCAGTTGATCAGTCCACACCTCCCAGGCCAATTCGTCTTCGGGGGACGCGCAGAGCGCCTCAGGGGGAGGCTCGACGTCGAGCGCGCGGCCCTGCCCGAACCGCGCGGCACCCAGCACGTCACTCGTCTGCAACCCTCGTTCGCTCTGCCCCTGGCGGCGCAGGCGCCAGCCCTGCCGTGAAGGGAAGACGTGAAAAGTCCACGGCTCGGTTGCGGTCAGTGGCTCGCCTTCCAGATCGAGCCAGCACTCGCCATCGAGCGGCACCACCAGGGTCGGCCGCGTGCAGGGTTGTCGCACTCAAGCCACGCGCGCGCGCACCTGAATGGGGGGCCCCATGAAGTCGATGCGCTCTCCGGGTCTCCACGGTGGTTCGGCCCAGTCGACGGGGCGCTCCAACCAGGGCCGAAGTCCGCGAAAGGGTCGCCCGCATCGCGCGCAGGGCAGCAGCGCGCGCTCGAAGGTTGGCTGCCCCAAGTGGAAGGTGCCGAAGCGCCCCTGGCGAACCGGCTCACACGCGGTGCACTCACGCTGGGGCTGAGCGCTCGGCGGGCGAACCCGAACTCCCGAGCACACCCCGGGCACCTGACGCGTGCGGTGGTGGAGTCGGTGTGCTGCCATGTGGTCTCGCAGAAGGGGCAGTCGATGAACACGTCGAGCCTCTCATAGCGCCTCGCTCGACTTCTCGTACCAGTGGCTCAGAGAGCAGGCGGGAGCATCGCCCCCTGCCGGGAATCAGCACGCCCAGCCGCATCCACGCGAAAACCGTGTCGTCCCCCGCAGCCGCTGCGGCCTTTGCTGCAGCCGCTCCCCGCCCGATGTGCCGGTACGTCGAATGCAACCTCCGACTTCAACTGGGAGGAGCACATGGGCATCGAATTCGGTCGGTTGCTTCGGGGCGCGGTAGCAGTGGGGCTGCTGGTGATGGCCAGCGGCTGTGGAACGGACTCACTTACGGGCGAGCCGAGGCAGGTGGCGAGCGAGGCGCTGAGCTCGTGCCCCTGGGACCCCCTCTTCGGGACCTACCAGTGCACGCAGACGGAGCGGCGCGTGGAGTTCTCGGTGCGGGACACCACCGCCATCTCGATGCGGGTGGAGATCAACACCAGCAGCAGCACCCGCACGATCTCGCTCGGCACGCGTGTCCTCCTCGATGGCGGCTACGTGAAGTTCAGCGGAGCCACGAGCAAGCTGCGGGCAGGCACCCCGGTGCGGGTTCTGGTCACCCAGGCCAGCGGCCAACAGGCGACGAGCACCTGGTTCGGCTACATGCGCGGCACCCCGGCGGTCGAGTGTGCCGCGCCGGTCTGCGTGCCCAGTTGCGCACTCAACGCCTGCGGGTCGAGCAACGGCTGCGGTGGCACGTGCGGCCCCTGCGCCACCGGCCTGTCCTGCGTGAGCAACCAGTGCGTGTGCGTGCGCTCGTGCGGCGCGAACACCTGCGGCGGAGACGGCTGCGGCGGCTCGTGCGGCAGCTGCGCGAGCGGCACCAGCTGCCAGGGGGGCCAGTGCGCCGTCACAGGGGCCTGCGTGGCGCCCTGGAGCCCGAGCTGGTCAGTGCTCCCCGCCGCGGGCGACTGGTGGACGGAGCTGCGGGTGGCCGGCGGAGGGGTGCTCACCACCTCGGTCAGCGTCCAGAACGTGGCCACCGGCGCAATCCACCCGCTCAGCTACAACTGGGGGCGGTGGGCCGGCAGCGTGGTCAACCTCGTCGCGGGCACGCAGGTCATCCTCCGCGCCAGCAACGCGCTCGGCGCCACCGCCAGGACGATTCCCTTTCGCTACCTCATCGATGCCGCGCCGATGACTGACGCGTGCGGCGGCACCTCGGCCACCAACACCACCTGCGCGCCGCTCTCGCGAGGCCTCGTGACCTTCACCTTCGACGACTCGGGCCCCTCGCAACCGTCCATCGCCATCCCGCTGCTGCAGCGCTACGGGGTGAAGGGCACCTTCTTCGTGGTGCCCGCGTGGCATAGCTGGACGACGCTGGCTCAGCAGCTGGCGACCGAGGGCCACGAGTTCGGGGGCCACTCGATGACGCACGTGACGCTCACCGGGCTGAGCTCGCAGCAACTCGACGACGAGCTACGCCTCTCAAAGGAGTGGATCGAGACGAACCTCCGCACCCCGGTGGAGTCCTTCGCCACCCCGAGCGCGGCGTGGAACGAGACCGTGATCTCCGCGGCGAAGCGGTACTACACCTCGCACCGCACCGGGAACGAGGACCTGAACTTCGTCGGCAATGACGTGTTCAAGCTGCAGAGTCCCTTCGTCTTGAACACCACCACCGCGCAGAGCATCTGCGCCCGCATGCAGGAAGCGGCCGCGCAGAAGGGCTGGTTGCTGCTCACCTTCCACGACTTCACCACCGCGGCCTCTGCCAGCGATGGCTTCACCCTGCCGGTTGCGGCGTTCGAGGCGATGCTCTCCTGCGCGACCACCACCCCGGGGCTCGACGTGGTCACCACCCGCCAGGCGGTGGCGCAGCTGCGCTGCGGCTCGCCTCCGTGACTACCTGGCTTCGCCCAAGACAAAGTAGCCACCGGGGCCTCGCGCGACTCAGTGAGCGACTCCGAGGGCGCGGTCTGCCAAAGAGGCCGCAATGTCAGCCAGGGTCGTGTTGGTCACCGGCGCATCGACGGGCATCGGCCACGCGACGGCAGCGCTGCTCCACGCGCGCGGCTGGATCGTCTACGGCGTGAGCCGCAGCATCGAGCAGCGCTCCCCTCAACCGCCATTCTTCACCGCGAACGTGGACGTCACGAAAGAGGCCGAGGTGGCGACCCTGCTCGAGCGAATCGCGCGCGAGGCGCAGCGCCTGGACGCGGTCGTGAACTGCGCGGGCTACGCGCTCGCGGGCTCGGTCGAAGAGACCAGCCTCGACGCCGGGCGCGCCCAGCTCGAGACGAACTTTCTCGGGGCGGCGAACGTGTGCCGTCTTGCGCTCCCTTTGCTGCGAGCGAATGGAAGAGGCCACCTGGTGAACGTCTCGTCGATCGCGGGCCACGTTCCGATGGCGTTCCAGGGGTACTACTCGGCGAGCAAGGCAGCGCTGACCGCGTTCACGAGGGCGCTGCGGCTCGAGGTGTTCCGCGAAGGCGTGCACGTCTCGCTGATCGAGCCAGGCGACTTCGCGACCAACCTCACCGCCGTTCGGCGCCTGGGCCATGCGGTGGTGACGAGCCGCTACCCCGCGTTCGCGCGCACGCTCGCGGTGATCAACAAGGACGAGTCGGCCGCGGCCCCACCGAACGAGGTGGCCGAGCTGATCGTGCGCACGTTGGAGCACGCCTCTCCGCGCGCGAGTTACCTGGTGGGCCCCTTCATCCAGCGGCTGGCGGTCACGCTGCGAGCGCTCGCGCCGCAACGGCTCTTCGACTGGGTGCTCACGAAGCTCTACGACCTCTGAGAACGTTCACCACGAGGCCCAACCGATCGAAGCGCCGCCTCTGGGCGTGGCTGGCAGGCTGACGAACCGCCCTCAGACTTCGATGAGCGGAAGCTGCGACGGTGAAGAAGACCGAGATCGACGGCCCCTGCCTCCTCAGCTCTCCCTCGCTCCGGTCGTCGGCGCGCTGGGCATGCGGTGATGGCCGTCGCCCCGGTCAATCACCTCACCATCGAGATCTGCAGCGCCTGTTCAGGTCTTCGGCATCTTGAAGACGCCGATGTTGCGAATCGGCGGGCCCGACTCGCGCGCCGACGGAGGCAGCGATCGCAGGTACTGAAAGAGCGAGCGCACGTCGGTCTCGGTCAAGTTCGAGAAGTTCGCCCACGGCATCGGCGATTCTTTGTGGGTGAAGGCGCCGCTCTTGAAGCGCGAGACGAACTGCTCCTCCGTCCACGGGTTCAGGTGACCAGCCTTCGGGTGCGGAGTGAGGTTGGGCGCGCACACCTCGACTCGCCACGAGCCCTGTCTTCGGCAAGTCCTAGGTCGGGTTGCCCTTCTCCTTGGCGAACCCCGCCACACCGATGATCAACAAGGCGACCACCGCAACGAGGGCCCCCAGGCCCTTGAGCATCATTCGTTTCATCGTTCCCCCCAGGGTTGAGCGCCTGATGAAACCTGACTTGCCGCGTGGCTCACAGCTCTTTCTCTCGTGCGTCGTCGCCTGACCGATGCGAGGGCTGTGGAGCTTCTTTCCCTGGGAGCCGCTGCCCTGCGCCGTAAAGGTGTACTTCGCGCCCGCAGGGTCACCGGGGTTCGGACAACCGAGCAACAGCAGCACGGACACCCACCACGTGACACATCGCACAGCGTCGAACAGAGGCGAGGCGATCATCACGCGCAGTCAACTCGGAGTCTGCGCCGTGGAAGACGTGAATGTCGCTTTGATGGAGTCGGTGAAGGCCTGACCGTACCCAGTGGAGCCGTGGGAATCCCGGCGGAAGGCCCGCAATCTGCCACACCACCTTGTTGGCGCTGCGCCTCGACGGCCGAATGAGACGTTTCAACCGGGACAGAATACTAAACAATGCCCAAGTCGTTGTTTTGACTGTCGTGAACACCGTTTGAGAGCCGGCCCCCTTGTCTTCAGGTACTTAGAAAACGTACATGCGCAACTCACGTGGGGCTTTGTACGACAAGCCCTACGGTCAGTTTCAACCCGAGAGGATTTTCATGAGTGCAGAGCGTCGCGAAACGGGGAGTGGTCTGTGGGTGGCCGCGGTGGCACTGGTGGTCGCGACCGGTTGCGGAACAGGTGAGTTCGTCGAGCCCAGCGGCAGCACCGGCGCGAGCGTTTCAGCGCTCGGCACGTGCGCCTGGGACCCGGGCTTTGGGCTTCAGTTCTGCCAACAAGGTGAGTGGTGGGTCGAGTTCTCGGTGAGGGACACGACGACCACGAGACTCGAGGTCGAGATCCAGAACTCCACGAAGGTCATCGTGCTCGGCTCGCGCGTCGTGCTGGGTGGCGGCGGTCTCAAGTTCACCGGCTCGCCCGGCGGCCGACTCAAGACCGGCACCATCGTGCGCCTCAGGGCGACCCGCTCGGCGGCGGCTGGCGGCCAGGTCGCGTACAGCAATTGGCTCTCGTACCTGCAGGCGACGCCGACGGCCGATTGCCCGACGGTGCCTTCCTGCACGCCGAGCTGCGCTGCTGGCGCGTGCGGCACGCCCGACGGCTGCGGCGGCACCTGCGGCCCCTGTGGCGCCGGGTTGAACTGCGTGAACAACGCGTGCGCCTGCGTTCCGAGCTGTGGCAGCAACTTGTGCGGCAGCGACGGCTGCGGTGGCACGTGCGGCACCTGCACCAACGGCACGAGCTGCCAGGGCGGCCGTTGTGTCTGCACGCCGACCTGCGCCCCCGGCGTCTGCGGAGGAAGCGACGGTTGCGGTGGCACCTGCGCGTGCGCGACCGGCGCGACGTGCACCGCCAGCAGCACGTGCTGCGTCCCCAACACAAACACCTGCGGCCCCGACGGCTGCGGCAACGACCGCGGCCCCTGCCCCGCCTGCACGTGGGACCCAAAGCTCGGCACCTACAGCTGCACCCCGGGGGAATGGTGGGTTGAGTTCTCGTGCGCCGACACCGTGACCTCGATGCAGATTGAAGTCACCACGACCACCGGTACGCGCACCGTCGCGCTCGGCTCGCGCGTGACCGTCGGCAGCGGGCTCGTGAAGTTCACCGGCAGCCCCGGCAGCCCCATCGCCAGCGGGACCCAGGTGCGCCTCAAAGTCACCCAGAACGCCGCAGCCGGCGGCCAGCAGGCCACCAGCCAGTGGTTCTCGTACCTGCGGGCCACGCCGACGCTCGACTGCCCGTCGACCCCGGTCTGCACCCCGAGCTGCGCGGCCGGAGCGTGCGGTGTGTCTGACGGTTGCGGCGGCACGTGCAACGGGTGCTCGAGCGGTCAGTCGTGCGTGAACAACCAATGCGTCTGCGTGCCTTCGTGCGGCGCGAACACCTGCGGCAGCGATGGCTGCGGCGGCTCGTGCGGCACCTGCGCCAGCGGGCAGACCTGCACCGGCGGCCAATGCGCGGCGCCCGTCTGTGTGCCGAGCTGCGCGGCGGGCGCGTGCGGCGTGGCTGACGGCTGCGGCGGCACCTGCAACGGCTGCTCGAGCGGCCAGTCGTGCGTGAACAACCAGTGCGTCTGCGTGCCGTCGTGCGGTGGGAATACGTGCGGCAGCGACGGTTGTGGTGGCACGTGCGGCACCTGCGCCAGCGGCACCACGTGCCAAGGCGGCCAGTGCAGCGCCGGGTGCGTTCCCAGTTGGAGCCCGGCGTGGGGCACCACTGCGACCACCGGTGCGTGGTGGGCGGAGGTCACGGTCAGCGGTGGTGGCATCAAGACGACGGCCGTCTCGATTCAAAACGTGGCAACGGGCGCCGTGCACTCGCTGAGCTACGGCTGGGGCCGGTGGGCGGGTGGCGTGACGAACCTGGTTTCGGGCACGCAGGTCGTGATTCGCGCGACGAACGCGCTGGGGGGCACCTCGAAGACCCTGCCCTTCCGCTACATGGTCGACCTCGCGCCTGCGACAGACGCGTGCGGAACCACGGCAGGCCTCAATGCCGCCTGCGCGCCGCTCAGCACGGGTCTGCTGAGCTTCACCCTCGACGACTCGGCGACGTCACAAGTGAACATCGCTATTCCGCTCATGCAGCGATACGGGGTCAAGGGCACCTTCTTCGTGGTGCCCCAGTGGCATTCGTGGACGGCGCTGGCTCGCCAGATGGCCACCGAAGGTCACGACTTCGGCAGCCACGGCATGACCCACAACACGATGACCCAGCTCACCGCGCAGCAACTCGACGATGAGCTGCGGCTCTCGAAGGCGTGGATCGAGACGAACATCGGCGGGCCGGTCGAGTCGTTCGCCACGCCGAGCGCTGCGTGGAACGCCAACGTCGTCACCGCAGCGAAGCGGTACTTCGGCTCGCACCGCACCGGCGACCCCGACTTCAACTTCGTGGGCACCGACGTCTTCAAGCTGTCGACTGACTTCGTCTACGACACGACCACCAGCGCGTCGGTCTGCGACAAGATTCGTCAGGCTGCGGACCAGAAGGGGTGGTATCTCCTCACCTTCCACGACTTCACGACGGGCACGCCGACGCAGGGCTTCACGATGAACTCGGCGGTCTTCGAGGCCGTTCTACAGTGCGCAACCACCACGCCGGGCATTCGCATCGTGACGCAACGTGAAGCGGCGAACCTCATTCGCTGCGGCTCGCCCCCCTGAGGGCCGAACGGCGCTGGCCGCCTGCCGACTTCTCGGCGGCGGCGTGGATGCGCCGTAACCGACGAGGTCAGCAGTTCGGCTCGCAGCGCTTCGACCCGTCGGAACACGTGGTCGGCGTCGCGTTCGAGGGGCACACCAACGCGCAGTCCTTACACCGGCACTTCGACGACTCGGTGCACGTCAGCGAGCACGCCAGCGCACGACACCGCGCACGTCGACGAATTCGTACACGTCACCTCGCTGTTCGCGCCGACGGTGAGGTCACACGTCTGCCTCGAGCGCTGGTTCGAGCGGGTTGTTCTTCTTGTTCTTTGACGATGTTGGATCGGCTGCGCGCGCGTTTTCCGAAATTGAAGACGAACCCGCGAACACTACTGCTGCCAGAAGGGCGCTACGCTGGAGGTCGTCAGCGTTCCGAACGGTCTCGACTTTCATGCGCCTGCAGCGCGCGGTGAGCGCATACCGCTCGACTCGGGGTTGTGGGTCGGCAGCTCCGCGATAGGTCAGCTTCGCGCGCTCGCGCCTGGTGTTCATCGCAGCGGAGTGGTCGAGTCGTTTCTGGTGCGGCCGCAGTCGCCGCAGTGGTGCCTGATTCCGTTGGAGTATGGGGTGTTGCTGAACGGCCGGCGCGCGGTCGAGACGCGGTTGCTTCCTGGCGATCTGAATTCCTGAGCGTCAACTCACTCTACGGCGAACGCGTAGAGCACGAAGAGGTACGGGTTGTAGCCAGTGTTCGCCTGACCGCAGAGAAACGAAGAACCATCCACGCATTCGTAGTCTTCGAGCCGCGAGACGCGAGACGCCGCCGTCCTCACGAGACACCGTGAACTGTCCTGGAAACACCATCTGCTCTTGGCGCAGCCCTCTGGGGACATACGTGAGAACGTACAGAATGCCGTTCTCCATCTGCATCAGGTCTCCCGTGGGGCGACCAATCATCTGGTGCGATCTCGTGACACGCCCGCTTCGGTCGAGCACGGAGAGGTGGCAGTTTTCGGTCGCCACGTAGAGCGCTTCGTCCTTGCCTGACCACGCGGGTCGGTGGCCAGTGAGTTCCGGAGTTGGGCCCAGCTCCTCAGCCACATCCTCCATCTTCACGCCGCTCGCCATCCGCGCCCTCGGAATACGCAGCTCGACCATCTCGAGGTTGCTCACCTTCAGGCCCCACGCCGAGAAGAAGGCCTGCGCGACCGAGTGGCTGCCTTCCCCTTCGACCGAGGTGAGCACCTTCTTCACCTGCGAGGGCCCAATGATGTGCTCGCACACGAAGGAGAGCACCTGAGGCTCCGGGGCTCGCTCCGACAGCCGGCCACTTGCGCCAAGAACCTGAGCAAAACAGACATCACTCCATGGTCCCGACGTTCACGTCGGCTCGAAGACGAAGAAAGGCCTTGAAGAAGGCGGTGAGTCAGGCTGCGATTCGTTGCGCATCCCGAGCAGGCCTCTCTCTTCGAGCGCGGATGCGAAGGTGAAGAGGTGAGGCCCGGGTCGCCTTTTCTGCGGCAGATCCACAGGCAAGCGACAAACAGGGACTTCTTGAGAAGTCTCGCCCCGCGGACCACGTCGCGACGGCGAGTGACGTACCGGCGACGGGAGGAAGTCGAAGAGGTCGCGACCTCGCCTGAATTGGGCCCAGGTTCATCAGCACACGTTCGGCACCGACGTGCTGCGCTGCCCGTGCGGCGGCAAGCGCGCCATCCGCGCGGTGCACTCCACCCGCAAGCAGGCCTCAGGCCCGCCGCACGGAGCTCGGCGGCGCCCTTCCCTCACGGGTGCTGCCTCCCTCCACCGATCCACCGCAGTTGCTCCTCGCCATGTGACGGTCAACCAAGCGCTTCCCGCCGACGAGGGGCCGTCCCGCCCTGCCTCCGTCGCCACGGCCTGCCAGCACCAGATACCGGCCCTCCTCACCACCCCCACCACCCCTGCTCCCCCTGTCGCAAGCCCCATGCTCGAGTCCTACGCGCGAGGGCGTCGAAGGCCGACCCATCGAGGCGATCGTCGGAGCGCTGCCGTGCAGTTCGATTTGAGACTCCGTGCCCGCTTCCGTTCACCGCGAGCGCTTCGAAGCGCCGCGCCTGACGATGAGCGCGAGGGCGAACAGCAGCAGCGCCGATGGCTCAACCGTCGCGCAGGTGCACCCCACGTTGTAGCGGCTCGGAGGGCCCCGCGGGCCGCCGTCGACCGGGCTGCTTGCGTCGGCCGGCTCCACCGGACCGCCCGCGTCAGGCACAGTGCCGGCATCGTCGAGGCCCGCGTCCACCACGCCTGCGTCCTCGAGTCCTGCGTCTCCCACCCCTGCATCCACCCCCGCGTCGACGCTCATTGCGACGCAGAAGCCCGTCTGACACGTCGACGCCATCGCGCACATCAGCCCGTCCTGCTCGAACGTGTCTGCCGGGCAGAGCGTTTCCTGGCCGCTGCAGGTCTCCGCGAAGTCACACCGCCCCATCGACGCGCGGCACGGCACGCTCGCGTCCTGGAGCTCGTCTGCCGGGCACGCGTCGCTCGAGCCAGAGCACGTCTCCGCGCGATCGCAGCCACCGGCCGCGGCGCGACACGCCGAGCCAATCGTCGAGAGCACGTCGGTGGGGCACGTGGTGGCCACGCCGTCACAGGTCTCGACGGCATCACAGGGCCCCGTGCCGGTGCGACACACCCTGCCTGCGTCGGCGAGCGCGTCGTTGGGGCACAGCGCGCTCGAGCCCGAGCACTGCTCGGCGGGGTCACAGATGCCTGATGAGGTTCGACACATGGTTCCCGCGCCGAAAAACGAATCAACCGGGCATGCCGCAGCGCTGCCGGTGCAGGCCTCGCTCAGGTCGCACACACCCGCTGAGGGTCGACACGCGATGATGGCGGGGAGGAGCGCGCAAGAGCCGCCCCCACAGCCCTCGCAGGTGCCGCCATCGCACGCGCGGTCGCAGCAGGTGCCCTGCGCGCAGAAGCCCGTGGTGCATTCCTGGTCGAGCGTGCACCCCGCGCCCTGCGCCACCGTCTGCGTGGCAAAGGTGAGCAGCGCGCCGAAGCCCAGCCCGCCCGAGTTCTGCGCAATCGCGCAGAAGCTGTACGTCGTGCCCGCGCGCAACCCGACGAGGTTGACGTTCGAGGCGACGGGTGTCGTGCCTGCGCCGAGCGATATCGACGCGCTGGGGGCACGCACGCCGAAGGTTTCGTCGCAGCTCGAAGGCGGCGTCGTGGCGTAGCGGAACCAGCCCGTGGTCGTGGTGCTGTTGGGCACGGTCGAGGCGTTGAGCTGGGCCGTCGTGGTGAGCACGTTGGTCGCCGCGTTGGTGCTGACGGTCGGGGCCCCTGCCACTGCGCCACAGCCCGTGGGCTGAAAAGTGGCGATGCCCTGGCCCGACACGGTGCCTGCAGCGTTGAAGTTGCCGCCGACGTGAATGAGCGGGCAGGCCACCTCGATGGCCACGATGGTGCCCGACGTGCCCGGGTTCCATGCGAACGGCGCGCCGGTGGCGAGGTGGACTGACGCCAGGTCATTGCGCAAGGTGCTGTTGATGGTCCCAAACGAGCCGCCGACGTAGACGACCTGCGGCGCGATGGTCTGCGGAACGATGACGTTCACCGTGCCGTCGCTCCCCGGGTTCCACGCCTGCAGGGCGCCCGTCGTCGCGTCGAGCGCTGCGATACGACCGCGCGGGCCGCCGCCGATGTTGATGAATGCGCCCCCGACGTAGAGCGTGGTGCCGCTCACCACCAGCGTGTTGATGGCGCCGTCGGGGTTGGGGTCGAACACGGTGTCGAGCGCGCCGGTGGTGCCGAGCATGGCGAGCCGATTTCTCGGTGCACCGGCGATGGTGGTGAACGAGCCACCGACGTACAGCGTGTTGCCCGAATTCGCGATGGCGGTGACGAAGTTGTCGGGGCTCGGGTCGAACGCCATGTCGAGGGCTGCCGTGGTGGCATCGACGCTGGCGAGCGAACGGCGGGCGATGCCCCCCACGGTCGTGAACCCGCCCCCGAGGAAGACGCTCGAGCCGACGAGGCGCAACGTGAAGACGCTGTTGTTGCAGTCAGGGTTCCAGGGGAGCAACGCGCCAGAGGTGGCGTCGACCGCCCCCGCGAAGCGCCGCAACGTGCCGCCGAGATTGGCGAACTGACCGCCGAGGTAGAGCGTGTTGCCAGCGAGCACCATCGAACTCACGGTGCCGCTGGCGTTGGGGTTCCACGGGAGCAGGGTGTTCGAAGTGACGTCGATGGCCGCGAGGTTGTTGCGCGGCACTCCGGTGCCTGCGGTGACGAAGGTGCCGCCGAGGTAGACGTTGCCCGCGCCGAGGGCGACCGCGCGCACTTCAGCGCTCATGTTGGGGCTCCAGCTCGAGATCGCCGCGGTGGTGGCATCGACGACCGCCGCGCGATTACGCGGGGTGTTGCCGAGGGTGGTGAAGAGCCCACCCAACACGACCTGCGTGCCCTGCAGCGCGAGGCTGTAGACGACGGTGTTGGCCGATGGGTTCCAGGGCAGCACCGCGCCGCTCGTCGCATCGACCGCACCAACAAAGGGGCGCTGCGCCCCGGCGAGGGTGATGAAGGCGCCGCCGACGTAGAAAGTGTTGCCCTGCAGCGCCACCGTGTAGACGGGGCCGCTCACGCCCGGCGCCCAGGCCAGCAGCGCGCCGGTCGCGAGGTCGAACGCCGCGAGGTTGCTGCGGGGGGCGCCGTTGACCTGGGTGAAACTGCCACCGACGTAGAGCGTCGAGGGTGAGGCGGCCATGCTGTACGTCGTCCCGGAAACGTTGGGTGCGAAGGGCAGCACGGTGGCGCTGGGCATGTCGATGGCGCCGAAGTTGATGCGCGCCTGCCCGCCGAGCGAGCTGAAGTTGCCGCCGACGTACAGCGTGCTCCCCACGACCGCGAGCGAGCGCACCGTCGAACTCGCGTTCACCGACCACGGCAACACCGCGCCGGTGACGGGGTCGAGCACCGCGAGGTTGCTGCGCGGCTGGCCGCTCACGCTGGAGAAGCTGCCGCCGATGAAGAGCTGGCCGCCCGAGAGCACCATGGTCACCACCTGGAACGAGGCGATCGTCGGCCGCCAGCGCAGGTCGAGCCCTCCGTCGGGAAGAATGTGCGCGAGGCGACCCTGTGGAACGCCGGCAATCGAGGTGAAGTTTCCTCCGATGAAGAAGCCGCCCGCGCCGTCCGAGACGGCGACTTCGATGGTGCCGCTCACCTGCGGCTGACCGGTGAGCGGCGCTCCTACGCCGGTGAGGTCGCCGACCATGAGGCCCGACCCGGTACGCACACCGACTGAAGTGAACGAGCCGCCTGCGTAGAGCGTGGTGCCGGAGCGCTTCAACGCCGAGACCGAGCCCGCGATGACGAGCTGGCCGAGCGGGTCGTTCTCGCCGAGCGGCGGCACCACGAAGGTGCCCTCATTCGAGACCACCGATTCGCCGCCCGCTTCGGTCGCGCGCACGCGGTAGTACCAGGTGCCCGCGGGGAGCGTTGCCAGCGTGCGGCTGTGCGAGGACCCGGCGACCGGCGCGTAGACGGAAGAGAAGGGGTACGCGGTGTACGCCGCCACCGATGACTGGCCGTAATAGACCTCGGTGCTGGCCCGGAGGTCAGTGGTCCACGAGAGCGTCACCTGGTGCGGCGCGACGTTGACCGTCGGCGCCACGGTGATGATGGGGGGAAGACCAAAGGCGACTGTGGCCGTCACACACAGGAGCGCCACGAAGCGTTGGGGCACCCGCAGATGGTACACTATGTGGTGACGGGCCACGCATTCGCGTCAAGGTGAGGGAGGGGGAAGCCTCCACCGCAGCCAACAGGCGAGGTGCCCACACCACACGAACCCCAACGCGTTGAGCGCGCCGTGCGTAGGCACCATGTCGGGGACGATCAACGCAGGCACCTGCGGCCAGTACTGATTGGCCGCCCAGGCGATCGCGAGCACCATCGCGACCCACGGCGACAGACACGACACCCGCGCCAGCGCCAGCGAGCGCCATTGCCCCGCTCGCACCTCGTGGAGCCGCACCGCCAACGCCAGGGTCCCCGCCCCCGCATACGTGAAGTGGAGCGCGGTCAGCCTCACGATGGGCTCGTTGGTTCCGAAGAGCGTCACCTCGAGTTGGGGCGCGGCGAGGATTCACGGTTGTTCTTCTTGTCCTTTCGACTTCACCAGCACCGAGGCGGACCTGCTGCACGCAGACATCGAAGAGGTGCGGGGCTGGCTGCGGGGGGGGCGAAGGTGATGGACCCCAGCCCACTTCTCGCCGCATCTCGTTCTAGATTTAGCGCGGCTGCGTCGATGAGCCTCCCGAGCCGGACGAAGCGAGATGCGACCGCGGAACTTTCCGCAACTGAGTCAAATTCGACACGCGGTTCCTTACCTCTCTCAGGTGAAACTTCTGGTTTCCCGTACCGCAACTGCTCAGTCTCAGGCCCCGGCATTTGCCGGATGAGCCCAAGGACATCATGAGAATCGCTGTGATCGGTTGCTGAGTTTTTTAGCGGGTTGTATTGCTGGAACAGAGGGTCCGACGGGTGCGACGGGACCTGGTGGTGCTCAGGGTGCCATGGGCAGTCCAGGTGCGATGGGCGCGCCAGGGACCATGGGGACAGTCGGCACAACGGGCAAGAACGTTGAGGTCGCGGCCGAAGCGGCTGGCGCAAATTGCGACGCAGGGGGTGTTGCCATCACCCAGAACGACGGCGGCATTTTCTTTGTATGCAACGGGGCCCGGGGTGCGAATGGCGCAGCGGGACTGACTGGTCCTACCGGGGCGATCGGAGCGACGGGTTCGACCGGAGCCACGGGAGCCACCGGCCCAGCCGGTCTCGTCTTCAATTTTTCCGGCACGTCAGGATCGACTCAGACGACCAACTCCCCGCCGGGCGCGCACACGTGCTGGGCCATCTCGGGCGGCGGTGCGCCGGTCAATTTCGCGAGTACGGTAGGCGACGTCGGCACGCTCCTCGTTCCCGCCGGGAGCACTTGTTCCTCAGTCGCGTTCAAGGGTGCACTCACCAACGCGCCAATCGGCTTCGTCGGGCTCGGCGCCCGGCTCGTCGTCTACTCGAACCCGACCGGCCTTGGCATCGGCGGCGTCAGCAGCGTGACCGACCTCTGCCAATTCAACCCGAACGCAGCGGGCGGTGGAACGGGTACCGCCACTTGCAGCACCACCACGGCCATCAGCATCGGCGCGAACGACCAACTTGCCATCTATTTCCAGGCTTCGTACTCGACGCCGCCGAACACCCGCGCGGCTTGGAACGTGCGTTGCGTCGCCCCCTGAGTTCGTGAATTTGCACCGTGAGGGGGCGGCAGTTGTGTCGCCCCATCATGAGTTTCCAAGCAATCTGGTGGCTCGCTGGCTGCGGCGTTTCATGAGGTGGCACACGACGCAGGTGATCGATCAAACCCTGCCATCCTCGAGGGGACCCGAAGTCAGGCCCGCGAGCGATGCGAAAAGGTCGTTTCCGTTTCAGAGAAGGACTTCGTGCAACGCGGAGTCGAGAAAATTCTCATGAGCCTTCACGCCATGCTCCGCGTAGCGGAGCTCAGTGGTTGTGGCCCCGAAATGACGGAGGGTGACGTCGACCTCTCGCTCGTCGAGCAGGGGTTGGTCGCCAACTGCGGTACGAAGCTTTCGGTCAGCGCGATCTCTGCGACCATCGAACAGAAAGGCAACCTCGCGCCCGGCGCGGTCGAGCTGGGCGCGTTTCTGGCTCAGCAAGTCTCACGCTGAGCTCCAAGGTCAGCCCCACGGGTTGACCACCCTCAGCGCGAGGTCGTCAAAATGGCGGACATTCCGGGTGGCCAGCGCCGCTCGGCGGGCGAGCGCAATCCCTGCGACCTGGGTGTCGCGCATGTCGACCGGCCGACCGGCTCTCTGACGACGTGCGGCCAGGGTGGCCGCTTGCGCAGCGGCGTCACTGTCGAAGGCGAGCACCCGCTGCTCGAGATCCTACCGGTGTGAAGCCAGTTCGCGCGCTGCGAGGGAGCGAATACCATCCGCGCCATGCGACTTCTCTTCACCTGGTGCTGTGCCCTGACGTTGATCGGCTGCGAGGGCACCGCGGGAGAACCCGATGCCGGCGCGCCCATGCGGGTCGATGCGGGTCTGTTCGACGCAGGGCCGAAGGTCATCGAATACGACCGCTTCACGCTGCGCACCACGGGTTGGCCCACCGGCGCGCGGGTGCGGGGCGCGGCGGTGCTCGACAACGTGTTGTTCGTGGCCAGCGATCAAGGGCTGGTCTCGTTGGCCGCCACTGAGACGCGTTGGGTGCCGGTCACCACGCCGTTGATGGGCGATCAGAAGCCGACCTCGCTGAACCGCGTCGACCAGGCGCTGGTGATGACCGCGGCGGGCACCGCAGCCGGTGGGCTCTACGTGAAGCCGTACGATGGAGCCTGGGCGCAGGTGACGACAGCGCCGCCCAACCCGACCTGGTTGTTGGTGAAGAAGTCGAACGACTACCTGCTGGCCACGACCGGTGGGCTCTCTGCGTCGGCCTCGCTCGCTGGGCCCTGGGTTCGCCGCAGCGCTGCCAACACGCCGCTCTTCACCGCGCCCCTCGCCCGCCTCGTCGCGGCCCCGGCTCAGCAGAAGCTCTTCGCGTCAGGTGTGAATGGCGCGCTGTTCGAGTCGGCGGATCTCGGCGCGACGTGGACGGCTCATTCGCTGCGCGGTGCAGTGGCGGCGCTCGCGGCCAGTGGCCCCGTGGTGCTGGTGTCGACGGCGATGGATGGCCAGCAGCGCAGCGACAACTACGGCAACACCTTTCGTCCCTCCGCCACCCCGATCGCCGATGGCGTGCTGTTCTACGCAGCCGAAGGCACGCGCTTCTACGCGGGCGGCGACGGCGGTCTGAAGACCAGCGACGACAATGGTGTCACCTTCACTGATGACAGCGATGGGTTGCCGGTGGGTACGACGGTGCGCGCGCTCTTCTTTGCTGGCAGCTATGTGATCGCTGACACGCCCGACGGGCCGTTCATCAATCAGCTTCCGTGAAGTCGTTGATCAGGAAGGCGCTGCCGCAATGGCAGAAGCGCTCGCCCGGCTCACGATCGCGGGGGCCTCCTGCACGAGCTCGTCATTCTTCAGCGCCTCGACCATGAACAAGGCGAAGTCGACCCGGCGCGTGAGGTTGCTGGTGAGCTTCGGTTCGCCGACGTGGCGACCCCACACCGGCAGGCCCTGGGATTCGCCCTCTTCGAGATCGCTTCCCCGCACGACCGTCCACCGCGTGGGGCTCTCGAAGATGCGCCGGCAGGCTTCGACCTGATCATCGATGTCGGCGAATCGAAACAGCCGGGCAACGGGCCCGAACACCTTCACGATCGCCCGGAGGAGCCACGGGTAGACGTCTTTCCCATCGCGCGTGATGTGCCAGCCACACGAGAAGATCAGCCGGGCGCCGGGCTCCGCGAAGTCGAGCACGGCCTGCGCTGTCCCCGACGAGTAGCCGTGAACGCCCCAGGGTACGAGCACCACCAGGACCCCGTCGCAGCCCTGCACCGCTGACTTGATGACCTCTCGGTCGTCGGTCGCGCCGGGCACGATGGTGATGCGCTTGTCGAACTCAGCGAGCTTGCCCACGCTCGCGGCACGGCACACGGCGACAACCTCGTGGCCTTGCGCCAACGAGTGGCGAACCATGTACTTCCCCAACCTGCCCGAGGCGCCGACGATGCAGACTTTCATGGAGCCACTTACGGCGTAAGCGCAGGGCGATTGCAGGGACTGCTGCCTCGCCACAGTGAAGATGATCGGTTGGCCGCGTTCACACCGGTCCTCGACTGCGCTCGCAGGGTTGATCGAAAAAAGGAGCGCTCACCGTTCATCCCGAGCGGAGTCGAGGGATTACCTCGCCTTCGGGCGGTAAGTGCCCCCTCGACTGCGCTCGGGGAGACCGGTGATTG
>JAYVFP010000325.1:0-66586 GCA_043773025.1 Archangium sp.
CGCTCGACGGCGGCACCGGCTCGCTCGACGGCGGCACCGGCTCGCTCGACGGCGGCACCGGCTCGCTCGACGGCGGCACCGGCTCGCTCGACGGGGGGGCGAGAAGCAGCGTGGATTACTCCGTGGGTTGCGGCTGTGGCTCCCTCGACGCGCCCGGGGTGTGGCTCGTCTTCGCCGCTGGGTATTGGCTCCGCAGGCGTGCGAGAAAGCCGAAGGGCTCCTTGAAGAGTCCCTCGTCGACGCTCTCCGCAGTCTCGAACTCTGCGTGACCGCTGCAAACAGCGCCGCCTCTACAGTTGCAGTGGCCATCAGCTTCATCGGTATCGTCATTGCTCTCGCGGTCGGCGCTGTTGCAGTCACATCTTCTGGGGCTCCGCCATGCACTGGCCTGGCCTGAACTGCTGACGTCTTTGCGACGTGCGACGCTGCTGCTGATGGGCCCTCCCTGCCAGGAGACCTGAATCGTCTTCGCATCGACCCGGTGCAGCTCGACCTGCGCAGGCAGCGGCCACTCACCCGGCTCTCGCGTCGTGAGCACCACTCCATTGCGCGCGACGGCCAGCTTCGAGAGCGCTCCCTGCTGCGTTTGAGAACCTGACTGCAAGGGCCCCGCCCTGAGCAGCGGCAGAGGCCTCGTGCGCTCCACCGCGGGGTTCGGAGTACACTTTGGAGGTGCTTGCACGCGCGCACTATTCAGCGATGGGGAACCGAATGAATCGTCCCGGAGCGGAACCCGATTTGCGTCTCCTCGAGGGCGTCGTCTCGAGCAGCGTGCTCGACGCGATGAGGGCGGCTGCTGCCCAGCTTTCCCGGTTGGGCGTTCGCCACTGGATTGTGGGAGGGCTGGCAGTCGGTGCCCATGGGCACCCCCGCGCGACCCGCGACGTCGACTTCTTCGTTGGTGATGAGGCGTTCGAGCATCACGCAGGTGGACTCGTCACGATGAAGCCAGGTGTTCCCATTCAGGCCAACGGCGTCGTCGTCGACCACCTGTCGGCGCAACAAGAGCCCTTCCTCACGGCTGCCCTGCCAGCCGCCGACCTCGTGCTGGAGGTCGCGCCCATCGAGGTGCTGCTGTACTTGAAGCTCAAGTCACCCCGCGCGAAGGACCGAGCTGACGTCATCGAGTTGATCAAAGCGGGCGCCGACCTCGAACGCACGCGAGCGTTCCTGGCTCGCCACGCTTCGGAGTTCGTCCCCGCGCTCGAGCACGCCGTGACCACCGCCCGGTCGGAAGAGGACTGAACCCAGCACGGCCTGCATACACCGGCGCCAACACCAGCACGATGGTGAAGCCCGACTCATCGACGTGGGCGTCGAATGAGACGGTGGGGTCAGTCGCGCAGGAGAGCTGTGCGCGTCTGCAGGCCGTTCGAAAGGCTCACCTCGAACTGACCGCCTTCCAGCCCATCGGTGCGCACCAGCACCCCACTCTGCGCGCCGATCGTCAGCGTCGTCCGCTGAGCCCCGAGGTGAGCGATGGTCGCCGTGGCCACTCCCGGCCAGGCGACCTGAATCGTCTTCGAATCGACCCGGTGCAGCTCGACCTGCGTAGGCAGCGGCAACTCACCGGGCTCTCGCGTCGTGAGCACCACTCCATTGCGGGCGACAGCCAGCTTGAAGAGCGCCCCCTGCCACGGGATCACCGCGAAGAAGTGCAGCTCGTCGCCTTCGGCGAGCTCCATCAACTTCACCGGCACCTCGACGCGCCGCCCATCTCGCAGCGAAAGAACCAGCCGGGTGTCGGAGTCGACCTGCGCCGTCGGCACCGCGTGCATCCGGTAGATCGGAGCGAGCGACGCGCCACTCGCGGTGATGCGCCCCGAGATCAGCACCGCATCTTCCGCGAGCACCGAGGGGAGCACTGCGTTTGCATCGAAGGTCGGCCCGGTCTCCATGTGCCGCTGCGCCCTGGCGTAGTTGTAGTCGCTGACCCACGTGCTCGAGCAGTAGCTCATGACGTCGACGTACTGCGTGGGTGAGAGCAGCTGCGTACCGTTGAAGCCCCACGAGCCGATCTGCGCGTTCGGGTACGGGTAGCTGGAATCCGCTCCGCCGGCGCCGCCACAGGGTGCGTGGTTGATGCCGAAGTTGTGACCGAGCTCATGCGCAGCCACGGTCGTGGAGTCATCACGCCCGATCGCCGCGTGCTGCCCCAGATAGCCGATGCCCGCGACACCGCTGCTGAAGCCGGGCTTCACGAAGCCGTAGTACGCGCGGTTGCTCCCGTCGGCGCCCGCGGTCTGCGCGATCTCACCGAGCAGCTGCGCCCACCCTGCCGTGGTCGTCGCAGAGAGCGTGCCTGCGTACGTGTACGGCGTGCGGGTCTTCGCTTCGACCGCCTTCACCGGCCAGAGCCGCGTGACGGTCTCGTCGAGGTCGAGGGGCTCGCCGGTCTGACCGCCCATCACCACGGGCACCGACGTCAGGTGCAGCACGTTGTCGCGCCCCATCGCGGGATTGATCACCCGAGCGTTGTTGACCTCATCGGCCTCGAGCACTTCATCCTGCGGATCGACCTCGATGCTCAGCGTGACACCCGCGACCAACCACGCCCGCGGCATCATGAAGCGGAACGACTTCGAGAGATCGTCCGGCGTGGCGGCGAGCGGAACCACAGCGGGCCCGGTGAGCTGCTGCTTGCCGAGCACCGTCGCGCCCTGCTTCGCCTCGACCTCCACGACCGTGCTCAGGCCCGCTTCATTGGCCAACACGATCACCCGGAGCAGCGCCGGCTTGTCGGCGACCAGCTCGAGACCCGCCTTCATGATGGTCTGGCCGAACTCCACCGACTCGATGCGCAGATCTGCCGTGGGTGGCTCGACGGTCAACGTCACCGTGCGATCACTGGCAAGACCGCCGCTGTCGGTCGCGATCACCTTCACGGGAATCGCACCCACGCTGCGCAGGGCGAGCGTCGCGGTCGCGCAATCGACTGCAGCGTGTTCGATGGTCCCGTCAGCGCCGACGTCGACCGCGCACGTCACCGGATCGCCTTCGGGATCAGTCGAACTCCAGCTCAGCGTGGTCTGCAGAGGAGCGAGCCCGGACATCTGCGAGGCCGTCAGACCGACGACTTCGGGCGGCTGATTGGGCAGCCCCGTCACCTGCACCGTCAGCGCGCGTGCGGTCACCCGGGTCTGCGCATCGCTGACCGTCAGCGTGATCCGGGTCGCGCCCGGGCTCGAGTAGCGCAGCGTGGTGCTCTTCGAAGACGAGCAGTCACCCAGCTCGATCGCCGCCCGCCCATCACCCGCATCGAGGGTGCAGCGGAGCGCTTCCTGCGAAGGGTGACGTGCCTCGGCGCTGCAGGTGAACGACTGACGAGTCGCGACGGTGCTCGACGAGCAGGTGAACGAGACGAACTCAGGTCCACTCCGATCGCGAATGACCACCTGTTGCGGCGCTTGAGGTTGTTCGCCGAACTCGCCGGCACGCCCTTCACAGGCGAGGAGCACCATCGAACCGGCCAGCACCATCGCGCGCATGCGCAAGCCCTGAGCAAGCGTGGTGCCGACATGCAACCACCCGGAACAGCGCTTTGATTTCGTTACACATGGAGCGCGCAGGCCCCAGGGCCCTGTTCACTCCAGGTGTCACTGAGGCCAAGAGGGTAAGGTCGCGCGCATGACCCCCGACCTGGGCCGGCTGGTGCTCGAGAAGAAGGTGATCGTCTGCTGCGGCGCTGGGGGCGTCGGCAAGACCACCACCGCGGCTGCGATCGGCCTGGCGGCGGCACGGCGTGGAAGACGGGTGCTGGTGCTGACGATCGATCCGGCCAAACGCCTCGCGCAGGCGATGGGGCTCTCCCAGAACATGCGCGAACCTGCGTCCGTCTCGAAGGAGCGGCTGCTCGAGGCGGGCGTCACCCGCGGCTCGCTCGACGCGTGGATGCTCAACCCCGACGTGGTGTTCGAGAGCCTGGTGCGGCGCATGGCCCCGACGCCCGAGCAGGCGCAGCGCATTCTCGACAGCCGGTTGTTCAAGCACCTCTCTGAGCTCGTCGCAGGCATGCAGGAGTACACCGCCGCCGAGGCGCTCTACGAATTGTCGCAGAGTGGCAAGTACGACCTCGTGGTGCTCGACACCCCGCCCGCTCGCAACGCGCTCGACTTCCTCGAGGCGCCAGGAAAGCTCGCGCGCTTTCTCGATGAGCGGATTCTCTCGTTGTTCATGCCCTCGAAGACGCGCGGCATCTTCAAGAAGGCCACCGAGCTCATCGGCACCGTCTTCAACAAGATCTTCGGCAAGGAGTTCTTCGAAGAGATTCAAGAGTTCCTCGGCGCGATGGGCGGCATGTTCGGGCCGATGCGCGCGCATGCGGAAGGCGTTCGGTCGCTGCTCACCTCGAAGGATGCTTCGTTTCTGCTGGTGACCAGCCCCGATCAGGCGGCGCTCGCCGATGCCCGGTACTTCCGCGATCGCATCACGGGCATGGGGCTGCCGTTCGCTGGCTTCATTTTGAATCGCAGCTGGGTTCGCACCGATGGCTTCGTGGATCCCGACTCGCTCACGCTCGAGCAGACGGCTCCGATGAAGTCCGGGTTGGAAAAGCTCAAGGTGCTGGCGAAGCTCGAGCTCAGTCGCGTGGCTCGTGATCGGGCGTTGCTCGATCAACTCAGAGGTGAAGTGCCTGCGACTGCGTTCGCCATTGCCGCGCCGTATCTTGGGGAGGCGATCGAAGACTTGAAGGGCATCGCGTTGTTGGCTCAGGGGATCACTGAGTTGCCTGCGTAGTGCTTGACCCTTTGGTAGGGTGTGGGCCCATGCCTCTTCAAATCGAAGAAATTCAGGTCGGCACCGGCGCAGAAGCGAAGCCGGGCCAGTCGGTCTCCGTGCACTACACGGGCACCCTCACCAATGGCTCGAAGTTCGACTCGAGCCGCGATCGCAAGGAGCCGTTCGACTTCCAGCTCGGCGCCGGCATGGTCATCAAGGGCTGGGATCAGGGCGTGGCCGGCATGAAGGTCGGTGGCCGCCGCAAGCTCACCATTCCCCCCGAGCTCGGGTACGGCGCCGGTGGGTACCCGCCGGTCATTCCCCCGAACTCCACGCTCGTCTTCGACATCGAGTTGCTGGAAGTCGGCTGAGCTGATTCACACGTGAACGAGAACGCGCTCAACGCCAACGTCGGGCACCGCCTTCGCGCGGTGCGGCTGTCGAAGAACGTGAAGCAGACGGACTGCGCACGGGAGCTGGGCGTGAGCCCCGCGTACTTGAACCTCATCGAGAAGGGGAAGCGCGTGACGCCCTTCCCGCTCTTGTGGAAGGCGCTGCGTTTCTTCCAGGTCGATCCCGAAGAGTTCATGGCGCAGCTGGGTGAGGGCCGCGTCGACGAGGCGCTGGCCAAGCTGCTCGACGAGCCGCTGCTCAAGACACTCGATCTCGATCAAGACTCGCTGCAGTCGCTCTCGGCCGAGCCCAAGCTGGCCGGCACCGTCGCGGCGCTGTTCAATCTCTACAAGAACACCCGCTCGCAGCTCGAGAACGTGATGGCCCAGCTCTCGAGCGAAGAGCGCGGGCGCTCGGCGGCGGGCCCCGGCGATGCGCGGCTCGACTACTCGCCCTTCGACGAGGTCTCTGACTTTCTCCAGGCGAACCAGAACTACTTCCCCGAGCTCGAGGAAGAGGCCGAGTCGCTGCGCAAAGACTTCGGCAACGATCGCATTCTGGGATCCGGCGTGTTGATGAAGATGCTCGAGGCGCGCTTCGGCATCGTGACGCGCATCGCAGCGGCACCCGAAGGCAGCTCGGTGGTGCGGCGGCTCTCGATGGAAGAGAAGCGGCTCGACCTCTCGCCCACGCTCACCGAGCAGCCGCTCAAGTTTCAGATCGCCGCGACGCTGGGGCTGCTCACCCTCGACAAAACGCGCCTGGTCGAGCGCATCGTCGGAGCGAAGACCAAACACGCCGAGACGCCGCGGCTCATCAAGGTGAACCTCGCGAACTACTTCGCAGGCGCGTTGATGCTGCCGTACGGCGACTTCTTCAAAGAAGTGCAGCGCACGCGCTACGACATCGAGCTGCTCTCTTCGATCTTCGGCACCACCTACGAGACCGTCGCGCACCGCGTCTGCAACCTGGCCGACGCCAAGCGCAAGGGTCTGCCGTTTCACTTCATCCGCACCGACATCGCCGGCAACATCAGCAAGCGCTACTCGGGCACGGGCATCAAGTTCGCTTCCACCGGCAACTGCGGAAAGTGGGCGGTGCACCTCGCGTTCTTGAACCCCTCGCAGTTGACGCGGCAGTACTCCGCGATGCCCGACGGCACGACGTACTTCGACTTCGCCAAGGTGCAGCTGCAGCCCATCGAAGGCACCATCGTGCGCGGCACGGCGTACTCGATCGGCCTGGGCACTCACGCCGAGAACTCGAAGTACCTGGCGTACGGGTTGCCCACCACCGACCTCAAACGAGACGCCGTGCCCATCGGCGTCTCCTGCCGGTTCTGTGAGCGCACCGACTGCAACCAGCGCTCGGCGGCGAGCTACCGGTTTGCGTTCTCGTTCGATGAGTACACGAAGAAGGATTGCTTCTTTTCACCGCTGGTCAACAGCGACCTGTCTGAGAGGAAGCGCCGATGAGGTGGGCTGGCCTCTTTCTCTTGGCGGGTTGTGCGCTGCAATCGTGGACGGTGCCGCAGCCGTACTTCAGCACCAAGCAGCCCGGAGACCTCTTCGCGCGCGCGGTGACGGCGACCGAGAAGAACTGCGGCGGCGTGCGCGACACCAACGAAGAGAGCGGCATCATCATCAGCCCGTGGACCGCCTGGAACACCGGCGAGGGGCTGGTGCTCACCCAGTGCATGGTGACCCTGCTCAACGGCGATGAACACGTGCGCGACGTGCGCGTGACTTTCGCCGCGCGCCGATGCCCCCTCTCCGACATGGCTGACCTCGCTGCGCTGGCGCCGACCTGCGAGCTGGCCGACACCGTGCCTGAGCAGGTGAAGAACGGCCTGGAGCGCACGGGCGCCCAACTCGAAGCAGACATCATGCGCTGAGTTGACTTTCGCTGGGTGGGCGAGCCGAATGCGCGCCGAAAATGCGCGTCCCGATCTTCGTACTCGTTGCAGCACTCGCGTCGTCTGGTTGTGGGCAGAAGCCCGGCCCGTTGCTCATCGAGCCCGACGCCGAGCTCGGTCCTCCGCGCGTGAAGGCGAGCCCCCCTGCTGGCCCCTTCAATGGTGAGATCACCATCACCTTCGAGTCGGAGCGGCCCGCGACGATCTTCTACAGCACCAACGGCGAAGACCCTCGCACCAGCTCGCTGGGCCGCGTCTCTGGTGAGTCGCCCATCACGCTGAGCATCGCTTCGAACACCAAGGTGAAGTACTTCGCGTCGGTCGACGGCAAAGACGGCGATCTCGAAGAAGGCACCTGGATCCGCGCCGGTGGGCCGAAGGGCACCATCTCGGGCGTGGTAGTGGTCGGTGGTTTCGCGGTGAACAAGAAGGTCGGCCTCTTTCGCAACCAGGAGCTCAAAGAGCTGGGCACACCCGCCATGCCCACCGAGCTCCCGTTTCTCTTCACCGGCCTGCGCACGGGCAATCACCGCCTCCGCGCGATCTCCGATCGCAACGATGACGGCGCGCTGATTCCTTTCCTCGATTACCAGTCGGCCACGACCACCATCGAGCTCGACCTCGAGGATCCCTTCAAGGCGGGCCCCGAGAACGTGCGCATCTATCTGGGCGCGTCTGGCTCGGGCCTGGGCACGCTGCGGGGAACGATCACCCTGCCCCGCCCGCCAGCGCTGCAGAACCTGCAGATCTCCCTGCTCGATCCCGGCGCGCTCTCGGGTGGTCTCGACCCGGCGGCGCTGCTCCAGCAGTTGCAGAACGGCTACCAGATCATCACCACGCCCAACGAGACCGAGTACCCCTACGTGATCACCGACCTGATGCCGGGCCAGGTGAACCCGGTGCCTTCGTTGTTCGGCTTCGGCAACGGAGGCATCGCGCTCAACCTGCTGGCAAACCCACTGCAGCCGGTGAACATCGTCGCCGATCAGGAGACCATCGCTGACTTCGCGTTCGGCCCGGTGACCATCTCGGGCGACATCGTGCTCGGCTCGATGTCCGCTCCCACGGGCGGCCTGGGCTTCGGCATCGTAGCGGCCAAGACGGCCTCACTGAGCACGGGCATTCAGGCGGTGTTGATGCCGGTGATCTTCATGCAAGACGCGACCACCATGACTTCGCGGGCGAGCTACTCGGGCGCCGCCTTCCGTGGGAACAGCACGGTCAACCTGCGCCTCTTCACCAACGCGAACGGCGCGAACCCGATCACCGATGCGCTGACCTGGGCCGTCAATCCCTTCGCGGCGGGCATGCCCAATGCAACCGTCAACACTCAAATGACCGACGTAGTGAGCAACATCAGCCTTCCATGAACGCGACTGCCTGGAGCGCAGTGGCCGCCGGCGTGCTGGTGGGTGCACTCATGGGCTCTGGCGGGTACACCTTCGTCGCGGCCAAGGGCACCTCGTACCTCTCGAACGATCCCGAGGTCTGCGTCGGCTGCCACATCATGCGTGAGCAGTACGACGGGTGGCGGCACGGTTCGCACCACGCGGTCGCGGTCTGCAACGACTGCCACCTGCCGCACAGCGGCCTCATCCCCAAGCTGTACGTGAAGGCGCTCAACGGGTGGAACCACTCGAAGGCCTTCACGCTGCAAGATTTTCCCGAGCCCATCCGGATCAAGCCCAGCAACGCAAAGGTGCTCGAGGCTAATTGTTTGCGCTGCCACGAGCCGCTGGTGGGCGCGATCATCGAACACGGCACCCTGGGCGTACCGACCGACCCCACCCTGAAGGCCGACCTCTACGGCTGCGTGCGTTGCCACGCTTCCGTGGGGCACGGCCCGACTCGCTGAATCAGGAGCCCCCATGTCTCAACTGTCCCGATTCGTGCTCGTCGCCGTACTCGCCGCAGTGGCCACTGCGTTGGTGCTGGCGCTCGCGGCCAACGTGTCTGAGCGCCAGGAAGAAGCGAAGACCTCGAACTTCAACGTGGTCACGCTCACTGAGGCGACCGTGAACCCCGCCGAGTGGGGGAAGAATTTTCCCCGGCAGTACGACACCTACCTGCGCACGGCCGATCGGTATTCGACCCGCTTCGGAGGCGCTGGCAGTGAAGCGTTGCCGTTGAGCCGGCTGGAAGACGACCCGCGCCTGGTGGAGATCTTCGCGGGCTACGCCTTCGCCATCGACTTCAACCAGCGGCAGGGCCACGCGTACATGCTCGAAGATCAGCGCGCCACCAAGCGGGTCACCGAGCGGCCGCAATCCGGGGCCTGTTTGCACTGCCACGCCTCCACCACGGTTCCGTATCGGCAGGCCGGCTTGAAGCAGGGAGCCGCGGGCACCATGGAAGATCCGGTGCAGAGCGTCGCGGGCCGCGAGCAGTTGATGAAGGGCTTCGAGGCCGTGGGCAAGCTGTCCTACGGCGAGGCGACCAAGTTGGTGGAGCACCCGGTCGCCTGCATCGACTGCCACGATCCCAAGGGCATGGGGCTGCGGGTCACCAAGCCGGGATTTTTCGTGGGCATCGCGGCGCTGGCGCGCAGTGAAGAGCCCACGCCGCACCTCCCTTCCATCGAGCGGTGGCGCAAGGGTGATCGAAAGCGTGACTACGAGCCCAATATCGACGCTTCACGCCAGGAGATGCGCTCGATGGTCTGCGGGCAGTGTCACGTCGAGTACTACTGCGGGCCGAAGATGACGCTGACCTATCCGTGGTCGCGCGGCCTCAAGGTTGAGCAGATCGAAGCCACGTGGAACGAGACGAAGTTCTCCGATGGGCACCGCTTCTACGACTGGAAGCACGAGAAGACGGGCGCGGAGGTGCTCAAGGCACAGCACCCCGAGTTCGAGATGTGGAGCCAGGGCATTCACGCGCGATCGGGCGTCTCGTGCTCCGACTGCCACATGCCGTACGTGCGCGAAGGCGCGATGAAGGTGAGCTCACACCATGTGCGAAGCCCGCTGCTCGACGTCACGCGCTCCTGCCAGACCTGCCATCGTTTTCCCGAGGCAGAGCTGCTCGGCCGGGTGGCGATCATTCAGGAGCGGACGCACGTCTTGATGGGCCGGGCCGAAGACGCGCTGGTGCAGCTCATCAAAGCCGTGGAGACCGCGAAGAAGAACGGAGCGACCGAAGAGAAGCTCGCCCCGGTGCTGGAGCTGCAGCGGCAAGCGCAGTTCCGGTTGGACTTCGTCAACGCGGAGAACTCGATGGGCTTCCACGCGCCGCAAGAGGCTGCGCGCATTCTGGCTGAGGCCATCGACTACAGTCGGCAAGGCGAGTTGGCGCTCACCCGCCCTGCTCCGTGAGCTGCCTGCCGTGACGCGAGTAGATAGTTTTACCCGCCGGTTCTAGATTTACTTTACGTCGACGACCGAAGTGGCTTCCCGAGGCCGAGGTCGAACTAAACCTTGCCGCAGAGTGGTAGGAGGACCGGCTCGCTCTGCTGCGATCCGATGGAAAGTGATTCAGCTCCCACAAGTCTGGTGAGGCAAGCCGCCTTCACGAAGCGCGGCTTTTCACTGCTCAACTCGCGCTCCAATCGAACAGGCCTCTTTGCACGCCGCTCCCGTACGCCCGGCTGCACGAGTCTTCGGCCACTCCGACTAAATGTCGGTCAGGACATTTTTGTCCCGTAAATCGTGGCCAGGCAGCCGCGTTCCAGCTCCAAACGGAGACCGCGAACGCCGAAATTGGTGCGCCGTTGCACCGCTTTTCACGACCAAATGTCGGTCAAGAGGCGATCGACCTACATTTTGTCGGAGTGGCCGGAAGACTGGTGCACCGGTGCCCCTCGAGTGACGTGCGGAGAGGCCTGCCCGCCTGTGGCACGGAACCGAGATCAGAAAGCACCACCCACCGTTCGAGCCCCCGTGTGCGCGAGCGAGCGCGCCTTCTGCTGAAGGATGAACTTGTTGTGATCCCGGCGCAGGGTCACTTGCGGAGCTTGCGCCACAGCCAGGCCACCGCGGCAAACATCGCGAGCTGTGCTGACCCGACGGAGCAGCCTACCGACTGCAGGTGCATCGCGACGGGAGGCTCTTCAGGCGCGACGATCGGCAAAGGCACAGGCTCTTCAAGCGCGGGGCGCGGATCGGGGGCCGGTGCAGGCGCGACGGGCGTGCCCACGGTGCGCTCTTCGACGCACAGCCAGTTGTCCATCCACGTCGCGCTGGTCTCGGAGTGCTCGAACCAACGCACGCAGGTCTTCCCGGCGATCGGCCCTGCGGAGCTCCAGGTAAAACGCCAGGTCTGGCCGATCGGCAGGCACAGGTAGTTGTCAGCCCACGCAGCGGCTTGCGACTCGGCGCTCTCGGCGACGTTGGTGCACTCCATGCCCGCGATGGGGCCGGCGAACGACCACTGCATGCCCAGCTCGCTCGCGCTGCAGAAGTAGTTGTCAGACCAGGTGTCGGGATCGCTCGGCTCGTTCACGTTCACGCACGTCTTTCCTGCGCGCGGCCCGTTCTGCGTGAAGGTGAAGCCACCCGCTGAGAACTCGTGCACCGGGGTGCTGCAGACGTAGTTGTCGCCCCACGAGTGTGGATCGCCCGGCTCATTCCAGTGCACGCAGCTCTTGCCCGCGAGGGGCCCCGCACTCGAATAATCGAAGGCCCACGGGCTTTGGCGAGGGGCGCAAAGCCGGTTGTCGCTCCAGGCCGGGGAATACAACTCGGCGGCCTCGGTCACCGGCGTGCAATCCATGTCGGCCAGATCTCCATTCGACGACCAGCGCAGCCCCAGATCCTTCGCGCTGCAGAAGTAGTTGTCGTTCCACGAGTCAGGATCGGAAGGCTCGTTCACGTTGACGCAGGTCATGTTCGCTTGCGGCCCATCGCAGCTGAAGGTGAACGGCCCACTGGAGCGGTCACACGACTGCACGCACGGCCCACCACCAGGCCCGCCGCCCATGTATTCCCAGTGCCAGCGCTCGCTGGGCACGGTGCGATGAAAGCCGTACGCCGCGCCGTTGGCCGACAGCCAGTTGTAGACGGCGGCGACGCTGGTGTTCAGATCGAGCGCGGTACCGCTCTGGTGATTGCTGTACCCGGGGCGCGCCGCGAGGTTGCAGCTGTTGCAGTTGCAGTTCACGTAGCAGGAATAGAAATACTGTTGCTGCTCAGGGCTGCGGAAGCCGTCGTTGACCCGAAGGTGCACGCCTTGCGACGCCGCGGCCGCCTGCATCACCGCGTAGGCGTTGGCCGTCTTGACCTCGATGGGCTGCCCGTCGGCGGTCACCAGCGTCAACGCGAAAGGCGTACCTGCGCGGTAGCCGGTGTTGGGCCGGTAGTCGCAGGTCACCAGCGCCTGCTCGCGCGTGGCGTACTCGTCGGGTTCCTGTTCGAACTCGGGATCACTGCCGTCGAGCGTCGAGCCAGCACAAGAGGCGAGGCAGGTCAGCAGCAGGAGCCGAGGGAGCACCTCTGGGTATCGGTCGCGAGGTGACTCTCGTCGCCTTGCGAACCTGTAATTCCCAGCTACAGAAAAGCCGTAATTCAGGTCGCGCTGGCGATGGGATGATTCGGCCCCTGCAGCAGGCGGGTCATCACCACCTGCGAAGGCGCACCTTCCGGGCACAGCTCGAGGAAGCGGCCGCGAGATCGGGGCGTCCAGCTGTTGCGGCGAATCATTCCGCCCAGCACCGTGAGCAGCTCGCGCGCGCGCTCGAGACCGACGTCGACGGTGGCGAACACATCGAAGCCGTCACCACGGTACAGCTCGCGCGTGGAGAGGTGCCCGGTGGGCAACGCACGTAGCCGGCCCAGGGGTGAACCGAGCGCGAGGGAGAACATGTACAGCCCGCGCACCCAACCATCGACCTCGGTCTTCGAAGGGGCCTGGCCGAACGCGTCGAGCGAGGCGACGCGGATGAGCTCGTAGAACCCGCGGCCGATGCCCTTCACGCTGCTCGCCTTGCGGATCTGCAGCTTCGCGCGCACGGCCGGCGTGCCGACCAACGAGCTGCCGTGGAGGTCTTGCATGAAAAAGAGTGACTGCGCCCACTCGATGCGCGCGCGGGCGGTGGCTTCTGGCTCGCCCTGCTGACGCTGGGTCGTGAGCAGCTTCTGAATCACGGGCTCGAGCGAACGGGAGACACACAGCTGGGTGAAGTACCCCGCCAACCAGGCGAGCCCGGCGTCGATGCCGATCAGCGCTCCGTTCGAGACCAGCTCAGCGGCCTTGAGCCCGAAGTGCACGGGCGAACGGGCGGCCATCAGCTCGGTGAAATGGGGCCGGTGTCCACGCGCGAGCCAGGTGTCGACGCCTTGAAACCAGCCGCCGAAGCGGGGCAGTTCGGGCAGCGCGGCGCCGAAGCGCGCGTATTCGAGGTCTTCCCCCAACGCCCGGGCGAACTCCGATGGGAGCGCGTTGACATGAGCGGCGAGACGTTCGACCGCGGTGAGGTGCGTCAGGAGTGCGGACATACAACTGCGGAGCACCATACCTCTGGTGCGGCCCGGGGGTGTCCTTTCCTGTGGCCCCTGATAGGCGCTTGGCTACAGTTCGCAGCGCTTTTGCCCCCCCGAAGGAGTCGTACCCCATGAATTTTTCGCTCGTTGCCACTGACGCCTCCAAGGCCAAGGCGGACGTCCTCGTCTTCCCCGTCTTCGACACTGATCTGACCGAAAAGAAGAACCCGCCCAAAGCGCTGCAAGGTGTCGACAAACGCACCAAGGGCCTGCTCTTCAAGACCGCGACCGCGGAAGGTTTCAAGGGCAAGGCGGAGCAGACCTTCGTGTTCCTCACGCAAGGCAAGTCGCCTTCGACGCGGGTGATCCTGGTGGGGCTGGGCGCGCGCGCGAAGTTCACCGCCGAGCTGCTGCGCCTGGCGTGTGGCCGCGCGGCGAAGACGGCGACGCGGTTGAAGGCGAAGTCGGTCGGCGTGCAACTGCCCGTGGTGCGCGAGCTGGAGCAGGCCGTGAAGGCCGTGGTCGAAGGTTTCGAGCTGGGTGTCTACAAGTACGATCGCTGGAAGACCCAGAACAAGGACGAGAAGAACGCGCCGAAGGTCGACAAGGTCGCGCTGTTCCTGCCCGACGGCGTGAAGAAGGAGAAGGCGCACGACGCGCTGGTCGCACACGCGAAGTCGATCGCGCAGGCCACCAACTGGGCGCGCGATCTCGTCAACGAGCCCGCGGGCACGATGACGCCGACGATCCTCGCGGATGAAGCGAAGAAGATGGCCAAAGAGGTCGGCCTCAACATCGCGATCGGTGATCGCAAGAAGATCGAAGAGCTCAAGATGGGCATGTTCCTGGGCGTGGCCCGGGGCAGCATCGAAGAGCCGCGGCTGGTGCAGCTCTCGTGGATCCCGCGTGAGACCGAAGCGGCCGGGCGCCAGCCGGTGTGTTTCGTGGGCAAAGCGATCACCTTCGACTCGGGTGGTCTGTCACTCAAGCCTTCTGACGGCATGCTCGACATGAAGACCGACATGGCGGGCTCGGCCGCGGTGCTCGGTGCGATGAAGGTGATCGCGCAGATGCAGCCGCCCTTCCCCGTGCACGCGTTCTTCGGCGCCTGCGAGAACATGCCGTCGCACAACGCGTACCGGCTGGGCGACGTGCTGGTCTCGCGCCTGGGCAAGACGGTCGAGGTCACCAACACCGACGCGGAAGGCCGCCTGGTGCTGGGCGACATCCTCGCGTACGCCAACGAGCTCAAGCCGGCGGTGATCATCGATCTCGCCACGCTCACCGGCGCCTGCATCATCGCGCTGGGCCACTACATCGCTGGCGCGTTCGGCGGCGACGACCAGCTCTTCTACGACGTCTCTGAGTCAGCGCGCGTCGCGGGTGAGGATCTCTGGCGCCTGCCGATCACCGAGTACCAGCGCGACGTGCTCAAGAGCGAAGTGGCCGACCTGAAGAACGCGGGCGACCGCGCAGGCGGTGCGATCAGCGCGTCGTTGTTCTTGAAGGAGTTCGTCGGCGAGACGCCGTGGCTCCACCTCGACATCGCGGGCCCTTCGCAGAGCCCCAAGGAGCGCGGGTATTTCAACAAGGGCGCCACCGGGTACGGCGTACGCACGCTGGTGGAATTCGTCGCGCGCCGTACCCAGCAGCTCTTGGCCTGAGCCCCCTCTCCCCTCCGGGGAAAGGGTCGGGGGGGGCCAACAGCCCCTCACTTCATCGCGTCGATCCGCTTCTTGGTGAGATCCAGGTAGGTCGAGTCCATATCGATGCCGACGAACCGTCGGCCCTTACCCACCGCCGCCACACCGGTCGTCCCCGATCCGCAGAACGGATCCAGAATCACCGCATCCTCATCCGTACACGCATCAACCAACCGCTCGAGCAGCGCGATCGGCTTCTGCGTCGGGTGACGGCCGTGCGTCTTCTCGCTGGGCTTGGGCGAAGTCATCGACCACAGGTGACCTTCCCCCCCAGTCCCCAGTTCTTCATCGCCGGTCTTCGGCAGCGCCCACACGTCGCGCATCTGCTTGCCGCCATTGGCCGCCTTCATGTCCTTGTAGTTGAACTTGTGCTGCAGCTTGCCCTTGGCCGGGGGCGAGGCCCACACGAGGATCTCGGTGGAGTGCGTGAAGTACCGGCACGCCAGGTGCGGGCTCGCGTTCGGCTTGTACCAGGTGACCGTGTTGAGCAGTTTGTAGCCGAGCTGCTGCATGGCGAAGCCGACCGAGAAGATCACGTGCTGCGTGCCGGAGACCCAGATCGATCCCGAGGGCTTGAGCAGGCGCTGGCAGGCCTTGAGCCACGCCGAGGTGAACTCGTGGTCTGACTCGATGCCCTTGCTGGTGTCCCAATCGCCCTTCTTCACGGCGACCCGTTTACCGCTCGCGCAAGTAAAGCCACCGTTGCTCAGGAAGTACGGCGGGTCGGCGAAGATCATGTCGAACGTCTGATCCTCGAAGCGATCGAGCAGCGCGAGCGAGTCGCCCTTGTAGAGGACGTAGTCCTTGCTGCGTGCGTAGACAGACTCCGAGAGCTCCGGTGTCGCGCGGGGGTGCGCGACCGAGTTCGTTGACGACATGAAACCTCCGAATTGAGTGAAGGCCTGAGTGCTACAGGCCTGATCGGTAAGGTATGGGAAGTTGGATCGCTGTCGAATTTTCAGCCCAACCCGATGCGGAGATCGGGGGTGCAGATGCGCAAGGAGGGCTTCGGCCGGCTCGAGTGCTGATCGTGGTATCGACGTGCATGGCGACCCAACGGATGAAGGTGGCGCTGTTCGATACACATGGCTACGAGCGCGAGTCGTTCACCGCTGCGAACGAGCGCGTCGGCCACGAGCTCACCTTCGTCGAACCGCGCCTGACGAGCGAGACCGCGCCGCTGGCTGCGGGGCACGACGTCGCGTGCTCCTTCGTCAACGACCGGGTGAACGAGGCGGCCCTGGCCGCGCTTCAAAAGGGCGGCGTTCGCCTGCTCGCGTTGCGCAGCGCTGGGTACAACCACGTCGACCTCGCCGCCGCCGCCCGTCACGGGCTGAAGGTCGTGCGTGTTCCCGAGTACTCGCCCTACGCCGTGGCTGAACACGCGGTCGCTTTGGTGCTGGCGCTCAACCGAAAGATTCACCGGGCCTCAGCCCGGGTGCGCGAATGGAACTTCTCGCTCGAGGGGCTCGTCGGCTTCGACCTCCACGGCAAGACGGTCGGGCTGATCGGCACCGGGAGGATCGGCCGGGCGGCGGCATCCATCTTCCGTGGCTTCGGCTGCAGAGTGCTCGCGTACGACGTGAAGCCAGACGCGGCCTTCGTCTCTGATTCAGCCGTGCAGTACGCTGACCTCGAGACGCTCTACCGAGAAGCCGACATCCTCTCGCTGCACGTGCCGTTGACCCCGGCGACCCACCACATGATCGACGAGAAGGCGCTCTCGATGATGAAGCGCGGGGTCATGCTCATCAACACGGGCCGCGGCGCGCTCATCGACAGCCGGGCGCTGATCGCCGCGCTCAAGACAGGTCGCATCGGAGCAGCCGGGCTCGATGTCTACGAAGAGGAAGAGGGCATCTTCTTCCGCGACCTCTCTGACAAGGTCCTTCAGGACGACGTGCTCGCCCGCCTGCTCACGTTCCCAAACGTGCTGGTGACGTCGCACCAGGGCTTTCTGACCCACGAGGCGCTGTCGAACATCGCCACCACCACGCTCGCGAACATCACCGCGTTCGAGCGCGGTGAGCGGCTCGAGAACGAGGTCTTGGCGCAGCAACTGCTCCAGGGCTGAGTGGCCCGCAAATGAAGAAGGCCGACGGGGACGAACCCCATCGGCCTCCGTACGACTGCGCTGTCGAAAAAATCAGCTCTGGGACTTGAGCGGGACAGCCGCGACGGGCGTGCCCTTCTTCGCGTCGTACTTCTTCTTGAAGCGGTCGATGCGACCCTGCGTGTCCATCAGCTTGTACTTGCCGGTGAAGAACGGGTGGCAGTTCGAGCACACTTCGACGCCGAACGAACCGCGGGTCGACTTGGTCTCGATGATGTTGCCGCACGCGCAGGTGATACGGGCGGGCGGGTACACGGGGTGCATATCGGCTTTCATTTCGGGACTGCCTTTCGGGCCACTTTGCATCGGGGCAATTCCCGATGGACCAGCGGGCGGCTTCTCTTAACCATGAAGGACCCGGGTCGGCAACAGAGGCGTCTGCCCTTTCCCCCTCGGGGAGAGGGAGCCACGGCCAAGGACTACCGCTCTGAGAGGGCGGCAAGGCGGTACTGCGCCGCCTGGGCGATGGCTTCGTTGCTCCTCGGAAGATCGGGAAAGTGCCCGATCAACTCGTGCCTGGGCTGTTTTCGCTGGGTGATCGCGTTCCGGTAGGCGCGCAGCGCGCCTTCGAGATCGCCCCGCCGCTCGTTGACCTGCCCGAGGAGGTAGTGCCCCACCGCCAGGGTCGGCTCGAGGAACAGGGCCCGGGTCAGCTCGATCTTCGCGTCATCGAGTTGGCCGCCCTGCATCTCGGCGAGCGCCGTGTAGAGCCGCGCTTCCACGCACAGCGCCTCGCGCGACAACGCGTACTGGTACGCCTCGCGCGCCTCATCGAGGTTGCCCATCAACGCATGCACGTTGCCTAAGGTCAGCCGCGCCGCGAGATCGTCCGGCTCGTCATCGGCCAGCCGGCGCACGGTGCGCAGCGCCTTCGGGAAGTCACCCTTCTCGATGGCCTCGACCACCTCAGCCAACCGCTCGACGGGCGTCTTCCGCGCAGGTTCGCGCGATGCGGGCGGAGGCAACGGCGTCGACGGCCGCGGCGCCAACTTCGCGGCCGCCTGTCGCTTCAAGTTGCGCAGCACCGACTCGACGTCGGTCGGAGACCGTTGAGGGGGAGGCGGCGGCGGTGGTGCAGACGGTCTTGCCAGCGTCGTCACCGGGGCCGGCGCTCTGCGGACCATCGAGAGCGGCCGTTGGTACGCGAACGTGCCCCCCACCTCGACCATCTCGAAGCGCGTGCTGATCTTGAACAGGCTCTCCGAGTAGCCGAGAAACATCCAGCCGCCGGGCCGGAGCGATTCGTAGAAACGTTCCATCACGCCGACGATGGTCGGTTGATCGAAGTAGATGATCACGTTGCGGCAGAAGATGACGTCGAGCGAATTCGCCATCACCTGGGTCCACACCGGCGCGGCGAGGTTGTGCCCCTCGAAACGAATGAGGTCTCGCACCGGCTGCACCAACTGGTAGCCGCCTTCGGCCGGCGCGAAGAACCGCGAGATGCGATCTTCACTGACACCCACCAGGCGGCGCGCGGGAAAAAAGGCGCGCGAGGCCGACTCGGTGGCAGCGGGGTTCAGGTCGGTCGCGAGGATGTCGACGGTCGCCGGGGTCTCACCCCGTTCCAGCGCGACGATGGAAAGAGAGTACGGCTCTTCACCGGTGGCACAGCCCGCCGACCAGATCTTCGTCTGGCGTGATTCGAGGCGGCCGCGCTCCATGACCTGGGGCAGCACGTTGCGCTCGAAGGCGAGGAACTGCCGCGTGTCGCGGAAGAACTCGGTCTTGCCGACCGTGACGAGCGGGATGAGCGAGCGAAGTTCTTGCTCACCCGCGCGCTGCTTGAGCCGGCCTACGTATTCAGTCGCGTCGGTGATGCCGAGCGCGGGCATGCGTGCCTGGAGCGCCAGCCGCAGCCCGTAGTAGCCGTCGGGGGTGATTTTCAGACCGGCTCGCTCGAGCAGCAGCGCAGCCAGTTGTTCGAGGGAAGGCCTCTCGATGCTCAGGGTCATTGAACTGTTCCCCCCGAGAGCAGTCGAGGGGGCACTTGCGGCACGAAGCAGAGGCAGTCCCTCGACTGCTCTCGGGACGAACGGTGGCCCCTCATGAGAGCCACTTCACGAGCTGAGCCCCGATGTCATCGAGCGGCAACACCAGCTCGGCCGCGCCGATCGACACCGCTTCCCCCGGCATGCCGAACACCACGCTCGAGGCGCGGTCCTGCGCGATGGTGTGACCACCCAATTTCCGAATCTCTTCCAGGCCTCGAGCCCCATCGCGCCCCATGCCCGTGAGTACGACGCCGATCGCCCGTGTGGAGAAACTCTGCGCCACGCTCCTCAACAACAGGTCGCACGACGGCTTGAAGCCACCGATCGGCGCGGCGTCGTCGAGGCGCATCACCCCGCTCGGGCTGACGACCAGGTGAAGGTGCGAAGGCGCGATGAAGAACTCCGACTTGACCAGCCGCTGACCATCCGCCGCTTCGTGCACGCGGTGCCCCGTCTCCGAGGCCAACCAGCGGGCGAGATCGTCTGAGAAGCCCGGCGTGATGTGCTGGCAGATCACCACCGGCGCGGGGAAATCAGCCGGTAAATCCGCGAGCACCTCTGCGAGCGCCTTGGGGCCGCCCAACGACGCGGCGATGGCCACCACCGAGTAGTCGGGCCGAATCATCGGCAACCCCGCCGACGTGCGCCGCTTGCGCCCGCGGGGGTGTCGCACCACGGAGATCGACGAGAGCAGCAGCAGCTGCCTACGCAGGGCCGCCTCTGCCCTGGCGTCGTGCGTGAGGGGAATGGAGACCACGTCGAGCGCACCTGCATCGAGCAAGGCAAACGCCGCCTGCCTCGCCGCCGGAGAGGCCACCAACAACACGATCGGCCGGGGCGCGTCAGACATCACCCGCTCTACCAGCCGCAGCACCTCGGTCGAGGCGTCGACCACCTCGATCAGCAGCAGCCTGGGGTTGACCCGGCCAATGAGCTCGAGCGCCAGACTGGGCGGGGTCGCGTCACCCGCCTTCGTGAGCTCGCCGTCGAAAACCCATCCAATGCGCGCCGCCGCGGTGCCGCTGGTGTCGACGAGGAGCGTGGGGCAGCTCACGTGAGCCGATCAATGGTGAGCGCCAGGCTCTCGACCCCCAGCTCGCCCTTGATGAGGTACGCGTCGGCGCCAGCGTCGAGACCACGGCGCTTGTCTTCAGGCGAAGCGAGCGACGACAGGATGACCACGGGAACCTTGGCCAGCTCGGCCGATTGTTTGATGCGCCGGGTCAAGCTGAAGCCGTCGAGCCGCGGCATCTGCACGTCGGTGAGGATGAGGTCGAACACCGCGCTCTGCAGCTTGCTCCAGCCGTCTTCGCCGTCTTGCGCTTCTTCGACGGTGTGACCCAGCGCACGTACCAGCGCGCTCTCGGTGGCCCGGGCGATGGGCGAGTCGTCGACCAGCAGCACCTTGAGGCGCCGCGTCAAAGAAGCCTCGGTGACCGGGCGCGCCATCTTGCGCACCTCGGCCATGATGTCGGGCACGTGCAGGAGCACCGCGATGCGCCCGTCTTCGAGCGCCGCCGAACCTGCGACGAACGGAGCACCCTTGAGGAAGTCACCGCCCACCGGCTTGACCGCCACCTCGCGCTCGTCGACGAAACCGTCGACCACCAGCGCCGCGAGATCTTCGCCGTACCTCACCACCACGCACGGAGGCCGCTCGAAACGGGGCCCACCATTGAGGCCGAGCAGCGGGCCCAGGGCCACCATGGTGACCGGCCGGCCGCGGTGCATCACGGCCACGGTGCCCATGATCTCCAGGCGATCTTCAGGGCGGAAACGCGCGACGGCTTCGACGTCTGCCGCGGGCATGCCGTAGACGTCGTCACCCATGCGAATGAGCAAGACGCGCATGAGCGCCAGCGACTGAGGCAGGCGCAACGAGACGGTGGTGCTGCGGCCGATGCGGCTGGTGACGGCGACCGAGCCGCCCAGCGACTCGACCTTCTTCTTCACCACGTCCATGCCGACGCCGCGGCCTGAGATCTCACTGACCTCTTCGCGCGTGGAAAAACCCGCGCGGAAGATGAGCTCCATCGCCTCGCGTTCGGAGAGTGACGCGGCCTGTGACTCGGTGAGCAGGCGCTTGTTCACCGCGACCTGACGCAACCGATCGGGGTCGATGCCGCGGCCGTCGTCTTCGATCTCGACGTGCAACATGTCGCCATCTGCGCGCGCGCGCAGGTGAATGCGGCCCATCTCGGGTTTACCCAGCGTGCTGCGCGTATCCGGCCCTTCGATGCCGTGATCGACGCTGTTGCGCAGCAAGTGCACCAACGCGTCACGCAGATCGGCGACCAGGCTGCGATCGACGCCGGCGTTGGTGTTGTCGACCACCATCTCGATGTGTTTGTTCTGCGCGTGCGCCAGATCGCGGGCGGCGCGCGGGAACGCTTCGAAGACCGACGCCAGGGGGATCAGGCGCGCTTCCGCCACGTGATCGGCCATCTGGGTCAGGTTGCCGTGCAACGTGTTGAAGCCGTCGGCGTGACTGCGCACGAAGCGGAAGGCGTCATCGCGCAGCAAGTGGAGATCGCTCTCCAGTTGGGCAATGCGCTCGCGCTCCTTCTCGCTCAGTTCCTGCTTCTCGCCGAGGCGCAGCAGGTTGTCGCCCAGGCGAGAGAAGCGCTCGAACAGCCCCTGAATTTCCACGCCACGCAGGCCCGAGCGCGCGCTCTCGACGAGGAGGTCGCCTGCGAGCAGCCCGAGCGCGTCGAGGATCTCCACGTTGACGCGAATGCTGCGATCGATGGGCGTGGCGCGTTGGGCCGGCTCTTCGGCAGGTTTAGGTGCAGGGCTGCTGGCGCGTGGCGCAGCGACCCCAGAAGGCGCCGTCGGCGCAGGCACCGGATAAGCGTCGGGCTTCCTGGGCGGCGCGAGCTTCGGCTTGGCCCCCGGGCGCACCGGCTTGAGCGGCGGCACCGGCGTGCCCGCCATCTGCGCCATCTTGGCGGCCATCTCGTTCGACTCGTCGTTGCCCTCTTTGGCGGCCTCGAGGTCGTCGAGCAGATCAGACAGCGCATCGCACGCGTGCAGGAGAAGATCGGTGGCCGCGCGCGTCTCGACCTTCTTCTCGCGCTCGACCTTGAGCAGATCCTCGCAACAGTGCGCGAGCTGCCCGATGGCGGCCAGACCCAACATGCGGGCCTCGCCCTTCATCGTGTGGAGCTCGCGCGCGACGCCTTCGGCGGCGGCATTCGACTCGGGCTTCTCGAGATCGAGAACCCCCAGTTGGATGGCCTGGAGCCGGTCCTGCGTCACCTCCACGAACTTGACGAGGAGGGACTTCTTGAGGGCCTCGGTATCCACCCTGGCGTCAGTCTGCCTTGAAGCGCTTGATGAGATCCGAGAGCCGGCTGGCGAGCTGCGTGAGCTCGGCGGCCGCCGACGTGGCCTGCTTGCTGGCCTGCGTCGTCTGGCGCGTGACGTCTTCGATCTCTGCCATCGAGGCCACGACCTGCTCGGTGGCGGTACGCTGCTGCTGCGTGGCGAGGTTGATCACGCGGGCGGCGTCGCTGGTCTCCTGCACGCCAGCGAGAATGCCTTCGACCGCGCTGGCGGCGACCGAGCCCAGGCGCTCACCGGTCTCCGTGGCGGTGCGCGAAGCATCAGCGGCGGAAGCTGCGGCCGCGGTGGCTTCACGGATCTCGGTGATGAGGTTCTTGATCTCTTTGGTGGAGTCCAAAACGTTCTCGGCGAGGCGGCGCATTTCGGCGGCCACGATCGAGAAGCCCTTGCCTGCTTCACCGGCCCGCGAACCTTCGAGCGCGGCGTTGAGCGCGAGCAGGTCAGAACGGTCGGCGATCTCGTCGATCACCTCGACGACCGTGCCGATGCGCTCGACCCGGCGCAGCAGCTTGGTGATCGACTCGGACACCGCGATGCCGTCGGCGCGAATCTGCTGCATCGCCTCGATGAACTCACCGATGGCGCCGCGGCCCGAGCGGGCGGAGTTGAGGGTCTCTTCAGCCACGCGCGCCACGGCACCGGCGTTCTCGGCGATCTGGGCAGAGGCGTGCTTCAACTCTTCCATCGTCGCGGTCGTCTCGTGAATCGCGGCGGCCTGCTCGGTGGAAGACGACTCGTGCTGGGTCGAAGCCGCGAGCACTTCGTTGGCCGACGACGAGAGGCGCAGCGCCGCTTCGTTGATCTCACGCACGAAGGTGCGCAGCGTGTCGATCACCTTCGAGAAGCCGTCGAGCAACGGGTCGATGACCGGGTCATCGATGGGCGTCCACTGAAAGGTGGTCAGGTCGCCGTGGCTGACCAGCGCCGAGAGCGCCGACTGGGCCGACTCGAGCAGGTGCTGCATCTCTTCGCGGCGGGAGACGGCGGTCTTCTGCTCTGAACCGACGCGGGTGAGCAGGTCGTTGAGGAGCGTGGCGAGCTCCTTCTGCTCTCCGCTCAGGCCCTTGACGTCGACGCGGTTGACGTAGTTGCCCGCGGCGGCCGCGCGCAGCACCCCCATGAAGGCATCGCTGCCCCGGGTGCCGGCAGCCGCAGCGGAAGACTTCTTCTTCTTGGGAGGCTCGTTCGTTTCAGTGGCCATGGGGGAGTTCCTTCGGGTCGCTGAGGACCGTTGCGAGGAGATCGATGAGGAGCACGGTGGCGTCGCCGTCGAGCCAGGCTCCAATGGAAAACCGGGCCGCGTTGACCGCGGGGGGCATGCGGCGAAGAGAATTGAGGGGCACGCGGGAGACCCCCATCACCTGATCGACGGTGAGGCGTCGTTCATGCCCGCGGCCGATCTCGAAGACCAGCGAGCGGCCTCCCACGGCAGGCGGGCCCAGCGGCTGGCCGACACTTGCGGTCGGCTCGGGGATGTCGATGCGGCGCACCTGCGTGAGGTCGGCCCCATAGCGGATGCCGGCCACCTCGAAGATCACCAGATCGATCATCTCGGGGGCGTTCACCTTGCCACCGACTTCTGGCGGGCCGACTGCACCACGCGGGGAAGATGGAGCAGGCTCAACGAGCCCAGCTCGCGCGATTGCACCACGCCCTCGAGGAACTCCTGGCTGGTACCGGAGCCCGCCGGGGGCGGCATCTTGTCGGCCACGAAGATGCGGCGAAGGCCGATCACGTGATCCGCGAGGAAGCCGACCACCTGCCCCCCCGCCTCGCTGATGAAGAGGCGGGTGCGGTTGGTGGGCTTGCTTTCGCCCTGACCGATGAAGCGCAGCAGATCGATGAGCGGCAACACTTCGCCTCGATGGCCGACCACGCCGAGGAGGAAAGAGGGTGAACGCGGCAGCGGCGTGAGCAGCCCCATGCGCGTGACTTCGCGCACGTGTTCCGAGCGAACGCCGAGCGTGAGGTCTCCACACCGGAAGACGAAAAACTCTTCATCGGGGCGCGCGATCGTCGCCGAAGCACGGTCGGGCGCAGCGGCAAGAGCACGTTGAAGCAATGAAGGTTCCAAGACGAAGAACGCAGCGTAGCGAAATGCGGTCTCAGACCGTGGGGAAAAGTCTGCTAGGACTCCTCTCCATGGTCGCGCGTGTGCTCGTCATCGACGACAGCCCGATGATTGTGCAGCTCATTACCCAGGCTCTGGTGGGCGTGGGAATGGCGGCTGACGCGGCGTCGAACCTCGCCGAGCTCGACCGCCAGCTCGATGCACACATCTATGATCTGGTGTTGGTCGACGTGAACATGCCCGAGATGTACGGGGATGACGTCGTCGAGTTCCTCAAGGTTCAGCGAAAAATCAAGGCCAAGCTCTACCTCTATTCCGACATCTCGGAAGAAGAGCTGACCGCCAAGGCCCAGGCCGTTGGGGCAGACGGCTACATCACCAAGTCGAGCGGGCTTGAGACGGCCGTCGAACAGATTCGAGCGGCACTGGCCTCCCACACGGGGCCGGCCAGGCGCAAGGTGCTGGTGGTCGATGACAGCGAAGCCACCGCCCGCCTGCTCAACGCCGAGCTGACCGCCCAGGGGCATGAGGTGATGTCTGCGCTCTCGGCCGACGCGGCGACGAAGATCATCTTGAAGAAGAAGACGCGGCCCGATCTGGTGCTGCTCGACGTGCACATGCCCGGCGTCAACGGCGAGGAGTTCTGCCGGTTCATCAAGGGCAACTCGTTGTTCGCGGGCATTCAGGTGGTGCTGTGCTCTGCCGAAGAAGAGGGCGAGCTGCAGCGGATCACCAAGGCCGCAGGTGCTGACGGTTACGTCCGTAAAGACTCGTTGATCGCCAAAGAGATCCTCGAGCTGCTGACCTGAGACGTGCGCGCGCGCCCGTCTGATTTTCGGACGCACGTGCTAAGTATCTGGATTAGCTCAAAATTTCCCAGCAAGTGGAGCATCAGCGCGCACCTTGTCAAACCGCGTGGCGCACAAGTGCCTGAACCAACACGCATTCTGGCGCTCATCAGCTTGGCCCGCCAATTGGATACGGGTGCTGTCAGATGACCTCGGTTCGCCTCACACCTCGAATGACCGCCCCCGCGCAGCTGCAAGCGCATCACGCGGCCCACGCTCCGGTGCCCGTGGTGGGCAAGAAGCAGGTCGACGGGTTCGAGCGGAAGTCGGTGACGGCCCCTCGACTGGGCTCGGGACAGGCGCAGTTGCTTCAGCGCGGCATGACGGGGGCTTCGGTCTCACAGCTTCAGCAGCGCCTGGTCGCCGCCAAGTTCATGCCGATGAACGATTTCAAGTCGGGGCCTGGGGTGTACGGGCCGCGCACCGAAGCGGCGGTCAAGCGGCTGCAGGCGCACGAAGGCCTTCCGGTAACGGGCATTGCGGCGCCGAGCACGTTGGCGGCGCTCGCGGGCGGTGCGCGGTACCAGCCGATGCGTGAACCCGAACTGACGACTCCGATTTCACTCTCGATGGTGCACGCGCGCCTGTCCGAGACGTTCACTGACGAAGTCACGCAGCCCATGGGAAGCCCGATGGGGCTCTGAGCTTCGACATCACCCATCAAAGAGGCTGGCATCGTGCCGACCTCGAACGGGTCCGTGGCTTTCCCCCTTTGGCCACGGGCCCGTACTTTTTTGCAGTTCCCCCTTTCTCTGCGCAGCGGGGAGAGGGCCTGAGTGAGGGGCCGTGTTAACTCTCGGCAGCCATGAGAGTCCTCTCCGTCATCCCCCCGATGACGCAGCTCAACACGCCCTACCCGTCGACCGCGTACCTCACGGGGTTTCTGCGGCAACACGGCGTTGAAGCCGTCCAGGAAGATCTCGCGCTGGCGCTGATCCTGAAGCTGCTGACGCCGGAAGGACTCCAGGCCGTCAAAGACACGATCGAGCTCGGCCACGAAACGCTCCGAGTGCGCCGTTTCCACGATCAATTCGAGCGCTACCGAACGACCATCGCCCCGACGATCGCCTTTCTCCAGGGCCGCGACGCGACGTTGATGCACCGCATCTGCAGCCGCGAGTTCCTCCCGGAAGGCGCGCGCTTTCAATCACTCGACGCCTACGTCGACGCAGACGGAGGCGACCCGATGGCCTGGGCCTTCGGAGTGCTCGGCACCCACGATCGCGCCCGTCACCTCGCCACGCTCTACCTGAACGATCTGGCCGACGTGTTGCGAGACGCCGTCGATCCGCGCTTCGAGTTCGTGCGCTACGCCGAGTCGCTTTCACAGAGCCAGGCGACCTTCGAGCCGCTGGCGCAAGCGCTGGCCGCACCGCCGAACCTGGTCGACGTGACCCTCAAAGCTCTCAGCCTCGAAGCCTTGAAGCGCCATGCGCCGCGGGTGGTGCTGCTGTCCGTGCCCTTCCCCGGCGCGGTCTACGCCGCCTTTCGGATCGCCCAGACGATCAAAGCGCACGATCCCACCATCGTGACCGCGCTCGGAGGCGGCTTCGTCAACACCGAGCTGCGTGAGCTGACCGAGCCGCGCGTGTTCGACTTCTTCGACTTCGTCACGCTCGACGCGGGTGAACGCCCGTTGCTCGCCTTGCTGGAACACCTCGAGGGCAAACGCCCCGTCGAAAAGCTCGTTCGCACCTTCAGCCGCCAGCTCGGTGCAGTGCGGTACACGAACTTCGCCGAGCCCGACGTAGCGTTCGCCGACGTGGGAACGCCGACGTGGGATGGGCTGCCCCTCAACCGCTATCTCTCGCTGCTCGACATGTTGAACCCGATGCACCGGCTCTGGTCGGACGGGCGCTGGAACAAGCTGACGGTGGCGCACGGGTGCTACTGGAAGAAGTGCAGCTTTTGTGACGTCTCGCTCGACTACATCTCGCGCTACGACGCGGCGACGGCGACCACGCTGGTGGATCGCATCGAGACGATCGTGAAGGAGACCGGGCAGACCGGCTTCCACTTCGTCGACGAAGCCGCGCCCCCGAAGTCACTCAAGGCGCTGGCCGCAGAGCTCAAGCGTCGGCAGATGCCGGTGACGTGGTGGGGCAACATTCGCTTCGAGAAGTCGTTCACGCCGGCGCTCTGCAAGGAGCTCGCGCAGAGCGGCTGCATCGCGATCTCCGGCGGCCTCGAGGTCGCCTCTGATCGACTGCTGACGTTGATGAAGAAGGGCGTCTCGGTCGATCAAGTGGCGCGGGTGACGCGCGCCTTCACCGACGCGGGGATCCTGGTGCACGCGTACTTGATGTACGGCTTCCCGACCCAGACGGTGCAGGACACGGTGGACGCGCTGGAATACGTGCGGCAGTTGTTCGCGGCCGGGTGCATTCAATCGGGGTTCTTTCACCGCTTCGCCTGCACCGTGCACTCGCCGGTGGGCCGCAACCCGCAAGAGTATGGAGTGACGCTCGCCCCGATGCCGAAGGTGTCTTTCGCGAAGAACGACATCGGCTTCATCGACCCGACGGGCGTGGATCACGATCTGCTCGGCGTGGGTCTCAAGAAGGCGATCTACAACTACATGCACGGCATCGGGCTCGACGAAGACGTGCGGAGCTGGTTCGACTCGAACGTGCCGAAGACCAAAGTCGCCAAACACCGCATCGCGCGCGCGCTGACAGGCTGACGGAACGAAGCGAACTGCGGCAATGTCTGACTCCCATGTCTCTGGTCCTGCTGACGATGTTGCTCGCCGCGAAGCCCACCCTCGAACTTCAAGGTTCGGTGGGTGACGCAAAGCCAACGCGCGCGTGGGTCTACGCGAAGCAGGGCCAGCCGGTGATGCTGCACGCGGCCCTCGGCGGCGCGGAACCCAAAGAGGTGCACTGGTTCAAGGTCGAGCCGACGGTCGGCGCGATCGACAACACCACGCCTTCGTTTCACTTCGAGAAGGTGACGTACACGGAGACCGCCCTGCCCGCCTGCGACGGCAAGCTCACCTGCGCGGCCGACATCACGCCGACGAAGCTTGCCACGGTGCCTCAGCTGCCGGGCGTGGGCACGATGGCGTTCCGGGTCGAGGTGATCTCGAAAGACGGCGTCACGCTCACCACGCCGGGCATGAACAGCACCCGGTACGGAGGCCTGACGCCCGACGTGTACCGCGTGACGCTGCGGCGCGATGACTCGTTGATCGGCTACGCAAGTGAGCTGCTCAACACGCCGTACATCTTCGGCAGCGCGGGCCCCGATGGGCGGAACCAGAGCGACCTGCTGATTGGGTCGGACTGCGCTGATCTGATCATCTACGCGCGGCGCCGGAGCGGCAAGAAGGCCACGTACACCTCGTCGTACGAGATCGATCGCCAGGCGCCGGTGCTGAAAGCGGGCAAGGTGCCGAAGGCGGGCGATCTGGTGCACTTCCCCGCGTCACGTCACGTGGCGATCCTGTTCGAAGACCGCGAGCCGGTGGGTCAGGTCGATGAGAACGATCTCATCCTGCACACGTGCTGGGCGCCTCCGACGGTGCAGCGCATGGGCGACATCGACTGCGTCAGCCGGCCGTACCGGGTGCTCCGGTTTCCTGAGTAACCAATCGCATCGCGCGCAGTCGAGATGCCACTGGTGGCGAGGACTGGACTACCTCGCGCACTGTGAGGGCTCAGTGGTGACGCCGCATGCGCAGAGCGTTGAGCAGCGAGCCGCGCCCGTGCGAGTCCGCGCCCCGTGACAGCGCCTCTTGCACGATCTCATCGGTCTCATCGGTCTCATCGGTCTCCCGAAAGAGCAGCGAGAGCGTGAGCAAGCCGAGCAAAGCCACGGCGAGCCACAGCCAGGTTGAGACCTTCGATCCGAGCTCCTTCATGTCGCCGAACTTGGCTTCGGAACCGAGCCGAGCCTGTTCGCCACCTGCTCCATCACGGCCGCCTTTGCCGTGGCCGCCAGCAGCTCGGTGAGCGCCGACTGAACTCCTCGAGCTCGACCCAATTGTCGATGCCGCAGATGGGAATTACCCTTGATTCTGGTCTAACCAGGCCAAGTCGTCCGCCAACCCCGCAGCTTCCACCTTTTACTCGCTGAAAACCTATTGCGGTCGAAGGAGCTCACGTGGGTTTGACTGAATCTACACCTGCCACCGCGAGCGGTACTCGGTTCCAGGAGACCTCGCGTCGCTTCGTCAAATCGCTTGCCGGTCAGGGAGGTGCACCAGACGGACAGATCGAGGTCTGGCTTCGAGAAGCCTGTGAAGCAACAGGTATCGATCCTTCAGATTATTCGGAAGCTTCGGAGATCGACGCGACGCAGCTTCGCCGATTTCAGATGCAGTTGATGGTCCAGGCGACGACGCCCCCCGAGGCAACAGTCTCTCAGGGTGCTTTCCCTGATCCCGTCTTCCCGAAGGACGGCGTCATCTACTACTTCTTGGGCGCCACCCGCTGCGTGCACGAACAATTCTTGAATGGAAAGCGAGTATTGTCCGCAGCACTGCGAGAGGAGGGTCTGCCAGATGCGCTCGTCGCTGGCGCGCACTACTACCTGGGACAATGTCTCGAGGCCGAGGGTTTTCGGAACGCCGCCGAGGAGTCTTATCGGCAATCGCGGGCGCTTGCGGAAAGGGCCAAGAATGCCGCTGGTGTTGCGGCATGCGATTCCGCACTGGGTCGAATGAAGAGCTGAGCCTCAGAAGTCACGCATCGGACGGCGAGAGGGGAAGCAGGCTGGTGAGGGTGGCCCCGTTTCAGGTGGTGCGAGAGAGGCGGGGCACACCGGGGGAGTGACGGCCCTCGCCGGCATGAAGCCGAGCTGCCCTGACCGAAAGAGTCGAGGGTGAAGAGTGAAGACGAGGCCTTCGCGCACCTGGGCGGCTGCGGTTCACTGTTCCCAGGCGCCGAGGTCGATGGCGGTGCCCGCGACCCGGGGGCTGCCGGCGACATCCAGCGTTCCCACCAGCGCGACGCCCCAGACTGCGGGGCACGTCCACTGCGCTGGGCAGGTGAACGCGGTACCTTGATTGACGACTTGCACCGAGAGCGTTGCGGCGGCGTGCAGGTCGACCGCAATCGCGCCATTGGGCGGAGCACCCGGATCAACGAACGTGAGCGCTGGGTTTCCGGTGCGGGTGAGGTTGGTGGTCTGCGTCAAACCCGTCGTCGAACCGGCCAGGTAGTCCGCGGTCGAGCTGAAGAAGATGTTGTTCTGCGATCGCACTTCGGTGACGTGAAACTGCAGTTGAAGCTCGACGGTGTTGGCGAAGAGCGTGTTGTTGAGGAAGACGTCGTGGTCTGCGTTTCCGACGATCGCGGCATAGCCGCCCACCGAAATACCGGCGGCGTTGCTGAAATAGATCGAGTTGCTGCGCACCATCACGTAGCTCGACGACCTGCCTGCGTGTTCGCTGGCGACCTCGATGCCGAGGTCTGCGTTGTGCACGACGTTGCCCTCGATCAGCAGCCGCGTGCCGCCGTCGACGTAGATGCCGTCGGCACTCGTCTCGCCGTTGTACGCGGGGTTGTTCCTCGAGGTGATGTTGTAGACGACATTGCCGATGATCACCCCGTTGCGCGCTTGATCGAGGGCCGGTGTGGGCGCTGTCCCTTCGAAGCCAATCGCGACGATTCCGATGTTGTCGTTGTCGTGCACCTTGTTCTTCGCGACCACGAAGCCGTCGACGTTGCCGTTGATGCTCAGAGACTCGCTGCAGCCCAGCGTGAGGTGATCGAGCTCGTTTTCGCTGACCGTCACGTTCGTCCACGGCGTCGTCTCGGTGCCGTAGACGGCGAGCCCAAACGCGTTGCCCCCGGCGCCGTCGCATGAGCCGACGGTGGTCGCGATGTCGTGAATGTGATTGCCCAGAACAGACAAGTTGGAACCCGCGCCGTGCGCGTAGATGCCGACTGGCACAGCCCCGTTGGTGCTCCGGAAGTTGCGGAACTCGAGGCCCCGGATGGTGAGGTTGCTGCGGCTGTCGATGTCGATGAGGCCCTGTTGACCGTTGGCCACCGTCAGGCCCGTGCCGTCGATGATCGCCCCTTCGCCGGGCATGTTGCGGACGACCAGCGTGCTCGAGCCCGACGCGATGCTGACCTTCTCGGCGTACGTCCCGGCGCGAACGAAGACGGTGCTCGCGGCCGTGCTCCCGACCGTCACTGCGCGCTGAATCGTCTTGAACGGCGAGGCGAGCGTTCCCGGGTTCGTGTCGAGGCCCGTGGGCGACACGTAGAGCGCGTTACCCACGACGCCGCCTCCGCCCGTCGCAGAACCTCCGCCCGCCGCTGTTCCGCCGCCGGTCGCTGTTCCGCCGCCGGTTGCTGAGCCGCCACCGGTGCCAGCGTCGGTGACCGAGACGGGACTTCCGCAGGCCATCGAGAACACCGTCATCGCGAAGAGAAATCTCATTCGTCGAACACTACTTCTTCGAGGCGCCAGGCAGCCGCGTTCCCTCGACTCCGCGCGGGATGAACGTATCTGCGCGCCCTTCAGGGATTGACGACCTTCTCGGGAATCTTGAAGCCCAGATAGGTCGCGTTGCTGATACCCATCAAGAGCAGCAGTGACTCGGGGAACTCCGGCATCGAGAGCACCTGAGCGACGGAGTTGAGAAACACGCCGCCCAGCAGGAGCGTCCACAACACGACCTGCACGCGATGGAAGCTGGGGCCATTGCCGTCGTCGCAGATGTCGCGAACGAAGTTTCTCGCAGTGAGCAGCGCCTTGAGTTCCTCGAGACGCGCGCTCTCGACATCGGTGCGGTTCTTGTTCGCCTTCAGCGCGACGAACTCGAGGCGCAGTTTGCGCACGCCGCTGCCTGACCCCGCTCCACCGATGATGATCGCGCCCAGGCCGGTGACGCCGCTGATGCCCAGCAGGCCGAGCGTCTGGGTGGGAATGCGCTCGAGCGTTCCAGTGATGAGCAGCACGCCCACCACGCTCACGAAGACGAGCACGCCCCAGAAGGCCATCTGGCTCTTGCCCAGGGAATAGAAGGTGGTGTCTGCATCGCGGAGCATGTCGCTGAGCACGAGCAGACCGAAGAGCAGCATCATCATGATGATCGCGCAGAAGGCGACCGACTTGATGAACAGCACGTCGTTGATGGAAAAGCCGACCTGTTCGGCACCGGAGTCGACGCGCTGGGCGATGTCGTTGCCGACCTTCAGATACACGGCGGGTTTGATCTCGTAGTCGAGCTGTTTTGCGAGCAGGTCGTTCCACGCGCGGCGGTTCGCGTCGTTCGTGGAGTCGCGAGAGAGAGAGAAGGAGACCAGCAGCTCACTGGCTCCGGCAGCCTGGGTGAACTCGTACGGGAGCGAGTTCAGCGCGACGCCGTCGAGCACGAGCGTGATCACCTGGCCCGGCGGTGTGGTGCCGTAAGCGGCGCGGATCTTCGTCGCGACCTCGCCTGAGGCCTGAATGGTCATCAAGTCGTGCAACGCGAAATGGAAGTCGTTCGTCGCCGGGTTCGCCAGCAGCTTGAGCGGATACGCCGCGGCCACAGCAGGCTTCGGCTCAGGTGGCGGCGTGACGACAGGCTGGGGCGGTCGTTCGATTGCGGCCACCAGGCCCGCGTCTTGCGCCAACGACAGGAAAGGCACCATGACGACTGCGAACACCAACGTTCCAGCTGAGAGAGCGCGCACGGTGCGAGGCTAGATGAATCGATCGCAGTCGGGCAGTTTTCGCTGTCCGCCCTCGAGTGACACCGGCGTGAAGAACCCTGACTCCCTGAGGGGGCTCACTCAATCGCTCAGATCCACCGGTACGATCACTTCGAAGCAGGTGCCGTCGGGCCCGGTGGTGAAGGCCAGCTTGCCACCCATGCCCTCTGCGATGTCCTTGCAGATCGCGAGGCCCAGGCCAGTGCCCTTGCCTGGATCCTTCGTGGTGAAGAATGCGTCGTACATGCGCTTCTGCACTTCGAGTGAAATGCCCGTGCCGTGATCTCTGACTGAGATCGTCACGGTGGTCGCGTCATGTTGCGAGGTGATCTCCAGCTTCCGGGCCTTGCGCGGCAGCTCCGACATCGCGTCGACGCCGTTCTGCATCAGGTTCAACGTGATCTGCCCCAACGCCGACGGGCTCCCCATCACCTCGGGCAACCGTTCGATCGCACACACCACGTCGACGTTCTGCTTGTGCGCCCCTCGGAAGATCGTCACGGCCTCCTGCACCGCCTTGCCCGGCTCGAAACGAATCCGTTCGTCCTTCTTCCGAGCCGTACCCTTGAGGGCCTGCACGATGGTCTCGATGCGCGAGACGCCCTCGAGCGACTCGCTGACGATCTCATCCACCTCGCTCATCGGCGAGGTCGAACGCCCTTTCCGAAAGTCATCCAGATCCCCCCGCAGCGAGTGCAAGTTGCTCTTCAAGAACGCCAACGGGTTGTTGATCTCATGAGCCACGCCCGCGATCAGCTGGCCAATCGTCGCCAGGCGATCCCGCTGCGTCGCGACTTCACGCGCGCGGTTCGCTTCCTGCTCCAGCGTCGCCAGATCGAGCACCGCTCCAATCGCGTCTGCCAGCGCGTGACTCAAGCGCAGCAAGCCCTCCGAGAGCCCCTCGCGCGTCGACAGATACAGCACGCCCTTCGAGCTCCGCCCGCACACCGGCATCAACACCGCCGCCAGCCCCCGCTCGTGCCTGAACGGAATGCACGCATCACGAAGCTCTGGCAACGTGACCGGCCGGTTGTGCTGCAGCGTCACCGCCAACACTGATTCATTTGGATCATTCTTGAGCGCGACCGCGTCAGCGACCTCTCGATCCGTCAGCCCCGATGAGGCCGCACAGATGAACTGAGCGCCCATCGGATCGAGCTCGAAGAACGCCAGATGCGTGGCGGTCAACGCCGAGTGCACCGCCTCCAACGCCCGCTGAAGCGCCTGCTTCCGGGTGGTGCTCGAAGCGATCGCCTTGAGCACCGCCCGCAGCACGGAAGCCTCGGTGCGCGCCTTCTCGAGCTTCTGCCGATCCAACACCACCAGGAACGCATCAGGCCTTCGGTCAGGAGAGACCGAGACCAACACCCGCTCTGCCCCCGACACCTCGAGCCCCGACTGAATGCAGGTGCGTGTCGTACGGCACGCCTCGAGGAGCCGGGTGATCAGCTGCTCGATTCGGAGCCCCGCCCCAGAGGCCAGCAGTCGCTCAGCCGGGTCGTTCCACTGCAGCGCCTCGCCGGTCTCGCTGACCCACAACATCCCCACCGGCAGCTCATCGATCAGCGAACGGAAGCCGGCATCACTGACGGGCGACTCCACACGTGGGGGAAGCAGTCGGCTCATGATTGCCGTCAGCAGTGCAATTCGGCCGCCTCCTCAGCCTGGGTAATCAGCCCCTGGGCTGAGTCGTGATGCACCCTGAACCCAAGCGGTTGATCTCGTACCGCAGCCCTTCAAAGCCTGAAAACGCGGGTGAGATCCGACCCGCGGTCACCCCTGTGGCGCGTCAGGCCACTGACCGGGAATCGTTGGGATTCTGGCGCTGGCCTGGGGGTTGCTCATGCCCCCTGCACACGATGGCACCCACATGAAGTGGGCCTGAGGTGAGGGGCGAACGATGAACCTGGCGACGGTGAACCTGACTGGCGACTTCGGCACGATGAGCAACCTCATTCACGACGAGCGCTCGCCGCTCATCGACTTGCTCAAGGCCTGTCAGCGCATCGCGCCGACCGACTCCAACGTGCTGCTCTCGGGCGAGACCGGCACGGGCAAAGAGGTGTTCGCCCGTCACATTCACGACCACAGCACGCGGGCCGACAAACACTTCGTGCCCGTCAACTGCGGCGCGATCCCCGAGACGCTGCTCGAGAGCGAGCTCTTCGGTCACGTGCGGGGCGCTTTCACCGGCGCGTTCGCCTCTCGCAAGGGCCGCGTGGCCATGGCTGAAGGGGGCACCCTTTTCCTCGACGAGATCGGCGAGCTGCCCCTCTCGCTGCAGGTCAAGCTGCTGCGCCTGCTGCAGGAGCGCACCTACGAGCCGGTGGGCAGCGCCGAGAGCGTCACCGCCAACTTCCGCCTGATCGTCGCGACCAACCGCAACCTGGCCGCCGAAGTCGAAGCGGGCCGGTTTCGCCTCGACCTCTTCTACCGCCTGCAGGTGTGCCCGCTCGAGCTGCCCCCGCTGCGCGACCGCAAGTGCGACATCATGAAGTTGTTCATGCACTTCTGGCAGGTGCGCGGTGAAACCCGCCCGCTCGAGCCGAACGCCATTCGCGCAATCGAGTCGCACCCCTGGCCCGGCAACGTGCGTGAGCTGGAGAACCTCGTCGAGCGCGTGTCGGTCTGCACCGAGGGCTCGGTCATCCGCGTGACGGATCTCCCCGTGCACATCCGCCAGTCGGCGATGAGCGCGAACGAAGTGGTGCTCTCCATCGTGCCCCCGCTGTCTTCGCCGCTCGCCCCGCCGCTGCGTTTTCCACTCGAGGGTGAGCCCCCGTTGCCCGCTGGCTTCGAGCACCTGCCCAGCCAGTCTGCCGAGCTCCAGTCGATCGCGCCCGAGGCGCTCATCGCCGCGGCAAGCGCTCCGAAGTTCCCCATCGACCTGCCCCACCTGCTGCGCACCGTCGAGGAGCTCTACATCAGCGCCGCGCTCGCGCAGGCCGGCGGCAACCGCAAGGCCGCCGCGGATCTCCTCGGGCTGCAGCGCACCACGCTGGTCGAGAAGCTTCGCCGCCGCAGCCGCGACACGCAGGCCGCCTGAGCTCTCGAAAAGATCCCATGCTCACCCTCGCCTTCACCCTGTTGTTGAACGCCAGCCCTCTTGCGGAGCCAGACCAGGTCACTGGCTTTACCGTCTCGATGGAGCGCGTGGCCGTCACCGAGACGACGGGCGCTTCGGTGCGCGCCGACCCGATGCTCGGCGAGGTGATTCTCACGGGCCTCGAGCTCACCACGAAGGCGCCCCGCCTCTGCCCCACCCGTGAACGGCGCGGCGAACAGCTCGTGCTGCACTGCACCACCCGCCGCATCGTCGCGCAGCTCGCTCACGATGAACGCGGTGCCTTCATCGATGCGCGTGAGGTCATGGGCGTCAGCTGGCTCGACTTTGCCCTCGTGCCGATGACCGCGTGGTCGCTGCGCAGCCTCTCGTTGCCCGACGTGTGCCCCGGAAAGCTGGCGGCGGCGCGTGGTGAATGTGCGCTCGCGCAGGGTGAAATCGACGCGGCGCGCGCCGCCTGGACTGAGGGGCTCGAGGGGCCCGATGTGAGCTTGTGCCATCTGCGCCTGGGTGATCTCGCCATCCGTGAAGGCGCCATCGAAGCAGCGCTCGCGCACTATGCGAAGGTTCCCGAGGTCGGCGTGGTGGGCCGCCTCGCCCAGCTTCGCAGCTGCGAGCTGATGGGCACGTGCCTCACCGTGGCCGCTTCGGATCGTGCCGCCGACACCAACTTGCTGAGCGTCGAGTTCGCTCGTGAAGTGCGGTTGCTGCAGGTACGCCGTGAGCTCGCCGCCGGCCGTGACGTTCGGGCGATGCAGCTGCTGCTGGCCGCCTTCGAAGTGGATGCCGATGCCTGCGCCGGCGCGTTGGCCCTGTGTCAAAAGTTCATCGCAGCGGGGCTGCAGAGCACAGAGCTCGAGGCTCGCGTCGCGGCGCTGTCTTCCTTCCTCACCGACAAAGTGAGAAGGGGCCCTGCGGAGTACGCGCTCAACCAGGCAGCCTCTCGCGCGGCTTCGGAGATCGGCGCACCGGGGTTTGCCGCTTCGATTCTCGCCGCAAACACGCCGCACGTTCCTGGCGCCGAGCTGTCGTCACACCTGCTGGGCATCATCAAGCTCTACGTCGCCGCCCGTGATCCCGTGCGCGCAGCGGTGGTGCTCGAGTACGCCGAGGGCAAGCTGGGCTCCGTCACGCGCAATGGCGAGTGGAGCTCAGCCCGCCGTCAACTGGGCCTCCGGGTCAGGCCCAGGCCGTCGCTCGACCGCACGACCGAGGCGCTCGACGCCCTGATCGCGCAGGTCTCGCTGTCGACCGATCTCGCCCGTGCCGCCTCGCTGCGCAGCAAAGCTTCAACCGTGGAGAAAGCCCCATGAACGTCGAATTGATCGCCACCAGTCCCTCCATGTGTCACGCGCTCGGCGCTGCGCTCGACGTCGCGCCAGCCCCGACCACGGTGCTGCTCACCGGAGAAACGGGGACCGGCAAAGAGGTGCTGGCCCGCTTCATCCACCAGAGCTCGCCGCGCGCGACGTTGCCCTTCACTGTCATCGCCTCCTCGTCGATCGATCTCCAGCAGGTCGAAGGCGCGCTCCGCCACGGCGGCACCGTGCTCTTCGATGAGATCGGCAGCATCGCCATCGAGATGCAGGGCCGGCTGCTCGCGCTGCTCGAGGGCGCTCATGCCTCTCGCGTGATCGCCACCTCGCACCGCGATCTGCAGGACCTGGTGGGCCGCGGTCAGCTCCGCTCCGACCTGTACTACCGGCTCGATGTCTTCCCGATCACCGTTCCGTCGCTGCGTGACCGGAAGGAAGACGTGGCGCCCCTGGCCGAGTCGTTGTTGCAGCGCGCAGGCAAGCACCTCGGCCGCCAGGCCTCACGCCTCACTGCCGAAGCGCTCGGCCTGCTCGAGTCACAGCGCTGGCCCGGCAACGTGCGTGAGCTGGCGAACGTGCTCGAGCGCGCCAGCATCCGTTCACGTGGCCCGATGATTGAAGGTGCTGACCTCGGGCTCATCGCCCGCCCCGTCGAGGCTTCTTTCTTCCCCACTCACCTGCCCTTGAATCTCGACCAACTCGAGCGCCTCGCGATCGTCGAAGCGCTCCGCCGCACCGCTGGCAACCGAACCCACGCCGCGCGCCTTCTCAACATTGGCCTCCGCACGCTCCGCCAGAAGTTGAACACCGAGTTGCAGCCCACCGAAACACTCGAGGTCGCCGCCCCGTGAAGCTCTTCGACACGACGATGGGGAAACTTCAGTCGGCGCTCGACGTTCGGCTCGATCGGCAGAACGTGCTCAACGGAAACCTGGCCAACCTCGACACGCCGGGCTTCTCACCTCGTGAGCTCGACTTCGACAAGGCGCTGGCCGCGGCCGAGAACGGAAAGACGGCTGAGTCAGGTGCGCCGGTCGCGGTCGCGGTCCGTGAAGGTTTTTTGCCGGTGAACAACCCGGCGCCGATGGGCACCGACAGCGCGGCGTTCGTGCACGTGTCGGCGGATCTGCAGGGCGGGCTCGATGGCAACGGCGTGGATCTCGACAAGACGATGGTCGAGCTCGCGCGCAACTCACTGCTTTACGGGGCGGCGGCGAAGGCGGTTGGCAAGAAGATGGCCCTGCTCCGGTACGTCGCGACCGATGGGGTCGGGTGATGCGTTCGAAGACTCTTCAGGAGGTTTCCCGTGGCTGATTTTCTCAGTGCTCTTCGCATCAGTGGTTCGGCGCTCTCGGCACAGCGCACGCGCGTCAACCTCGCCTCCAGCAACCTCGCCAACGCCGAGTCGACGCGCGGGCCGGACGGTCAGCCCTATCACCGCCGCGATCCGGTGCTGGCCGCGGTGCCTTTCGAGGCCGAGCTCGGTGGCGCTTCCGGTCAGGCGGGCGTCGCACAAGGGGTCGCGGTCACGCAGATCGTCGAAGACCCCAGCCCCGGCAAGAAGGTCTACCTGCCCGGCCACCCCGACTCGGATGGCGACGGCTTCGTCACCTTCCCGAACGTCAACCCGCTCCACGAGTCGGTCAACCTGCTCACCGCGTCGCGCAGCTACGAAGCCAACGCCACCGCCGTCGAGACGCTCAAGAGCATGGCTCAGCGCGCGATGGACATCTCGAGGTAACCGATGAAGCCGCTTTCACTGAACACCATCGAGAACCCGGGCTCGTCAGCTGCCGACGTCGGCAAGGCCGAGAGCATCGACGGCGAGGGTTTCGGCGCGACGCTCAAGTCGGCGATCGAAAAGGTCGACGCGATGCAGACCCAAGCCGACGTCGAGGCGCAGAAGCTGGCCGGCGGCGAAGGCAACCTGCACGAAACCATGCTGGCGCTGGAGAAGGCCGACATCTCGATGAAGGTCGCGATGAAGGTCAGGAACAAGATCCTCGATGCCTACAACGAAGTGATGCGGATGCCGGTCTAAGCCATGGAAACGCTCCTCAAACAGCTCCGAGAACTCCCCGCGCGGTTTCAGGCGATGCCCGCCGGCTTGCGGATGGCGCTCATCGCAGGCGTCGGTCTCGCGGTCGCCCTGGCCATCGGTGTCGCAGGCTTCGCGCGCAGCGGCGAGTACCAGTACGCCTTCACCAACCTCACGCAGGAAGATTCGACCGAGGCGACCGGCATCTTGAAGGACTCGGGCATTCCCTTTCGCATCGAGGCCAACGGCACGGCGCTCGCGGTGCCCTCAGACAAAGTCTACGACACGCGCATCCTCCTCGCGAAGTCAGGTCTTCCCCGCGCGGGTGGGGTCGGCTTCGAGCTCTTCAACAGCGGCGACCTGGGCGTCAGCGAGTTCACCCAGAAGGTCAATCTTCGCCGCGCCATCGAAGGCGAGCTGGCGCGCACCATCGGCAGCTTCTCAGGCGTGCGCAGCGCGCGGGTGACCGTCTCGATGGGTGAACACGGGCTGTACCGCAACGAAGACAAGAAGGCGGCGGCGGCGGTGGTGGTGGTGCTTCAGCCCGGCCGCACACTGGGTGAACGCGAGCTCGCCGGCATCCGCCACCTCGTCTCTTCGGCGGCGCCCGGGCTCTCGGCCGACGCGGTCACCGTGATGGATGGCCGCGGCGCCGTGCTCTCGGCGGACTCCGCGTGGGACTCTCCCGAGGCTTCGTACCAGCGCAAGCTCGAGCGTGAGTTCGAGCAGCGCATCATCACGCTGCTCGAGCCGGTCGTCGGCGCGGGTTCGGTCATCGCCAAGGTGACCGCCAACGTCGACAACTCGACGGTCAATCAGAACAGCGAGGTGTTCGACCCCGACCAGGTGGCGATGCGCAGCGAGCGCACCACCTCGGGCACCAGCTCGAATCAGACGAACACGCCAGTGGGTGTGGCGGGCGCCCAGGCGAACGTACCGCTGGCGCCCACCCCGCAGATTCAGTCACCCACGCAACAGGGCAACTCGAACACCTCGGATCTCACGCGCAACTTCGAGATCACCAAGACCACCACGCAGACCGTGGCCAGGCTGCCCCGCCTCACGAAGATCTCCGTCGCGGTGATCGTCGACGGGCTCGAGGGCAAAGCCCGAAGCGCGGAAGAGGTCGCGAAGCTCGGTGAGCTGGCGCGCAAGGCGGTGGGCTTCGACGACGCACGGGGCGATCAGTTCGAGATCACCAGCCAGGCGTTCGGCCGCAGCGTCGAGGCGCCCGAGGTGAAGGTGGCGGCGACGACCCCCACGTGGGTCTACGCAGCGGTCGCTGGCGGCATTCTCGCCCTGGCGGCCCTCGCCTTCTGGCTCGCTCGCCGCCGCGCCAACACGAAGCCCGGCGCCGAGCCGCTGGTGCTGATGCCGGGCGCCACGGTCGGCTCGCTCGAGGCGAAGCAGAACGCGCTCGATGGCGTGGTGACGCAGTTCAAGAAGCCGGCGCAGCCGCTGCTGGTCGACCCGGTGGCGGAGCTCCGGGAGAAGGCGCGGGCGCTGGTCAGAGAAGACCCGGAGCGCGCGGTGATGCTGGTGCGGGCGTGGTTGAGCGCAGATCTCGAGAAGGAAGTGGAACGTGGCTGACCCCAGGGTGGAAGAGGCGCTCCCGTGGATCGAAAAGGGTGGACCGGGCGCGAAGCGTGTCGCCGCGTTGCTGATGGGGTTGGGGCCTGAGACGGCTGCGGCGCTCTTTCAGAAGATGACCGAGCTCGAGGTGCGGCAGATCGCCCTGGGGGCTCGCGAGGTCAAGCGCATGGGGCCGACCGCGATTCCCCAGTCGCTCACCGTGTTCTGCGACTCGATGCAGGAGGCAGGGGTCGATGCGCTCGGCGGCGACGCGATGCTCCGCAAGCTGGCCACCGACATGCTCGGGCCTGACGCAGTCAAGCGCACCTTCGACGCGAAGCCTCCCTCTCACCAGCCCGAAGAATTGCTGGGCCCGGTGGCGACGGCCGATGCCGACTCGCTGGGAATGATTCTGGCGCGGGAGCAGCCGCAGACCATTGCGCTGGTGCTCAGCTCGCTCACCGCGGAGCGCGCCGCGCTCGTGATGGACAGGTTGCCGCAGGCGATGCGGCCCCAGGTCGTTCGCCGCATGGCCGTCGTCGAGGCCGTGGCGCCCGAGGTGCTCCGTGAAGTGCGCACGGCGCTCGCGGGTGAGCTCAGCTCGTTGGTGGCTGAAGGCATGCGCCGCGTCGATGGCCGCATCGCTGCGCTCGAGATTCTTCGCCGCAGCCCGGCGCCGCAACAGACCGAGATCCTCGCGGCCATCGAACGCGATGATCCCAATCTCGCCAATGAGCTGCGCAGCAAGCTCTTCACCTTCGAAGACCTGACCCGCTTGTCTGATCGTGATCTCCAGAGCCTGATGAAGGACCTCGACATGAAGCAGGTCACGGTCGCGCTCAAGGGGGGCTCGCCTGAGCTGCGCGAGAAGTTCCTCAAGAACATGTCGAGCCGCGCGGGCGAGCTGCTCCAGGACGATCTGACGGCGATGGGCCCGGTGAAGCTGTCCGAGGTCGAGGGTGCGCAGGCGGAGATCGCGAAGGTGGCGATCGAGGCTTCCGAGAAGGGCCGGATCACCATCGTTCGCCCGACCGACAAGATGCTCTGAGCCGTGAGGAAACCGCGCTTCATGGAGGGGACGAAGGACGTGCCGAACGAGGCGCTGAAGATCGCGCACGTCGATCCGGCGCGCATCAGGGCGGTGTCGTGGGCCGCGGTACCGTTCGTCTCGCGCGAAGTCGAGAGAGCCATTGCCCCCTCGACTCCGCTCGGGGAGAACGGTGGCGGCGTCTTCTCACCTCCTCCTCCTCCTCCTCCTCCTGCTGCTGCTCCTGCCCCGGTCTTCGTTCCGGCGTTCTCTCCTGCCGCTGAAGAAAAGCTCCACGCCGCGGTGCTCGCCCTGAAGAATCAGGGCGAACGTCTCGCCGAACAAGCCCGCAGCGACTCGCTCGAGCTGGGCATCTTGATCGCCCGACGCATTCTCGAGCGTGAACTCTCAAGCAACCTCGACGGCATCTTCAGTCTCATCAAGAGCGCCATTCGCCGTGCAGGTGAAGATCACGTCACCCGCGTTCGCCTCTGCCCGAACGACGTCGAGCGCTTCCGCGACGACGCCATCTCAGACTTCAGCCTCGGCAAGATCGAGCTCGTCGCCGATGCCTCTCTCGCTTGCGGAGACGTGATGGTCGACACCGACTCGCACACCATCGATGGCCGGCTCGCCACGCGCTTCGAAGAGCTGGTGCGACAGCTCGACGGATCGCAGTCGTGAGCGGCCTCGACCTCGACCGCCTCAAGAAGAACCTCGATCGCGCCGAGCCCGTGGTGGTGCAGGGCCGCATCGTGCGCGCGACCGGGCTGGTGCTCGAGGCGTCGTTGCCCCGCGTCGCCCTCGGCACCGCCTGCGAGATTCACGATGACGACGGCAGGGTGTTCCAGGCCGAGGTGGTCGGCTTCAACGGCCCCACGGCGCTGCTGGTGCCCCTCGGAGAGATGGAGGGCATTCGTGAAGGCTGCGTGGTGATCCCCCGCGCGGCGGCAGGCGAGCTGACGGTCGGTGAAGCGCTGCTGGGACGGGTGGTCGACGCGCGCATGCAGCCCATCGACGGCGGCGCTGCGATGGCGCTGCGCGAACGCGTCAAGCTCACCGCGGCGCCTCCTCCGGCGATGCAGCGCAGGCGCATCGACAAACCGATGGTGCTGGGCGTGAAGGCGCTCGATGCCTGTCTGACGCTGGGTGAAGGCCAGCGGATGGGTGTGATGGCCGGCCCCGGCGTGGGCAAGTCGGTGCTGCTCGGCATGATCGCCCGGCACGCGAAGGCTGAAGTGATCGTCGTCGGGCTCATCGGCGAACGCGGCCGCGAAGTGCGCGAGTTCGTCGAGCGCGACTTAGGGCCCGAGGGCCTCGCTCGCAGCGTGGTGGTGGTCGCGACCGGTGACGAGCCGCCGTTGGTGCGCGTGCGCGCGGGCATGGCTGCCACCGCCGTGGCCGAGTACTTCCGCGCGAAGGGCAAGCGCGTGCTGCTGCTCGTCGACTCGCTCTCGCGCATCGCCATGGCGCAGCGGGAAATCGGGCTTGCCGCAGGTGAGCCGCCCACCTCGAAGGGCTATCCCCCTTCGGTCTTCGCCGCCCTGCCCCGGCTGGTCGAGCGCGCGGGCAACGACTCAGGCAACGGCAGCATCACCGCGCTCTACACGGTGCTCGCCGAAGGTGACGACCTGGCAGACCCCGTGACCGACTGCGCCCGCGCCGCGCTCGACGGTCACATCGTGCTCTCGCGCCGCCTGGCCAACGCCGGTCATTTTCCCGCCGTCGATGTTCTGGCGTCCGTGAGCCGGTGCATGTCGGACGTCACATCGGTGACGCATCGCGAGCAGGCCTCGGCGGTGCGCGACGTGCTCTCGGCGTACCGCGAAGCGACCGATCTGATTGACGTTGGTGCCTACCAGGCGGGCTCCAACCCCCGTGTCGATCGCGCCATCCAGGTCATCGGCACGCTCAATGCTTTCCTGAAGCAGGCACCTGCCGAGCGGTTCTCGCTCGAACAGACGCTGACGAACTTGAAGGGCGCGCTGACCCCAGCGCCGCCGGCTGCACGACGGGAGCCGCAACGTGGTTGAGGCAATCTTGATGACGCTGCTTACAAGTGGTCCCGCTCCCGCGGTCGCACCGGCAGGAGAACTTCCGACCGCGCTCACCCGGAAGGCGCTGTGCGGTGAGCTCACCCGCACCAGCAAGGAGCTCGCAGCGGCGCGCGCGAAGATCGAGGCCGATCGCAAGGCGGTCGAAGCCGACCGCACCGAACTCGAGAAGCTCAAGGCCGAGATCGCCCAGGCCCGCGTCGGCCTTCGTTCGGAAACCGAGAAGCTCGAGGGCCTGCTGGCCCGACGTGGTGACGCGCCGGCCCCGGTCGTCGAGGCGCCCGTGAAGGCCACCGCCGCCATGCGCCCCGCAGAGCTCGACGCGCTCGCCCGCACCATGAAGTCGATGAAGCCCGAGGCCGCCGCGGCCCTGGTGCAGCGCAGTGAGCCGGTGCTCGCCGCTTCGTTGCTCAAGCGCATGAAGCCTGCCGATGCCGGCGCCGTGATGGATCGCCTCAAGCCCGAGCTCGCCGCCGACCTGCTGGCCCTGATGTCCACCATGCCTTCGGCCCCCACCAAGTCGGGAGGGCGCCTGTGAAGCTCGACGCGCTGATGGGCCTGGGCAAGAAGGCCGAAGCGGGCGGCAAGCAGAAGCAGCCTGCCGCAGGTTTCGAGGTGCTGCTTCGCGCGGCAGAGCCGAAGGGCAAGCCGACCCGTGCCGTCTTTGCTGCGCCTTCGGCCGACGAGAAGAAGCCCCGCGCGGTGTCCAGCACCGATGAGGCCCTGCTCGTCTCTCGCGCGCTGAGCCCTCACGCGCGCCCTGCTCCAGTCATCGTCACGAAGACCACGGAGCTGAAGGCCACCGCGCCCGGCGCGAAGCCCGCCACGGCCCAGAAGGTCGTCACCCTCGACCAGCTCGCCATCCGCGCGAAGGAACAGCACGCCCCGGCCCGGGTCACCGGGCCGGCTGAGAAGCCACAGGGCCGCCGCGATGACGTCAGACACGACGAGGTCAGCCACGGCAAGAAGAAGCCTGACGAGCCTGCGCTCAGCGCTGCGTTCGTCGCCCCCACCGCGGCCCCCGTCGTCGCGGCCGAGCCGTTTCGCGTCGATGCCGCTTTGGCCATCAAAGACGCCGCGCCGCTCGCGCCCCTCGCCCCGGTGATGAACGAAGACTTGTCGCTGCGCCTCGTGCTGCTCCCCAACGTGGCGCGCCTGTCGATGGACACCGGCGACGCGGGCCGAATCAACCTCGAGCTCAAGGTGCACAACGGAGTCACCGAGCTGCGCGCGACCGGCCCTGCTGCTCAATTGCTCGAGTCGCGCCAGGGTGAGCTCCGCGTCGCGCTGGCCAAAGAAGGCCTCGCGCTGGGTCACTTCGATCTGACGCAGTCAGGTTCGCAGCAGCGTCACGGCGGCAGCGACCGTACCGAGCTCGAAGTCTCGCCCCCTCCTACGGCCCGCCGCGCCGCGACATCCACCGAACTCGCGACCGAAGACGGCCGCGTTCACGTGAAAGCGTAAGAACCCATGCCATCCGCCATCGAAGGTCTGAGCAGCAGCTTCTCTTCCGCACCCACCAGCAACACACCGACGGGCTCGCGCACGCTGGGCAAGAACGAGTTCCTCAAGCTGCTCACCACGCAACTGGCCAATCAGGATCCCCTCGCCCCCACCGACAACCAGGCCTTCATCGCGCAGCTCGCGCAGTTCGCCAGCGTGGAGCAGGCCGAGGCCGCCAACAGCCGGCTCGACGCGCTGATCATCGCGCAGGCCGCGAACAATCAAACCTCGGTCGCAAACCTGGTCGGCAAAGAGATCACCTATCGCACCGACACCGTGACGGTGACCGCCACCAACCAGACGCCCCAGGTACAGGGCGAGCTCGCGCGCGACGCCACTCAGGCCAACGCGATCATCAAGGATCAAAACGGCAAGGTCGTCGCCACTCTGACGCTGCACGACGTGAAGGCAGGCACCGTCGACTTCCCCTGGGACACCACCCAGCTGCCGCCCGGCAACTACAAGGTCACGCTGACCGCTGCCGACGACAAGGGCGAGGCGATCAGCATCGACTCCCGCGGCAAGGCACGCGCGACCGGGGTCTCCTTTCAGGCCGGCTACGCCGAGCTGATCCTCAACGGGGTGCGGGTCAAGCTCTCCGACATCATCCAGATCTCCGAAGCCTCGAACACCACCACCACCACCACCACCCCGTCGTCAGGAGCTTGAACCCGTCATGAGCCTTCTCTCTGCACTCAACATCGGTACCGCCGGCCTGCAGTCCAACAGCACCGAGCTCTCGGTGATCGGCGACAACATCGCCAACGCCAACACCATCGGGTTCAAAGCAGGCCGCGCTGCGTTCCAGGATCAGCTGATGCAAGAGATCATGGGCAGTTCGAGCGGTGGCCAGGCGGGCATGGGTTCGCGCCTGCAGACGATTCAGCGCCTGGTCACCCAGGGCTCGATCACCCAGACGGGGCTCGCGACGGATCTGGCAATCGACGGCCCGGGCTACTTCGTGGTGCGCGGCTCGTCGGCCGGGCAGCAGGGCCAGTTCTACACGCGCGCCGGGCAGTTCCGCGTCGATGACACCGACTACCTGACCAACCTCGATGGCCTGCGGGTGCAGGGCTACGCGACCTCGGCGACGGGTCAGGCGCGCGGCAACCTGGGCGATCTGCAGGTGGGCAGCGCCACCGCCCCCGCGGTCGCCACCAGCAACGTGACCCTTCGCGCGAACCTCGACGCGAGCGCCCCGATTCCGACAGCGGCGTTCGACCCCAACGATCCCACCGCGACCGCTTCATTCGCGAGCACCACCACCATTTACGACACGCTGGGCAAGGCCCACACGGTCGAGGTGTACTGGCAGAAGACCGCAGCCGACACCTGGGAGTTCCACGCGGTGACGGACGCCGGCAACGTCGGCGGCACGCCCGGTGACGGCGCGGAGATCGCGACCGGCGAGCTCATCTTCGACACCGAAGGCAAGCTCACCAGCGTCAACCAGAGCTCGAACTTCCTGCCCGACGGCGCGACCGCCCCCCAGGCGCTCAACTTCAACCTGGGCACCCCGGTTCCCGCGGGCACCGGCCTCGATGGCGTGACCAGCTTCGTCGGTACCGGCACCACCACCTTCGTCAGCCAGGACGGCAACTCGTATGGCGCGCTGGCAGGCATTCAGATCAACAACAGCGGCGAAGTGGTGGGCTCCTTCACCAACGGCGTGACCCGAGTGCTGGGCCAGGTCGCGGTCGCCGACTTCTCGGCGGCAGATCGCCTGCAGCGCATGGGTGGCAACTTGCTGCGTGAGACGGCCGACTCGGGTCAGCCCACCATCGGCGATGCCGGCGCAGGTGGCCGCGGGTCGATCAACTCAGGCGCCCTGGAGCAGTCGAACGTGGATCTCGCCAACGAGTTCGTTCGCATGATCGCCGCGCAGCGCGGGTTTCAGGCGAACTCGAAGACCATCACCACGGCAGACCAACTGCTTCAGGAGCTGATGCAGCTCAAGCGGTAAGCCTTGCGTCAGATGGATGACGCGCCTCAAGTTCGACGGGGATCGTGCCGAAGAGAACGACAGGGCAACCCATGATCCTGCTGACGAAACTCGACGGACACATCATCGCCGTGAACGACGGGCTCATCGTCTTCGCGGAGTCGACCCCCGACACGATCATCACGATGTCCTCTGGACAGCGGCTGTTGGTCAAAGAGCCGCTCGCCGAGCTGCTCGAGCGAGTGGCTGCCTCTCGACGACCGACTGCCCCCGGAGGGCAACATGGATAAGACGACCATTCCCGGCATCCTCTTCTCTCTGGCGATGATCCTCATCGGTCAGAAGCTCGAGGGTGGCCACGCCGGTTCGCTGCTCCAGCTCACCGCCTTCATGATCGTGATCGGCGGCACCATGGGCGCCGTGGCGGTCTCGTACCCGTTGAGTGAGGTGATGAGCGGGCTCAAGGCGTTCTCCGTCGCGCTCAAGGAGAAGCCCAACGACATCGTGCCGCTCATGGCGCAGTTGGTCGACCTCGCCACCGTGGCCCGCCGTGATGGCGTGCTGGCGCTCGAGAGCAAAATGGTCGAGGTCAAAGATCCGTTCTTCAAGCGCGCGCTCGGCTTTCTGGTCGACGGCGTGGAAGCCAGCGTCGCGCGGCACACCCTGGAGACCGAGGTCGAGGTCGAGGCTGAAGAGGGCAACGTGAACGCGAAGTTGTGGGGCGACTTTGGAGCGCTGTGCCCCACCGTCGGTGTGCTCGGTGCCGTGCTCGGCCTCATTCACGTGATGGAGAACCTCGACAACCCCTCTGCGCTCGGCCCCGGCATCGCGGTCGCCTTCGTGGCCACGGTGTACGGCGTCGGCGTGGCGAACCTGATTGCCCTGCCCGTCTCCAACAAGATCAAAAGAAAGGTGCACCTCGAGAAGGAGCGCAAGACGCTCATCTGCGAAGGCGTGCTCTCGATTCAGGAAGGGTTGAACCCGCGCATTCTCGAGGAGAAGCTCAAGAGCTTCGCCGGGTCGCACGGCCGTCATGCCCCTGCGAAGAAGTAAGTCACCGGGCGGAGTACCAGGCCGTGAGCGCCCACCTTTCAGCGCGCGTGGGCAACACCTCGTGCTCCACCTGCTCTGAGCGGAACACCACCAGCCGATCGAGCGTCGGCTCGAGCTCGAAGGGCGGCTCGACGTGAAGGCGCAGCTGCCCCCCGTGTTCGGGAACCCAGCGGGGGTTCAGGTAGACGATCGCCGTGATGCGGCGGTTGTCTTGCCCGGGGAACGCGTCTTTATGCCGCGCGTAGTGCGCTCCAGGCGCGTAATGCGCGAGCTGGAGATCGAACGCCCTCAAGCCCAGCCACGCGTCTTCATTGAGTTGCTGCATCAGCCGCTCGAAGTGGGTGACGGCCTGCGCGAGCGCGCCGCTCGTTTCGTCTTTCGTCAACCACGCCAGCTCATCGCTGCGCACCGTGTCGTCGAGCTCGTGACCGCGCCGAATGCCCGCGCGACGCATCGGAGTGGCCCTGGCTTCGGTCAAGACGCGCACAGCCAGCTCGGTGCCCAGAAAGGAAGGCCGGGTGAAATACCCTCGTGCCCCCAGCTGCTCCACTTCAAGAGTTGTGTCGATGAGTGCGTGAGCCATGGCGAAGAAACACAAACACGAAGAGCACGAAAACCATGAGCGGTGGGTCATTTCCTACGCCGACTTGATGACGTTGCTCTTCGCGCTGTTCGTCGTGATGTACGCCTCGAGCCGGGTCGACACCACCAAGCTGGCCCAGACCACCGAGTCGATGCGGTGGGCGCTGCACTCCAAGGGTGAAGGCGGCGTGACCAAGCTCAAGGTCTTTCGCCAACAGCCCTCAGAAGGACGCTGCGTGACCAGCCTTGGGACCGAGGCCGCGGGGCCCAGCAGCGCGCAGAAGAGGGCGGTCGAAGAGACGCGCAAGAGGCTCGAGAGGTCGCTCAAGCCCTTTCTGCTGCGCAAAGAAAAGAACCCCAGTGTGAAGCTCGAGGTGGAGAACGGAAAGCTGCGGATCCGCCTCGCGGCCCATGGCTTCTTCGACCCCGCGTCGGCTTCTCTGCGGCCGGAAGCGCTGGCCGTACTCGACGCCATCTCGACGGAAGTGGCCGACTCGCCGCAGCTCATTCGAGTCGAAGGTCACACTGACGACGGCGCGATCACCTCGCAGAAGTTCCGCAACAACTGGGATCTCTCGGCGGCGCGCGCGGCCACGGTGGTGTCCTACCTGGAGCAGGCCTACGCCGTACTGCCCGCCCGGCTCTCCGCTGCAGGCATGGGGTCGAGCCACCCCCTGGTGTCGAACGACACCCCAGAGAACCGCGAAATGAACCGCCGAATCGAGCTGGTCCTCGAGGTCCCTCCGCAAGATCCAAGGGCTTACCTGCCGCCAGCCCCCTGACGCGTCAAGGCACGTGCGTTGCTCATGGGGTGTTCACCATGAGCGACGAGAAGAAGCCTGCCGGACCGGCTGCACCGCCCCCGCCTCCTGCAGCGGCGAGCAAGTTGATGCCGGCGCTGATCGGCTTCAACAGCCTTCTGCTCGTCGGCGTGATCGGCTTCATGGGTTTTCAGATGATGCACAAGCCTCCAGCCGCGCCGGGCGCCGAGAACGCGGCTAACGCAGCGAAGCCGGCTGAAGAGCACAAAGAGGCCCCGCCGGCGGAAGGCAAACACGAAGGCGGCGAGGCTCCGTTGGCTGTGGGCGCCTCGGCGGGTCCGGGGCCGATGGTGAAGCTGCCCGACTTCGTGGTGCGCCTGCGCAACCCCGATCTCGATCGGTACGCGCGCATCACCTTCGAAGTCGAGGTGCTCGCCGAGGCTGACAAGGAGCGCTTCACCGCGCACCTGCCGCGCGTTCGTGATGCCTTCATCAGCTACCTGTCGGATCGCACCGTCGAAGAGCTGAGCGGCAGCGAGGGCATGGGCCGCACCAAAGACGCCTTGCAACTGCGCCTGCGCGAGCTCGTTCCCGAGGCGCGGTTCCGCGCGCTCTACATCTCCGATTTCGTCGTGCAGTGAGAGAGGAGCACACCCATGGCCGGCGGCGTCTTGCTGAACCCAGAGGAAATCAACGCACTGATGTCGGCCATCCAGGATGGCCGGGTGGCGCCCCAGCCTGCCAAGGGCCGTGGGGCCGCTGCTCCCTACGATCTCACCAGCCAGGATCGCGTCATCCGCGGGCAGATGCCCACCCTCGATGCGATCAACGAACAGATCGCCTCACACTTCGCGATGGGCCTGACCGGCCGCACCCGGCTCGAGGTTCGGGTCACGTGCGGCCCCGCTTCGTTGCTCAAGTTCGGTGACTTCAACTCACTGCTCGCGCCGCCCACCACGGTCTGCCTGCTCTCGTTGGGTCAGGCCGGAAACCAAGCGCTGCTGGTGCTCGAGCCTGGCCTGGCTGACGCGCTGATCGCCGCCGCGCTGGGTGACAAACGAACCCAGCCCGAAGAGCAGAACACCCAGCGGGCGGAGCGCCGTGAGTTGACCATGGTGGAGCGCAAGGTGCTGGGCCGGCTCCTGGGCATCTTCGCGGAGGGCATGGCGATCGCCTGGGCGCCGGTGCTGCCCTTCAAGCCCGAGGTCGTGCGCTTCGAATCAGACCCGCGCCTGGCCGCCATCGCGCCGATGAACGAGGCCGCGGTGCTCTGCAGCTTCGAGCTCAATGGCCCGATGAAGGGGCTGATTCAACTGGCCATGCCGTACACCGCGATCGAGCCCGCCAAGAAGGCGCTCATGTCGCCGCCCAAGCTCAGCGCCATCTCCGACGTTCGCTTCGCGCACCGCCTCGAAGAGGAGATCGTGCAGACCGAGGTCGACCTGCGGGCCCTCCTCGGCACCACGCGGCTCTCACTGCGCAAGCTGCTCGATCTCGACGTGGGCGCCGTGCTGACGCTGGGCACGAGTGAAGGTTCGTCGTTGCCGATCTTCGTGGAAGGCCGCGCCAAGTTCACGGGCCAGCCCAGGGTGATCGGAGGCGCGCTGTGCATCGAGATCGACCGCGGCCCGCTCTCCGAGATCCGCCGGCCGTTCGAACAACCACCCGCTGCACCCGCGAAACATGCTGCCTGAAGGGGCCCCCTCATGACCGCCGAAGCCGCACCCACAGAAGAAGTCTCGACGCGCCGCCTGGATCTGCTGCTCGACGTTCCACTCGACGTCACCATCGAGCTCGGCCGCTCACGCATGACGATTCAGGATCTGCTGGCCCTGACGCCGGGCGGCGTGATCGAGCTCGACAAGATCGCAGGCGAGCCGCTGGACATCGTGGTCAACGATCGCCTCATCGCGCGCGGTGAAGCGGTGGTGATCAACGACAAGTTCGGCATCCGCATCACCGACATCATCTCGAAGAGCGAGCGCATCGCGCGCTTGCGCTGAAAGAAGCCCATGCTCGCGCTCACCCTCTGCACGCTCATCGCCGCAACGACGCCATCGACCGCGGAGGGCTCCGGGCCTGCGGTGGCCCCTGCCCCTCCGTCGGCCGCCGACGCCATCGTCGCTGCTGCCTTCAGTAACGATGTCGGCACGAAGCCCCTGGACCTGAAGGTCGAGACCTCATTCTCTGCGCAGAACCTGGTGGCGCCGGGGCTCGCGATGGCGGGCCTGGCTGCGCTGGCCTTCACCTTGAAACGCCGCAAGCAGCTGTCGGGTGGGAGCATTCACATCGTCGAGGCCGCGTCGTTGGGTGAGAAGCGATCGTTGGTGATCGCAGACGTGCTCGGCGAGCGGCTGGTGCTGGGCGTCAGTGAAGCGGGCGTGACGGTGTTGCTCAGCCGCCCTGCCCCGCAACCTGAGCCTGCGCCGTACGTGATTCCGGCTGCAGAACCGAAGAGAGGGCTCTTCGAGAGCTTCAAGCGAAGCGCCCCGGCCAAAGCGTTCGATGCGTCGCTGCTCGAGTCGATCGAAGACCAAGAACTGCGCGCGAAGCTTCAGGCGGGAATGAAGAGCGTGGTCCCTTGATTCCCCTGGTGCTCGCAGCGACCGATGCGCCGATGCAGATCTCGGTGGGCGGTGGATCGTCGGCAGTGAAGTTGTTCCTGCTGATGACCGCGCTCTCGTTCGCGGCGGGCGCGCTCATCTCGATCACCAGCTTCACGCGCATCATCATCGTGATGTCGTTCTTGCGGCAGGCGCTCGGCACGCCGTCGCTTCCTCCCAACCAGGTGGTGGTGGCGCTGTCTCTCGCGCTGACGGGCTTCGTGATGGCGCCCACGTTCACCAAGGTCAACGCGCTCGCCTTGTCGCCGTACCTGGAAGATCAGATCACCAGCGCGCAGGCGATCGACCGTGGCTCGGCGCCGGTGCTCGAGTTCCTGCTCAAGCAGACCCGGCCCGATGATCTGCGGCTGTTCTACGAGCTGTCGGGCGCTGAACGGCCGACGCGCGCCGATGAAGTGCCGCTCCACATCGCGGTGCCGGCGTTCATGGTCTCCGAGCTCACCACGGCCTTTCGCATGGGCTTGTTTCTCTTCATTCCCCTGCTGCTCATCGACCTGTTGGTGAGCGCGACGTTGATGGCGCTGGGCATGATGATGGTGCCGCCCACGCTGGTGTCGTTGCCGCTCAAGGTCGGCATCTTCCTGCTCGCTGATGGCTGGCACCTGCTGGTGCAGTCCCTGGTGCGGAGCTTCGGATGAACAGTGACTCGGTCAGCGTGTTGTTTCGAGAAGGCATGATGTTGCTCGCGGTGGTCGGTGGACCGCTGCTGGGTGGACTGTTGCTGGTCGGCCTGGTGCTGGGCGTCATGCAGTCGGCCACGCAAATTCAAGAGCCGTCGGTCGGGGCCGTTCCGCGAATCGCCACGGTGATCCTGCTCGCGATGTTCCTGGGTCCGTGGATGGTCGAGCGCCTCGCCCGTTTTCTGCACATCGCCATCGAACGAATGGGCACGCCGCCCACGTGAAGTCCCCTTTCCCCCATGGGGAGAGGGTCAGGGTGGGCCAACATGCTTCCGCTGAACCTCATTCTCGGCTTCTTCCTCGTGCTGACGAGGGTCTCCGCCCTGATGGGCACAGCCCCCGTCCTGAGCTCTCGCTCAATCCCAGTGCGAATCAAAGCCGCCCTCGCCTTCGCCGTCTCCCTGTTGGCCTTCTCCGCCTCTGGAGCACCCGGAATCTCAGTGCCCAGCGACTTCGGAGCCCTCGCGGGGCTGGTGATCTCCGAGATGGCGGTCGGCCTCGCTGCCGGCCTCTCTTCGCGCCTGGTGCTCGACGCCGCGCAGTTCGGGGGCCAGACCGCGAGCTCCGCGATGGGCATCGGCTTCGGCCAGATGATCAACCCGAACAGCGGCGCCGAATCTTCCACCGTCGGCGAACTCTACGGAGCGCTCGCCCTGAGCGTGGCCCTCGCGCTCGGCATTCACACCGAAGCCATTCGCTGGATCGTGCACAGCCTTCGCGAAGTGCCTCCGGGCGGCACGGTCGACGTCCTCACGCTCTGCTCCGCGATGGTGCGGCAGGTGATCTTCGCCGTCACCCTCGCCATCCGCGTCGCCTACCCGCTCTTCGCCGCCTCGCTCTTCGGCTACGCGGTGCTGGGCCTGCTGGGCAAGGCCTCACCGCAGCTCTCGCTCTCCAACCTCGGCTTCGGCGTGTCGATCATGTGCGGCGGCGGCGCGCTCTACATCGTGGCGCCAGACGGCGCGCGCATCTGCGCCCAGGCCGCCTTCACGCTCTTTTCCCGGAGCTGACCCGTGTCCGACGAGAGCGAAACGGAAGACGAACAGAAGACCGAAGACGCGAGTGAACGCAGGCTGCAGCAGGCGTTCGACGAAGGCGACATCGCGCTGTCACACGAGCTGGTGACCACGGGCGCCTTCGTGCTGGGCCTGGTCGCGTTGTACGCGGCCTCCGCGTCGTTCGAAGCGCGCCTGGTTCGCCTCGTCGCCGAGACGACTGCGCTCATCGCCACGGCGCCTTTTGGTTCGCTTCCGAACATGATCCTGCCGGTGGCCTTACCCGCCGTGCTGGTGCTCATCTCGATAGCGGTCGGAGCGATCGTGCTCACCTTCGTGCAGACCCAGGCGAACGTCTGGGATGACCGCGTGATGCCGGACCTCTCGCGGGTCTTCTCGACCGGCCGCCTGACCCGGCTCTTCACGAAGGACTTCCTGATCGATCTGACCATCGGCCTCTTGAAGGTGTTCGCGGTCGGGTACGCGTGCTGGGGCGTGCTGCGCGGAGAGCTGATGGGCGTCAACAGGCTGAGCCTGGCCGCGCCGGGTGACGCACTGGGTGGCCTCTTTTCCAGCTTGTGGAAGATCAGCGCACGCGCCGTGTGGTTGCTTTCGATCTTCGCGCTGGCCGACTTTGCGCTGACGAAGTGGCGGTACACCAAGAAGCACAAGATGACGAAGGAAGAGCTCAAGCGCGAGATGCGCGAAGACGAAGGCGATCCGCACCTTCGGGGCGCTCGAAAGCGCAAGCACCGCGAGATGACCAAGCGCAACGCGCTGGCCGAGACGAAGAACGCCGATGTGCTGCTGGTCAACCCGACGCACATCGCGATCGCCATTCGCTACCGGAAGGACGAGAGCGGCGCGCCGCGGGTGTTGGCCAAGGGCAAGGGCGTGCTCGCCGAGGCGATGCGCGCGGCGGCGCGGGAAAACAGCATTCCCATCGTGCAGGACATTCCGCTGGCGCGGCTGCTCTACAAGAAGGTGAAGGTGGGCGGCGCGGTGCCGGCCGATACGTACAAGGCGGTCGCTGCGGTGCTCGCGTTCGTCTACCGGCTCACGGGCCGTGCTTCAGCAGCGACTGCCGGTGCTCCGACGGCGAGTTGATCACCAATCGGAGACTCGACACCGTTGGCGGAAATAGGAATCGGGTTCCATCACCGGTCTCCCCGAGCCCAGTCGAGGGGGCACTTGCAGTGCGGACAGGGGGCTACTTCAGATCGTCGCTGCGTCGATCACGAAGCGGTAGCGCACGTCGTTCTTCACCATGCGCTCGTACGCCACGTTGATCTTCTCGGCGGGGATCACTTCGACGTCGGCGACGATCTTCTTCTCGGCGCAGAACTCGAGCATTTCCTGCGTCTCCTTGATGCCGCCGATGCTCGAGCCCGCCAACCGGCGATTGCCCCCGATGAGCGAGAACGGGTGCAGCTCGAGCTTCGGAGGAACCCCCACCACCACCATGGCCCCGTACGGCCGCAGCAGCCCCAGGTACGAGTTCATGTCGTGCGCCGCCGAGACCGTGTCGATGAGCAGGTCGAACTTGCCGGCCAGCGTCTTGAAGGTCGACCGCTCGCTGGTGAGCGCAAACGAGGTCGCACCGAGCCGCGTGGCATCCGCTTCCTTCGAGCGTGACGTGCTGAGCATCGTGACCTCGGCGCCCATCGCAGCGGCCAGCTTCACCGCCATGTGACCGAGCCCACCCAGGCCGACCACCCCGACCCGATCACCCTTCTTGCAGTTCCACTGACGCAGCGGAGAGTACGTGGTGATGCCCGCGCACAGCAGCGGCGCCACCCCGCTCAGGTCGAGCCCCGCGGGGATCTTGAGCGCGAAGTGTTCAGTCACCACCACCTGCTTCGAGTACCCGCCGAACGTCGGGGTCAGCCGATCCATCTCCGTGGAGTTGTAGGTGAAGGCCGGCGTCTTCTCGCAGAACTGCTCGTCACCCTGTGTGCACGGAGCGCAGGTGCGACACGCGTCGACCATGCAGCCGACGCCCGCGAGATCACCGACGGCGAGCTTCTTGACCTGCGCGCCGATCGCGGTGACCCGGCCGACGATCTCGTGGCCCGGCACCATGGGGAACTTCGAGTTGCCCCACTCTCCCCGCGCCTGGTGAATGTCGGAGTGACAGAGGCCCGAGAACAGAATCTCGATCTGCACGTCGAGCGGGCCCACCTCGCGGCGGTCGATCTCGAAAGAGGTGATCTGCTGGTCTGCGGCCAAGGTGCCCCACGCGCGCGTCTTCATGGCGGCGCAAACTAACCGAAGATCCTGAAGATGCTCTCAAAGCCGAGCTCTGACCTGAGCGGGCCGTCGCGCCGTGTCGAAGAGAGAGCAGGGTCGACAAGTGCCCCCTCGACTGGGCTCGCGGGGTTTTTTCGAAATAAGGAGCGCCCACCGTTCATCCCGAGCGGAGTCGAGGGATTACCTCGCCTTCGGGCGGTAAGTGCCCCCTCGACTGCGCGCGGGGAGACCGGTGATTGGAGTCATTTCTATTTCGGCCACCCCTGTCGGGGAGACCGGTGAGGGAACCCGATTCCGACCGCTCTTGGGGCGAAGAGTCGTCAGGGCGCTGACGTGGGTCAAAAGCCCAGTGGTAAAATTGACGAGCGGTCTGCGGCGACCCCCGGTGGTGCGACCCGAAAAACCCCTCAAGCCCCCGGCATCGCTCGAGAAACAGGGATGGTGCGGCACTTGCTCATCAGCCGCACGTGAACGCCGCAGCTCCCGCATCTCCGTCGAAGATTCCCGCCGAGGCGTTCCTGGCCATGGGCGTATTGGGAATCCTCGCGATCCTCATCGTGCCGCTCCCGGCGGTGATCCTCGACGGTCTGCTGGCGCTCAACGTGGCGACCGCGGTGTTGATGCTCCTGGTCTCCCTGGGCCTCAACAAGCCGATGGAGTTTTCAGTCTTCCCGTCGTTGCTCCTCATCACCACCCTCTTCCGCCTCGCGCTCAACGTCGCCTCGACGCGCCTCATTCTGCTGGAGGGCGGCAAAGGGCCCGGCGCCGCCGGTCACGTCATCGAAGCCTTCGGCCGGTTCGCGGTCGGTGGCAGCCTCATCGTCGGCTCGGTCATCTTCCTCATCCTCCTGGTGGTGAACTTCACCGTCATCACCAAGGGCTCGGGCCGCGTGTCCGAAGTCGCCGCGCGTTTCACCCTCGACGCGTTGCCCGGCAAGCAGATGTCGATCGATGCGGATCTCGCGGCCGGGGTCATCGACGACAAGGTGGCGCGCGATCGCCGCACCAACCTCGCGCGCGAGACCGAGTTCTACGGCGCGATGGACGGCGCCTCGAAGTTCGTTCGCGGAGACGCGATCGCGGGCCTGATGATCACCGGCATCAACATTGTGGGTGGCCTGCTCGCCGGCGTGCTGCGCGATCACATGGCGGTGGGCCGCGCGATCGAGGCGTACACGGTGCTCACCGTCGGCGATGGCCTGGTCACCCAGATGCCGGCGCTGCTGGTCTCCACCGCGGCCGGTGTGCTGGTCACCCGCGTCGAAGGCGCTGACCTCGGCTCGCAGGTCTCCACGCAGATCTTCGCGAGCCACCGCGCGCTCAAGTACTCCAGCTACGTGCTGGGCCTGCTCGCCCTGATCCCCGGGCTCCCCGCGATGGCCTTCTTGCCGCTCGCCGTGGGCGCCTTCGTGCTCGCCCGCCGCGTTGAGAAGAAGGCCACCGACGCCGCCAGCGCGCCCCGCAAGCAGACCTCCGATGGTCAGCCGAAGGGTGAGCAGAAGATCACCGATCTCCTCGCGCTCGACGCGCTTGAGTTGGAGGTCGGCTACGCGCTGCTCCCCTCGATCGACCTCGACAAGGGCGGCGAGATCCCCGGCCGCGTCACCGCGCTGCGCAAGCAACTCGCCAGCGACCTGGGCATCGTGCTCCCCTCCGTACACCTGCGCGACAACCTGCGCCTCGCCCCCAACGAGTACCGGGTGAAGCTGCGTGGCCTGGAGATCGGCCGCGGCACCGCGCACTTCGGCAAGCTCATGTGCCTCGAGCCTTCCGGCGGAACGCCCCAGATCGATGGCCTGCCTGGCAAAGATCCCGCCTTCGGCCTGCCCTCCGTCTGGGTCAGCCCCGAACAACGTTCACTCGCCGAGAGCAAGGGCTACACGCTGGTCGACGCGTCGTCCGTGCTCACCACCCACCTTTCCGAACTCATTCGCCGCAACGCGCACGAGCTGGTCGGCCGTCAGGAAGTGCAGGAGCTGCTCGGCGCCTGCGCGAAAGAGACGCCCAAGCTGGTGGAAGACACCGTGCCGGGCTCGATCACCCTGGGTGAGCTGGTGCGCGTGGTGCGCGGGCTGCTCCGCGAAGGCATCTCGGTTCGCGACCTGCGCAGCATTCTCGAGGCCGTCGCTGATGCCGCGCCCCGCAGCAAAGACGCTCACTTCCTCATCGAGCAGGTGCGCCGCCGGCTGGCCCGGCAGATCACCGCGCGCATTTCGGAAGGGGGCGTCTTGTACGCGCTGACGCTCGACCGCCAGACCGAAGACTCGTTGCGCCAGTCGCTGGGTCACAACGATGGTGAGCCCACGCTCGCGCCCGACATCAACACCGCCCGCGCGCTGATAGCCTCGCTCGAGAACCGCGCCGCCGCGCTGGCTGCCCAGGGCCGTACCGCCGTGATCCTCGCTCCTGCCGATCTGCGCCGCGCGCTCTTCGAGTTCGCCAGCCGCTTCGTGCCTGAACTCTTCGTCGTCTCCGCGCGCGAGCTCGCGCCGGGCACCACCATCGAACCCGCCGGCACCATCACCCTCACCTGAGGATCTGACTCATGAGCAACTTTCGAACGTTCCGTGCACCCGACACCCGCAGCGCGCTCGCGATGGTGAAGGCTGCGCTCGGGGCCGAGGCGATCATTCTCGCCACCAAGGAGGTCGACAACGGCCTCTTCCGCGCCAAGGAGATCGAGGTCACCGCCGCGCTGCCTGAAGCGCCCACCATGGCCAGGGGGTCGCCTGCAAAGGCGTACGCCGCTTCGGTGCCCGCGCCGCAAGTCGAAGCGCCCGCGCCTCGCCGCACCGAACCTTCGGATGAACTTCAAGGCCTGCGCGCTTCGATGGAAGAGATGCGCAGCGAGCTGCGCCGCATGAGCAGCCAGGTGCGTATGGAGCGTGAGCTTCAACTGCCTCCGCCCGCGGCAGAGCTGCTCTCGATGTTGATCAACCGCGGTGTGGAAGACGCGCTCGCCGAGACGTGCGTGCGCCAGGCCCTCCAGCAGGGCTCGAACCAGAGCCGCTCCACCCTGCTCGCCTCGGTTCGCAATGCGCTCTCACAGCGGGTGATCTCCGACACCGCGCCGTGGGTCTCCGAAGGCGGCCGCCGTCGAATCATCGCGCTCGTGGGCCCCACCGGCGTGGGCAAGACCACCTCGGTCGCGAAGATCGCCGCGCGCGCGCTGATGGGCTCGAAGCAGAAGGTCGCGCTCATCACCGTCGACACCTACCGCATCGGCGCCAGCGAGCAGCTCACGCGCTACGGCGAGATCATGAACGTGCCCACCTTCGTGGCGCGCGACCGCGTCGAACTGACCCGCGCCATCGAGAAGTGCGGCAACGCAGAGCTCATCCTCGTCGACTCCGCGGGCCGCTCGATCAGCGAGGCCGTCGCGCGGCAGGCAGAGATGCTGCGCAGCGTGGAAGACATCTCGTTGTGCCTCACCGTGAGCGCCTGCACCGGGGCGCGCGAGATGGCCGCCGTCGCCGAGCGCTACCGTTCGCTCGCGCCCGAACGACTGCTGATCACCAAGATCGACGAAGCGTCGGGGCCGGGCAGCCTGCTCTCCGCCTCGGTGCGCATCGGCCGGCCCGTCGTGGCGGTCTGCGATGGCCAGCGAGTTCCGGAAGACATTCACGCGCTCTCGGGCGCAGACCTGGTCGAGCTGGTGCTCGGTGAACGCCGCGCAGCGCAGACCATGGGAGCCCGCTGAACATGGACAACCAGGCAGATGGGCTTCGTGAAGTGATGAAGGAGCAGCGGCGCTCGAAGCGGCCCTTGCGCGTCATCGGAATCACCAGCGGCAAGGGCGGCGTGGGCAAGACCAACCTGGCGGCCAACCTCGGGGTGATCGCTGCGAAGCAGGGCATGCGCGTGTTGATCATCGACGGCGACATGGGGCTCGCCAACGTCGAGATCCTCTACGGCATCCGCCCCAAACACCACCTGGGGCACCTGCTGCAAGGCGACGTGTCGGCGCGCGACGTGCTCGCCACCGCCAGCAGCGGCGTGAAGGTGTTGCCCGCGGGCAACGGCCTGCAGCAGCTCACCCGGCTCGATGATGCTCAGCGCTTGCGGCTGGTCAGCGCGTTGGAAGAACTCGAAGACGACTTCGACGTGGTGCTGCTCGATTCGGGCGCGGGCATCGGCGACAACGTGCTGTTCTTCGTGGGCGCCGCGCAGGAAGCGCTGCTGGTGGTCAGCCCCGAGCCGACCTCGCTCAGCGACGCGTACGCGACCATCAAGGTGCTGTGCCAGGACGCCGGGGTTCGGTTCTTCGACGTGGTGGTCAACCAGGCCGGTAACGAGACTCAGGCGCGCGACATCTTTCAGAAGCTGACCGCGGTCGCCGGGCGTTTCCTCGACGCGAAGGTGCGATGGCTGGGCTGGGTGCCCCGCGACGAGAACGTGCATCGCGCGGTGATGGCGCAGCGCCCGCTGGTCGAGCTGTTCCCCTCTTCGCCTGCCACGCGCGCCTTGAATGGCGTGGCCGACGCGCTGTTCAACGAGCCTCCCCCTGCGCAGCTCGCCGGTGGCCTCAAGTTTCTCTGGAGCCGCCTGCTGCGCGACTCCAAAGCTGCCTGAATTTTCAAAAGACGGAGCCGCCCATGCATCGTGCCGCACTCAGCTACGCCAGCACCGCCGCACCCGAACCGCTCACGGACGATCAAGTCGTTCGCACGTGGTCGCACTTGATCGACAGGGTCGCTCGAAGAATCTCGGCGCGCACCGCCAACACCGTGCAGCCAGGAGATCTCTGGAGCATGGGCGCGCTCGGTCTCATCGACGCGTACCATCGCTTCGATCCAGCGCGCGCCGTGAAGTTCGAGAGCTTCGCCGAGCATCGAATTCGCGGGGCGATGATCGACGAGCTGCGCGAGCTCGATCACCTGCCACGCCGCATGCGGGCCGATGCCGACAAGGTGAGAAAGGGCCGCGTGTTCCTGGGCAACACGCTGGGCCGTGAGCCCAACGCAGATGAGCTGTCGGCGCATCTGGGCATGCCGCTGGAAGACATCGAAGCGCTCGAGGCGTTGTCCTCGCCTGCCGCCCCGCTCGCGCCCGAAGTGCAGGTGCCGAGCCTCGACTCGCTGCAGGATGAGAACCTCGATCGGGCTGAGCGGGTGGGCCGCATGACGAAGGGCATCGAGAAGTTGAACCAGCGACTGCAGACGGTGCTCTCGCTGCATTACGTCGAAGGCTTCACCTACAAAGAGATCGCAGGGGCACTGCAAGTGAGTGAAGCGAGGGTCTGTCAACTGCACGGCGAGGCCGTCAAGAAGCTGAAGGCCAGCCTGCTCGAGCTCGAGTAAAATGAACTGAAAGCAGACCCGAGGCGCTCGACGATTTCGCCAACCAGACCTTCTGACCCGCTACTTCGCCTTGTCGAGGCGCAGGTACAGCGGGTTCAACTGCGGGTGCAAAATGCGCTCGGCGTAACACTCCTCACCCAGCTCGAAGAGCACGCCATCGAGCTCTGCCTCAGACGCCTTCACGTCTTCTTCCTTCGAGGCGATCGCCGCATCGAGTTCCTTCATGCGCGCCTTGTGCTCGTGCTCTCGCTCTTCGAACTCGTCTTCCATCATGAGGATGCGGGCGTGCGCGAGAATGCCCTGCGCCCCCTGCTGACCTGAGCGCGGCGTGAGCACCTGTTTGAACTCCCACTCGAGCTCTTCGATGCTGCGCTGCTCGCGCATGATGTGGAGCCGTGACTTCTTCAGGTTCTCGCGCGACAGGTTGATCTTCTTGACGTCGTGGCCTTCGCGCAGCTCCATCTCCTTGTGGGAGACCTCGGCGCGTTTGAGCGAGTCGCGCTGGTAGCGGAAGGCGGCCTTCATCGACGAGAGGCGCTTCTTGATGTCGCGCGAACGGCCTTCGACCCCGAGCACTGCGCCGCGCCACTTCGTGACGATGGCCTTCTGCTCGGCCTTCTCTGCTTCCTGCGCGTCTTGAAAGTCCTGCCAGGCGGCGTCTTCCTGGTTGAGCTCTTCTTCGATGCCTTCCATCGCCTCGCGCAGGGCGAGCACTTCATCTTCCTGCGCGAACACGTGCTCCATCGTTCGCGGCGGGTTCTTCGCCTCGGCGAGGTGCTCGCGTGCGAGGTCACCCAGCTGGAACACGAGCTCTTCGTACGACTCCTTGGGCATAGGCAAGGGAATCTACCCAAGCCCAGAAACCGGTCACCACGAAAGCCGCGCGCGGCTGGCCATCGCCGCCATCACCACCACCATCGGCGCCCAACGAACCACCCGCAGCACCTTCGGCCGCCGCTGCAGCATCACCCCCAACGAGAGGGCCACCGGGCTCGCAAACACCAGCACCACCAGTGTTCCCGAGGCGAGGCCCAGGCCCCCCGGCCACGCGCCACCGCCCTCACGCGCGCCGATCGCCGCCCCCAGGAGCAGCGGTACGATCAGCGGCGGAATTTTCCAGCCACACGCTGTGGCGATCAGCAGCATCAGCACCGTCGGGGGCCACCAATCGAGCGACATGAAGCTCGCGGCAGCGACGGCCAAAAGTACCAGCGCCCCGGCAACGAGCCCCTTGCGCCAGGCCCCGAGCGCCAGCATCACCGCAAAGAGCGCCGCGAGCACCTCAGACGAGAGGCCTCGTTGAAGCCCTTCATCCAGCGCGCGCCGAAAAGCGCCCGCGTCCCAGCTGACCGGAGCGGGCGGCCGCGGAACGGGAATGGTGGTCAGCGAGCCCTGCGCAAAGCCGCGCCCCCGGCCTTCGCCATCGAGCTGGCTGCCCAACACCACCCGGTAGTTTGCCGGCAGCACCCGGAGGATCTTGAAGTCTTGCCGCAGCTCACCTTCACCGCAGCGCAGCTCACCCTGGAGCTCGACGAAGCCCTCGCGCAACCAGGCCCTCGTCTCCAGCAACGTGCAGGGTTTCCCGGCCGCGGTGAGGGGCACTTCAGCCCAGAAGCCCGCCCGCAGCGCCTTGCCCTTCGCGTCGAGATCGCCTTGCGAGAGCAGCCCGTCACCATCGGCATCGAGGGGGGCCAGCAAGGCCAGGGTCGCGCCCGTGAGGGTGACGGACTCCACCAACACCTCGGGCGGGGCTCCCTGGTTCACCAGCACAGAGATGACGTCGGCGTCGTGCGCCTGGGCGGCCAGGCCTTTGAGCAGCACGAAAAGGGAAAGCCACCGCATGGCCTCACCGTGTCCCGCGCTTCCGCTCCTTTCAAGCCTGGTGTGATTGCGCTATTTGCCAAAGTGCGATGCGCGTGGGGGTCACAGGTGTCTCTTCCGATCTGGGCCGTGGGCTGCTGCCCCGCCTCGAGGCCGATCCGCTCGTCGACAGCATCGTGGTCTTCGATGTCGCGCACCCGCCTGAGCTGACGAAGAAGTGCAGCTTCGTGCGCGTCGATCTCACCCGGCCCGGCATGGAAGCCGCGCTCACCCGAGCTTTTCAGGAGCAGCGCCTCGATGCGCTCTTTCACCTGGCCTTCGTGAACTCGCGCGTGCACCGGGCGGCGTTCGCGCATGAGCTCGAGGTGATTGGCTCGATGCACGTGCTCGCCGCGGCGCAAGAGACCGGGCTCGAGCGGCTGATCCTCCCATCGCTCACCGCGCTCTACGGCGCGCGGCCCGACGGCCCGGCGGTGTACACCGAAGATCACCCGCTCGAAGGTGCGGGCGTTCGGTTCGTGACCGATCGGGTCGAGGTCGAACATCAGATTCAAAAGTTCGCCGTGCGCAACCCCGACGTGCACGTGGTGGTGCTCCGCTTCGCGCCGATCGTGGGGCAGACCGCCGACAATCCGTTCACCCGATTGCTGCGCACGGGCTTCATTCCCACCATTCTTGGGTTCGACCCGGTGTGGCAGGTGGTGCACGAAGACGACGCGGTGACGGCCCTGCACCTGGCCCTCTCCACGAAGGCAGAAGGCAGCTTCAACGTGGTGGGTGATACCGCGGCGCCGTTCTCGACCATCGCAAGGTTGGCGGGGGCGCAGACGGTTCCGTTGCCGGGGCCGCTGCTGAGGGCGACGATTTTGGCGCTGGAAAGCGCGGGCGTGGCGTCGGTGCCCGTGCCGCTGCTGGCGTTCTTGCGGTACAGCTGGGTCGCTGACGGTCAGCGCGCTCGAAAGCAGCTCGGCTTTGAGCCGCGAGTTCCGTTCCTGCAGGCGATGGCTTCGATGCGCGAGAGGAAAATCTGACATGGCCGCTCGCAAGCCCACCCCTCAAAAGAAGAAGAAGAAGCCGGTGCTGCTCGGGAACGATCCGTTCACGCGAGGCTCAGCGGTGCGAGTGGTCGCGGCAGGCGCGCCCTCCGCGGCCCCTCCGCGTGAGCCGCTGCCGGTGACGCCCGAGTTGGTGCAGGCGAAAAAGAAGCCGACACCCACCGCACCAACGACAAAAGCGCAGCCAACGACACCAACAGGCTCCCTTTCCCCCGCGGGGGCGAGGGTTGGGGTGAGGGCTGTCGCCGTCAATCCTCAGCCCCACGCAGATTCACCGTCCGTCGTGGTCGATCCCCGCCCGCACGCGGGAGCCCCGACGGCGCAGCCGCTCAAAGGGCCCACTCAGCACCCGGCGTCCCCGTCAGTCGGCGTCGATCCGCGACCGCACGCCGGTGCACCGACTGCGCACGCACTCGACGGTCCGACGCCACACGCCGCTTCGCCCTCAGTCGTCGTCGATCCACGGCCGCACGCGGGCGCTCCGACGGCGCAGACGATCGATGGACCCACCGCGCACGCCGCTTCTCCGTCTGTCGTCGTCGATCCCCGGCCGCACGCGGACGCTCCGACTGCGCAGACGATCGACGGCCCCACTGCGCACGCCGCTTCTCCGTCGATCGTCGTCGATCCCCAGCCGCACGCGGGCGCGCCCACTGCGACCGAGCTGAACGGGCCGACTGCGCACTCGGCGTCTCCGTCGGTCGTCGTCGATCCGCAGCCGCGAAGTCGACCGTCAGCTCTCTCCCCGACCCTCTCCCCCGCGGGGGAGAGGGAGGACAGTGGAGGCAGTGAGCTGGCTGCCACGCCGACGATCAGTGACGCGTTCAAGGGCCTGGTGAAGGCCGCCCGGGTCGCCGCCGGTCTCGCCAGCCGCACCTCGTCAGTCGATCGCTTTGGCAAAGACGCCGCGCTCTCCACCTCTCTGCGCCCCCTCGCCGAGCTGCTCTACGACAAGTACTGGCGCGTGCGCGTCGAGGGCGCCGAACAGCTCCCGACCGGCCCGTGCATCATCGTGGCGAACCATGCGGGCGCCCTGCCGCTCGACGGCCCGGTGCTCCACCTCGCGCTGCGCCGCGAACGCCCTGACCTCGAAGAGTCGCGCTGGCTGCTCGAAGACCAGATCTTCCACGCCCCCTTCGTCGGAGTGCTCGCCAACCGCCTCGGCGCCGTGCGCGCCAACCCCGAGAACGCGCTGCGCCTGCTTGAAGAGCGCCGCCCGGTGGTCGTCTTCCCCGAAGGGTTCCACGGCCTCTCGAAGCCGTTCTCTGAGCGCTACCAGCTCAAACGGTTTGGCCGCGGCGGCTACCTGAAGATCGCCCTGAAGGCCGGAGTGCCCATCATCCCCGCGGCGATCGTCGGTGGTGAAGAGTCGATGCCGCTGCTCGGCAAGATCCCCGGCGGGCTGTTCGGAGTGCAGTACCTCCCCATCACCCTGCCCCCGCTGCCCGCGCGCTGGCACATTCGCTTCGCGGCGCCGATCTCGATGGAAGGCGCGCCCCACGAGCCGGAGCACGATCTCGCCTGGGTCGAGCGCAAGAACCTCGCGGTGAGGGATCAGGTCGAGGCGATGCTGCTCGACATGCTCCACCACCGCGACCGGGTGTTCTGACGTGTCTTGCTCGGAGACTGTTGAAGTACGCCCTCGACTTCGCTCGGAGGGTTTTTTCGAAATAAGGAGCGCCCACCGTTCATCCCGAGCGGAGTCGAGGGATTACCTCGCCTTCGAGCGGCACGTGCCCCCTCGACTGCGCTCGGGGAGACCGGTGATTGGAGTCATTTC
>JAYVFP010000326.1:0-2688 GCA_043773025.1 Archangium sp.
ATGGAACGAGGTGAGGTGAAGCCTGGCTGGAGGCAGAAGCGCGACGAGGCGCCGCACGAGAGCCGCTGCGGTGAGGGTGAAGGCCGTGCCCTTCTTCGGCGAGTACTCATAGCTGCCGTCGCCAAGCGCCTGGAGTCGGGACTCCGCCACCGGCCCACGCGCGCCATACCGACAGAGACGCTCGAGGCCCTGCCTGTCGTGCCCATGCACTGCGGTGTTCGCGTGCAGCGAGAAGCCTTGCAACACCGCGAGCCGTCGAGCGTGAGGCTGAGAAGTCGGCGCCTCGATGAAACCCAGGCGCTCCTGAATGGCCTGCTGCTGCAGCGCCTCGTAGTCGTCCTCGGGGCACGCCGCATCGAGGTCCGCCCAGTCCTTCTTCGCCGCTCGCAGCACGCGGGCCAGAATGCGGGCGACCTCTTCATCACCCGGAGGAGCCACCGGCACGACCGTCCCGTCCTCCTCCCACTGCGCCTCAGCCACGAGCAGGTGAAGGTGAGGAGTCAGCAACAGTAGCTCTCAAGACCGTAAGTTTGACGACGGTGACGGTCCACTATCCGTTCCACCCATTCGCCGGCACCGCGGTCCCCGCGCTCACCGTGCAGAAGGAGAGCGTGACGGTGCGCGGGCCTGATGGCCTCGACCTCAAGGTACCGAAGTGGATGCTCTCGCCTTCTGCTCACGCCGAAGTCTGCACTGAAGCAGTGGTTGGTCTCGACGCGCTGCGGGCCGTCGTCGCGCTCGTCGAGGATGCTGACCGCGCCTTGACTCCCGCTCGAAAGGAGGTCGGCGATCCGCGCAACCCGTCTGAGGAGACGGCTGGAAGCTCACTCATCCCGGAGATGTCGCGGGTCGGCCGCTCCGCTTCAGGACCAACATTTCATGAACCGATCGTTACGAACTCTGGTGCTCGCGAAGGCCCGCGAGCTTCTCTGATCTTTTCCCTCTCCCCCGGTCCTTGGGGGCGGACCAAGCATCTCCAATCTCATTCTCGAGGGTTCAACGCGCGCTGGTGAGAAGGACCTGCGACTGAAGACCCGGTTTCTTGGTATCCGAACTGAATGGACGAAGCCCGCATTCGGATGGAGGGAGGACTCGAGCGCCTTGAGCAGAGCGTTGCGTTGCTCGAGTTCGCGCGGCTGGCGCTGGAGAGGGCGATCCCTCTCGCCGACGATCTGGTGACGCTGCGGCAACTGAACACGGAGTGGAAGAGCCTCGAGGAGGCGCTGTCCATGGCCCGTCAGTACGAATCGTGCCAGCCGGTCGTGTTGGCCGTTGACGCCGGCCTCTCTCGGCTCTCGCTCGCGGTGCAGGCACGCCTCGGGGGGGAGCCCCTACCTCTCCGGGAGGCAATCGCGGAGATCATCGAGACGCTCTCGGACAGGTTGATGTCGCTCACGGGGCGCGAAACGCTCCTGTTGGCGAGCCCTCCCCCGAAGACCAAGACGATACCGATCGCGTTGCTCACCGGGGTCTGCGTCGGCTTCGCCTCGCAGGTGCCAGAAGCCGGGCTGATCGCAGCGTTAATAGTGTGGCTGGCCCTCAGCACCAGCCCTCGCAGTTCCTGGCTCCTGACGACGGACCGCCTCCGCATCACTCGTGTCCTTCGCGGGGTGACGGACATTCCCTTGCGCGCGGTGAAGCGCTTCGACCGGCATCGTCAGAAGCTGATCGTCGATGGCGCCGAGCTTGAAACACCATTGGCGGCAGAGCTCGAAAGTGCGCTCCGACTGCTCTGTACCGAGTGGTTCATTGGCTCACGCGCCGAGGCACCGTCGTGCGTCATCGCTCCCGCGGTGCGAGGGTTGGCCGAGCAGGGCGGGGTGCTCGTCCTGTCCGACGGAGCGCTGTTCATTCCTCTCGCGAGGCTCGTCCAGGTGCAGCAGGCCCTTGCGGGGGGCCCGCTCGAGGCGTTGCCCGTGGAGCGATTCTTGCTGCTCCTTGCTCACGTGCGCGAGCGCTGGGATTTTCTTGTCGCCGAACTGGAGAAATTCGATGCGGACTGGCTTCCCCGCCATGAGGCCGAGGTCAGAGAAAGCGCAGATGCGATGGGCGTCTCTATCCGCTCGGGCATGGTGGAGGTCACGATCACCGCGGAACTCAGTTCAGGCGGCGCGGCACTGGTGCAAAAGATCGGTACCCTGCTCCGACATGGACAGGGCGCGCCATGAGTACGCGCTCCCGCGGTGATTCATCGATGGCTCACCTGAGAACCCCCGAGGTCGCGATGAGGAACTTGACCGCGATCAACTCGGCTCGGGATGGCTATCCAAACAAATCGTCACCGGCCCATCGTTCACCAGCGCCACCTGCATATCCGCGGCGAACACGCCCTCCTGAACCTCGATCCCCTTTTCCCTGCAGCGCGAACAGAACGCCGAATACATCCGCTTGGCTTCCTCCGGCTCCATGGCGTCGATGAAGCTCGGCCGTCGCCCCTTCTTGGTATCCGCCTTCTTGGTATCCGCGAAGAGCGTGAACTGACTCACCGCAAGGCCACGTCCTCTTCGGCTTCGGCGCGGAGGCCGGAGTGGGCACGGGCACGGAGACGGGCGCGTCCGTGGCCGCTGCGCTTGTGGGTTGCTGGGTGACGACGCGCCGCAGGCTCGCGTTGGGGGCGTAGGCACCATGGAACGAGGTGAGGTGAAGCCTGGCTGGAGGCAGAAGCGCGACGAGGCGCCGCACGAGAGC
>JAYVFP010000327.1:0-24588 GCA_043773025.1 Archangium sp.
AGTCGAGGGATTACTTCGCCTTCGGGCGGTAAGTGCCCCCTCGACTGCGCTCGGGGAGACCGGTGATTGGAGTCATTTCTATTTCGGCCAACCCTGTCGGTGAGGCCGGTGATGGAACCCGAATTCTATTTACGCCGACCCTCTCGGGCCGCTCGGCGCGCGCCGGAAAAGAAAAAATTCGCCCCCCGCGACGGAATCAGGGCGCGCCGTACATCTGGTCCCACGCGTCGCCGAACCGATAGCCGCCGTCGGGCGCACGAGGTGAAGAGCCTCCGGCCTGGGTCGAGCTGTGAGCGCTGTCTGCGTTGCCCGCGTCGATGGAAGTGAAGAGCCGATGGCTGTCACTCCACGGCCGCGAGCCCGCCTCGAGGCGCTGCGCAGTGCCGGGCAGTTGCAGCGCACTGAACGCGCCCAGGTGGCCGGGGTGCTGTGGATCGCTGCTGTGCGTGAAGCCCCACTGGCGATCCGCGGGCGTCAGCGAACGCTGCGTGAGCCACGCCTGGTTGGTGTCGAGCGGGCCCGACAACATCACTGCGCGTGAGACCGGGCGCACCTGGGCGATCACCCCCGCGCTGCTCGCGCCGTGGCTGATGCCTGAGATGATGATGCGATCCCAGCGCGGCTTGCCGTCGGTGATGAAGTACTGCCAGTCGCCCTTCGCGTTGAGCGTCTGCAGCCGCTGGAGCATGCGCACCACGCGCACTTCGATGCTGTCGGGGGGCGCGATGGTGATGACGCTGGTGCGATCGACACCATCGAAGGCTTCGAGCCGGCAGCCGCCGATGTCATTGCCGCAGTTGCCCACGCCGTAGTCGGAGACGTAGCAGGGGCCAATCACGTGAAAGCCGCGCTGCGCGAGAAAGTCACCGTGCGCGGTCGACCCGCAGGTGCCGGGGGCGCCGGCGCCGTGCAGGTACACGATGAGCAAGCCCTTGGGTGCGACGCGCGTGTCGAGGGCCGCCATCTCGTTGCCCAACGCGCGGCCCGCATCGGGATCCGCGGCGGCGGCGGTGAACTGAAATCGATAGAGCTGGGGGTTCGAACGATCGACGACGAGCACCCCGGCGTCGGGCGCTCCGGCATCAGCTGCACCCGCGTCGGGTTGTCCTGCGTCAACTTCGCCCGCATCCACTTCACCTGCGTCGGGTTCTCCGGCATCCACTTCACCGGCATCTATTTCGCCCGCGTCGGCTTCACCCGCATCGACCTGCTGACCTGCGTCGCGCGGCTCACCCGCATCGGGGCCGCCCACGGCTCCGGGATCACAGGCCGTCAGGGCCATCATCAGGACGAGTCGGCGCATGGGCCCCTGAGGCTACTTCGTCAACGAAGGCTCTGCACCGAGCGCGCAGCCTCTTCTTCTTCCTCGGCAGTGCGACGCGCCCAGGGAATGGAGCGGAGCCGCTCGTACGCAATCGGTTCGCCCGAGGCTTCGCTGAAGCCGTACCGGCCCCCGTCGAGCCGGCCGAGGGCGCTCTCGATTTCTCGGAGCAGCCAGCGGTCATGCGCGCTGAGCGCCGCATCTTCGGAGCCAGCGGTCGCCGCGCTCGCTGCATCGGCGAGGTCCATCGGGTCAGGCTCGAAGTCAGAGTCATTCCGCTGCGCGAACTCCATCTGACGCGCCCGGATTTCCTCACGCTTGGTGAGGAGCACCTTCTTCAGTTCGTTTTCCTGCCGGTCGGTGAGCGCTGCAATTTTCTTCGCCACGGCGATCCTCTCTTTCCAGTCACCTGACCTCGTAATCGCCCGACCTCGCAGACGCTCGGATCGCCCCGCCCAAGGAGAGGGGCTACGCTTCGATCGCCTTGAGTTCCCGACACATTCTTCTCGATAGCCCCGCCCTCGGTCGCCGTGCCCACGTCTGGTGTTTCGGAGACGTCGGCCCGCCAGTGGTGGTCTTCCCCAGCAACGCAGGCGTCGCGCACGAATGGCAACAGAGCGGCATGATCGACGCACTGGGCGAGTCGTTCGCGCGCGGAGGCATGAAGCTCTACTGCCCTGAGAGCAACATCTCGCAGTCGTTCTCGGCCGCAGGCCCGCTCGAGGCGCGCATGGCGCGGCACCGGCAGTACGAGCACTTCATTCTCGAGACGCTCATTCCGTTCATCCGCGAAGACTGCCGCAGCCCCGACGCGCGCGTGCTGGCCACCGGCTGCAGCATGGGCGCGATGTACAGCTCGCTCTTCACGCTGAAGTTCCCCGAGGTGTTCCGCGGCGCGCTGTGTCTTTCAGGCCGGTACCGCGCGGCGAGCTTCGTTCAGGGCGGGTACTCCGACGAGCTGTACTTCAACGACGTGCTCGCCTTCTTGCCCAACCTCGAGGGCGCGGCCCTGGAGCGGGTGCGGCAACAGACGCACCTGACGTTGGTGGTGGGGCGCGGACCGTTCGAGAACTCGTGCCTGCCGGAGACGCTCGAGTTCGGCACCTGGCTCAAGCGGAAGGGAATCCCGAATCACCTCGCCGTATGGGGCACCGACAGCCGGCACGACTACACCTGGTGGCGTCGTCAGGCTGCGCACTACCTGCCGCAGCTGAGTTGAGTCACAGCGCAGGTGAACTCCGTCACCGTTGGAATACTCTGTTGTAGGTGTTGAGGTGCTTCGAGGTCGCCCTGTTATTGAGCGGCGGTCTTTTCCGGCACTGAGGGCACTTCAATGAACCGTTCGATTCGAGTGGTGGTGGCGTCTTTGCTGCTCGCGGGGTGCGCGGCGGACCTGAAGAAGACGGTGGCAGTGACCCCGGTGGGGGAATCCACCGGCGTTGCGGCGAGCACGATGGTGGGGCCTGCGGGTGGCACCGTTCGTTCAGCCGACGGCAAGCTCGAGCTCATCGTGCCCGCGGGCGCGTTGACGGCCGACACCGCGCTCTCCGTGATGCCCATCACCGTGACGGCACCGGGTGGCGTGAAGGCGTGGCGGCTGGGGCCCGAGGGCACCACCTTCGCCAAGCCCGCGTCCGTGAAGATGTCCTTTGGCGACGCAGAGCTCGACGGCTCGACGTCGAACGGGCTGCGCATCGCGTTTCAGGATTCGCAGAAACGCTGGCAGGCGATCAAAGCGAGCACCGTCGACTCGACCAGCATCACCGTCTCGACCACGCACCTCTCTGACTGGGCGCTCTTGCTGGGCTGGCAGTTGCGGCCGCCAGTCGCCACGGTGTTGCCCGGCAAGTCACTGACGCTCTGGGTGCGCTTCTGCAACACGGTGCCGCTCGACCAAGGCGCCGAGTCTGACTTGGTGGGCCTGGTGGCGGAATGCCAGGAAGACGAAGGCCTCGCGCCCATCGTCGGGCAGTGGGCGGTCAACGGCACCGTCAATGGCAACGCGACGGTGGGCACTCTCGTGCCGGGATCTCCTTCGGCCACCTTTCTGGCCCCCGCGAAGGCGCCCTCCGGCGGCCCCGTGGCGGTGAGCGTGGAGCTCAACCCGCCGCAGCTGGGCAAGGTGCTGCTGGTCTCGAACATCACCATCGGCGGCGATCTCCCGAAAGCTTACGGCGGCACGGTCACCTACCGGCTCAAGCGCGGTGGCGCGGGGACCTCGGTGCTCGGCTCGGAGCTGCGCGCTTCGGCGGTGCTCTCGTTGACCCAGGGTTCAGGCAACACCGCCTCGTATGAGCTCGCGGCAGGCACGGCGACGCTCCTGCAGATCGAGAAGGAGACCGGCATCACCAACTGCCGCTGCAACGCCTTTGGTGTGTCGGGCACGGTCGAAGCGAACACCGGCGCGCTCATTCTCGACACCACCGCGGGCGTGGTGAGCGAGTTCCAATTCAGCGCGGTGTTCAACGTGCCCCTCGTGTGCTCCGGCAGCACGGACCCTGCGTGCGCGAACATGTCGGGAAACGAGGTGGTCGCGTGGGCGCTGACGGGATTCAACGCGGCGTGCACCGGTGTGCAGCAGCTCGCCTTCACTTCGCCCCGCCAGCTCACCGGATCGTGGAGCGTGACCTGTCCCGTGAACCCGCAGGTGCAGGGCCGCATCGAAGAGGTCAGCTGGTCCTTCGAGGGCAGCTAAAGGTTCAGCAGCGGCGCGTCGAGGGCAGCGTGCTAAATGGTTGCCCATGGGTACACGTGGTCACGGGTTGTGGGACAACGAGACGAGCACCCAAGAAGTGCCTGCGTTGATTCGGGTGACGCCGAGCAAAGACCTCTGGCACCTGCTCGCTTCGTGGGGCCTGCGGCTCTGGTTCGGCCAGTGTGAGCCGCGTGAGTTCGCCCGTGCAGTGGAGCGCAAGTCGAAGGACGTGGTGAAGCTGCCCAAGCCCGTCTTCGATGCGCTCTCCAACATCGCGCAGCGGCCCGACTCGTTCCGCGGTCACCGCTCGCGCCGGCAGGAGCACACCGCGATTCTCGGTGGCTACTGCGGTGGTTTTCGCATGGAGGCGCTCTTCACGCTGCCCGAGACGCGGGAGATCGTGCAGAAGGTGGCCGATCGGTGCGCCAACCGTCTCGATGGCGTCTTCAAGGCGAAGCAGAAGACGGCGCTGACGGCTGACCCGTTGATCGAGCTCGGCGTGCTGCTCGAGTTCACCAACATCGGCATTTTCCAGGAGGCCCCGCGGGTGGAGAAGTGGAAGAAGGGCTTCGCCGAGATGAACGCGCTGACCACCGACGATCGCGCGTACTACGACGAGTACGCTGCGCGGGTGGACAAGCTGTTCGCCATGCTGAGGTCGCCTCTCCCGCTGGCAGACTGTTGAAATAGGCGCCTCGACACCGCTCGCCACCGGCCGAAATCCGTTCAGTCCGAGAGGGTTGGCAAAAATAGGAATCGGGTTCCATCGCCGGTCTCCCCGAGCCCAGTCGAGGGGCACTTGCAGTGCGAAGGAGAGGCAATCCCTCGACCCCGCTTCAACACTCTCTCTGGCAGAGGGTCAGCTCAGCAACTGAGGCAACACCACCTCAGCCCCACCGAGCACGTCGATCATCTTCGGGAAGGGGGCAGGCTCGACGTTCACGTTGATGGTCAGCGCGCCCGACACGTCGGCACACCGCACGGCGTAGCTCGTGATCCCCACCGAGAACGAAGTGCCGACGAACACCATCACGTCCGCGTCGTTGAGCGCCTTCTTCCCTCGCCAGGCGTGGAAGTCAGCGTGCGAGTCGTAGTGCTCATCGAAGAGCAGCACGAGCGGCCGCATCGGCCCAGATCGCGTTGGGGCCTGAGCGATACGCGCGAATGCCGCTGGGCACTGAGAGCCGCGCGCAGCAGAGGAGAACCGCCCGCCGCGCGGCCGCGACCGTGTGGGCGAGTTCAGTGATATTAGAGTCGGCAAGGCCCTATTTGTTGTCATTGCGACTGAAAAGAAAGACCCGAGGTCAACGCGCGCTGTCGGCAGGCTCTGGGGAAGGCGGCGGGTGTTCTTTTGTCCCTCCGGCGTCTCCACGCGAGCTGGCCTCGCAGCGCGTGGGAACCGTGCAGGTGCTGAGCGAAGCGTTGATCAGGTGACGAGCCAACTCGCGCTTTGTAAACAAAATCCCTGAGCCGGCGATCCCCTCGGGGGGGGGCGCGACCTCAGGGATTTTGATGACAAAACGATGGTTAGCGAGAGACCCGGTGGACTCGGGGCGCCTGGAGAGCGGGGCTCGTTCGGTTCAGGCGCTGAGGTCATTCCGATGATCCGCGTCCCCGTCGGCGCGCATCCCATCATCAACTCAGCGGCTGGGGCCCAGTTCCGACAGCTGTGCGTCGATGCGGCCGAGCTCGTCTTTGTTGCCGGCCGAGGCGTGCAGCCTGCGCAGCTGAATGAGCGTGCCGCGTGCGTCTTCTTTGTGTTTGAGCTCGAGGAGCACGTTCGCGAGATCCTGCAGCAGCTCCATCGACGGCTGGCCCCACACCACGGCGCCTTTGAGCACCGCGAGCGCCTTGGTCGCGAAGCCGGCGGTCAGGTGGGCCTGGGCGGCTTTGCGGGCGTACTCGTGCGCGCCGTTGAGGTCGCCCAGCGCCTTGAGCTGGTTGGCGAGATCTTGCGCGAGCCGCGCGTCGGTCGGGTTTTCCTCGACGCGTTCACGCAGCGCCGCGAGTGGGTCGCCGCTCTTCTTCTTCTGGAACAAGCCACCGAGAAATCCCATGGCGCGCAGCCTAGACGAGTCCGCCCCTCAGGCGGTCACCTGATCAAATGAGGGAACGCGCCCAGAAACGCCGCCCCTCGAGCGACCGCGGTCTGGGGATCGTTCTCGATGTCGAGGGGGACCCCGAACGCCGCAGACACCGCCTCTCTCACCTGTGGGATGAAGGTGGTGCCGCCAATCAGGCTCACCGTCGAGAGTGATTTCGGGTCGATACCGCTGCCCTTGACGGTCTCCCGGGTCACCTCGATGGCCCGCGTGACGAGCTCATCCCACACCGGCGCCATCACCTGCCGGGTGACGGGGAGCTCGATGTTCCACTTGCGCCCCTTCGCGCCCAGCGCTTCGGGAATCAGGTAGCGCGCTGAAGGCGCCGCGGAGAGCGCACGCTTCACCCGCTCGCACGTGCGCTGAATGGTGTCGGAGAGCAACACGTCGCGGGTGACGTCGAGCTGGTGGCTTCCCCAGACGGCGCTCGCCACATAGCGGGAGAACTGCGTGTCGAAGTCATCACCGCCGAGGCTGTCGTCGCCGCCGGTGCTGAGCACCTTGACCATGTCTTGCGCGTGCTGCACCACGGTGATGTCGAGCGTGCCGCCGCCGAAGTCGAAGATGAGCCGCGGCGCGCCGCCATCGCCTGCGCCCGCGATGCCTCGCGCCAACGCACCCGCCACGGGCTCCGCCACCACGCGCAACACCTCGAGACCGGCCATGCGGCCGATGCGCACCATGTCGTCGCGCACGCTTTTGGGCGTGAGCACGGGCACCGTGACGATCGCCCTGGTGAGGGAATTACCGAACCGGTGCTGCGCACGTTCACGCAGGTTGCGCAGGAGAATGGCCGCGATCTCGCTGGCCGCGTAATCGCCGCTGCGCACGCGCACCTTCACTTCTTCAGCGGGGCGGCCCACCAGCTTGCACACGCTCGCCGCTTGAAGCCGGCGCGCCTGGGGCGAGTCGAGGCTGCGGCCAATGACCCGCTTGATGCCGCAGACGGTGTTCTCGGGGTCGCTCTGCCGGAGCCTGTCGGCCTCGATGCCCACGATGGGTGCGCCCGTCTTGGGAAAGTGCACCACGCTGGGAATGCACGCCTCGCCGCGCTCATCGACTGCGTAATGAAATTTGCCGTTCACCACGATGGCGGCGGTGGAGAAGGTGGTGCCGAGGTCGAGCCCCAGCACCGGCTCTGTCGAGGCGGTCACGGATCAATTCGTAGTGACCGGCAGGGGGTGGGCGCCGCGTAATGTTTTTGACGCGGGGTCGAGAGTCACCCAGCGAGTCACGCCGCTCGGAGTGAACGGTGACTCAGGGAATGAAACTCATCTGGTAGTGGTGATCTTCCAGCGCCGCCGCGTGCACCGTGGGCACCAGCGGCAGCAGGCAATCGAGCATCACCGCCAGCTCGTTCGTCTCCTTGTGCCCGATGCTGGCTTCGTAGCTGCCCGGGTGCGGCCCGTGCGGAATGCCCGCGGGGTGGAAGCTCATCGAGCCGGGGCTGACGCCCTTGCGCGAGGTGAAGTTGCCCTTGCAGTAGAAGATGAACTCGTCGACGTCGACCGACGAGTGCGGGTACGGACAGGGGATCGCCTCGGGGTGAAAGTCAGTCGGGCGCGGCACGAAGCTGCACACGAGCGCACCCCGCGCGGCGAAGGTGCCGTGCCAGGTGGGAGGCAGGTGCGTGAGGCCCACGCGTGGCTGGAAGTTCAAGATGGGGAACGCCCACGGGTAGATGGTGCCGTCCCAGCCCACCACGTCGAGAGGTTGATCCTTCGTGGTGAAGCCGTGGAAGACGTCGCCGCGTTTGATCACCGTCTCGCGAATGCCCTCATCGCGCGGATCCATGAACGTGGGCGGGCGGAAGTCGCGGTGCGTGTAGGGCGCGTCCATGCGCAGCTGGCCCACGTTGTTGCGCCACTGCCGGGGAATGTGCGCGCCGCCGCGGCACTCGATCCACAACCACCACTGCGGCACGCCTTGCCGGGGAATGAAGCGGTGGAGGATGCCGCGGGGCACGTAGACGTAGTCGCCTTCGTTGAACTCCACGTCGCCCAGCAAGGAGCGCAACGTGCCGCCCCCCTGGTGGATGTAGAAGAGGTCGTCGCCGTCGCCGTTGCTGAAGTACGCGCTGTCTTCGATGGTGGGCTTCACGATGCCCAGCGTCACGTCGGCGTTGAAGAGAATGGGCACGCGCGCATCGAGGGCGCTCTTCGGCGACGCGTCGAGCATCTGCGACTGGTAGTGGCGCTTGCGCAGGTCACGCGGAGGCGCTGCTTCACGCGGCAGCCAGCCGTGCGTGGTGGGCGCTCCGATTTGCCGGTGCGGGGGCTCGCGGTGGTACGTGATGGTGTACGGCCCGTCGAAGCCCTCCTGCGTGATGCAGTGTTCGTAGTGGAGGTGGCCCGTTCCATCGCGGAGCTGCAGGTGATGCTTCTTCGGGACGATGCCGTTCACGAGGCGCTCGATCATGGCCGCGCAATACCACGCCCAAGGCCCGTTCTGACCACCTGGGAATGGGCAGCCGAGCAGAAGCTTGCAACGGATGAAGGCTCCGTCGCTGGTGTCGTCGTCCAGCCTGACCGGGCGCAAGATTTCCTCGGCTCCGCTCCGACCGAAGGAACAGCCCACACCGTTCGCATCGAGAGGGTTGGCAGAAATGACTCCAATCACCAGTCTCCCCGAGCGCAGTCGAGGGGGCACGTGCCGCTCGAAGGCGAGGTAATCCCTCGACTTCGCTCGGGATGACCGGTTGGTTGTTTCTTCGGGTGAAGTCGCCCGCGAAGCGCGTCTTGCTCGAGGCCTCCCATGAAAGCCCTGCTGTCCCTGGTGTTGTCGATGTCCGCGGTCGCTGCCGAAGACGGCGGCGTGGTGACTGCCCTGGCGGATTCAGCCGTCCCGGTGCCTTCGATCGCCTTCTTCGACGACCGCGTCACCGTGACCCCGGGCAAGGGCCTCACCGTGAAGACCGCCGATGGGAACTTCGGCATCACGCTGCGGGCGCGCATTCAACTGCGCGAGACCTTCGCGTTCGACACGGTCGCGACCAACGAACTCAACGTGAAGACCTTGCGCTTCTTCGTGCAGGGCAACGTGCTGGTGCCCGAGCTCAAGTATCTGGTGCAGCTCGCCTTCGGCACGGGCGACTACGAGAACGGCAACCCGTCACCCTTGTTCGACGGCTTCGTCGAGTACACGAAGCTGCGCGATCTCAACGTGCGCGTCGGTCAGTACTTCGTGCCCTTCGATCGCGCGCGCACCGTGCGTGAGTCGGGCCTGCAGTTCGTCGATCGGCAGATCGCCGTGCGCGAGCTGACCCTCGATCGCGACGTCGGCTTGATGCTCTCGTCGTCAGACCTCTTCGGGTTGAAACAGTTGCTCGCGTACCAGTTCTTCGTGGGCGGCGGTGATGGGCGCAATCGGGTGGGCGGTTGCTCCGGGGCCGATCCTGGTGGGGCGCCTGGCGCTGCGGCCGTTCGGCTCGTTCGATGACGACTCCGAAGGCGACCTGCAGCGCGATCCCAGGCCGCGCCTGAGCATCGGCGTGGCGGGCGCGTGGAACCACCAGACCAACCGCGCGCAGAGCACGTTCGGCACCACGTACACGCTGGGCACCATCGATTACCTGCATGCCGCCGCCGACGTGGTCTTCAAGTGGCACGGCTTTTCGCTGCTCGCAGAGGGCGTCTATCGCAAGGGCTCGACTGACTTCCTCGAGGGCACCAACGCCGCGGGGACGAACCTCAAGGAGTACAGCCGCTCGGGCTGGGGCTACTTCGTGCAAGCCGGCCTGATGGCCACGAAGTACGTCGAGCTCACCGCGCGTGGGATCAGCTCTACGCGTTGCCCGGCACTGATCCGACGCTCATCACGCTCGCGGCCACTCAGGGCCGGCAGCTCGGCGGCGGCGTGAACGTCTATCTGAACGCCCACGCCTTCAAGCTGCAGGCCGACTACTTCGCCATCTGGGGCCCTGCCACCACGGTCAGCCGGCACGTCGTGCGCGTCGTGCTCGACGCTTCCTTCTGAAAAGCGAGATTCCATGCGACGCCTCGCTCTGCTGCCTGTGTGGCTCAGCGTCAGTTGCAGCAGGCCACCGGGCGCGCCGTCTGGCAGCCCGTGTTGGTGAAGCTCTGGTAGCTGTCGCTGAAGTACCCCGACGCGTTGACGTAGTACGCGCCGCCGCTCGAGTTGGCAGCCGACACCGTCCACCCGTTGCACGTGTTGCTCGAGCTCCGCTCGCCCGGGAACGTCGGGTCCCAGTTGTCGATCCACGCACCGCTGGAGGGCACGGCCGTTCCGGTCTCGGCATTGGTGTACTCGTGCTCGTCACAGAAGTGCGACCCGGCAAAGGTGCTCGCACAAAGGGCGTGTGCGCCCACGCGGCCGCCGAGGTTGCCGGTGTGGGTCGTCGCCGTGAAGCCCCGGAAGGTGCGGCGGCGAGCCGAGAAGCAGCACGCCAGGGGGCGCGTCACCTGGCAGCCGGTGTTGGTGAAGCTCTGGTAGCTGTCGCTGAAGTACCCCGACGCGTTGACGTAGTACGCGCCGCCGCTCGAGTTGGCGGCCGACACCGTCCAGCCGTTGCACGTGTTGCTCGAGCTCCGCTCGCCTGGGAACGTCGAGTCCCAGTTGTCGAGCCACGCGCCGCTGGAAGGCACGGGGATGGGCGAGTTGGCCTCGGTGTACTCCTCTTCGTCGCAGAACACGGACCCGGTGAACGCGGCAGCGCAGATGGCGTGCGCGCCCACCCGGCCGCCAAGATTGCCGGTGTACGTCGCAGCCGTGAAGCCCGCGAACTGGGCCCTGGTCCCGGAGAGCACGACGACGCCGCCGTCGAGGAAGAGCACCGCGCCCGCAGGCCCCGGAGGACCGGCAGGCCCCTGCGAGCCCGTCGGGCCGGAAGCGCCGAGCGGACCCGCGGGGCCGGTCGCGCCAGAAGGACCCGTCAGACCCGTCGAACCGGTTGCGCCCGTCGGGCCGCCCGGACCCGCAGCACCGGCGGCGCCCGTCGCGCCCTGCATGCCGTTGCACACGGTGGTGAGGCCGCCGTCACTCTGCTGCGTGAGGCGCACCCCACCGGTCGGACATGACGGATCGCCTGCAGTGAGCAGCGCCACGGTCACGCCCGGTCCGCTCGCCCCCTGGGGGCCCGCCGCGCCCGCGGGACCCGTTGCGCCGCTTGCGCCAGTTGCGCCGCTTGCGCCGGTCAGGCCCGCCGCGCCGTTGCAGACGAGGACGCTCCCGCCGTCGCTGAGCTGCGTGACGCGCAGGCCGCCAGTGGGGCAGGCCGTGCCGGCGTCGAGGGTCGTCACCGTGATGCCAGTGCCGGCGAGGCCCTGTGCGCCAGCCGGGCCCTGCGGTCCTGCGTCGCCGGGTGCGCCGTTGCACGCGACGCCTGACGCGCCGGCGTCGACCCAGACGTGCACGCCTCCGTAACGGCAAGTCGGATCGCCAGGTGGCAGCGTGGTGATGACTGCCGAGGCGCCGGGGAGCCCCTGAGGGCCCGTGAGGACGCCGCCGTCGGTGACGAGCACCATGCCTGGCTGGCCTTGATCGCCCTTGTCACCCTTCGGACCCGGGGCGCCCTGCGGGCCTTGTGACCCCTGGGCGCCGACGGTGCCCTGGTCGCCGGTTTGCGTGGTGCAGGCCGCGAAAAGGAGGCCAGAAAGAAGCGGAAGACGGAGCGCAGACATATCGGAAACGACACCAGAGGCGCCTGCGATGTGCAAGACGTCTGACCGCGGTGGGCCGCGGTGCATCCGTCTGAGCTACAGCCCCGAGAGCGGCCCCGTGCAATGCGCCGGATCGCCGAAGGTGCTCCCAGGCACCCCCATGCCGTTCATCAGCGAGACCAGCAGGTTGTTGTGTGGCACGGACGCTGGAAAATCGAGCAGGCGGTTGGTCTGCCACGCTCCACCCGCCCCGCCGCAGAGAAGAAACGGCGCGTCGTGGTGGCTGTGCGTGTTGCCCTTCGAGATCTCGCTGCACCAGACGACCACCGTGTTGTCGAGCATCGTCCCCGCGCCTTCAGGCACCGCCTCGAGCTTGCCCAGCAGGTACGCGAGCTGCTCCATGTACCACCGACGAATCACACCGAGCTTGCCCCAGGTGTGGACGTCGCTGTCGGGCTGATGCCCCATCACGTGCTCGTCACCGAGGATCGGCTGGAGTCCGGTCCCGTCGTCGTAGGAGAGAAAAGGGTACGGGCGGTTGTTGGTCGACGCCGACCACTGCAGCGTCACCACCCGCGTCAGATCGCACGCCAACGCCATCGACACGAGGTCCATCTGGAGACGGCCCAGCGTGCCGAAGTTCGCCACGTCGGTCAGGGCGATGGGCGCGCCGAGCGAAGGCCGCGCGCAAGAGCCGCCGACCGCGCCGCCCGAATTGTCGAGGCGTGACTCGATGTCGCGCACCGAGTCGAGGTGGGCACCGAGCTTCGCCCGATCTTCCGTCGAGAGCTTTCGGTCGAGCCTTTGGAAGCGGTCCTTCACGAAGTCGATGACGCTGTGCCGCCGTTGGCTCTGCCTGGCCACGCCGAAGGGGTCGCTGCCGAGCTGGCTAAAGACGCGGTTGTAGAGCGCGTACGGGCTCGTCTCGTTGGCCACCGGCAACTCGTTGCCCGCGTATGACAGCACGGTGCGCACCTCGGTGCCCCCGTACTGCGTCGACTGAACGCCGACGTTGAGGGTCTTGAAGCGCGAGCTGGCGCCGATGACGTTGCCGATGTGTTGGTCGATCGAGATGCTCTGCGCCCACCCCGAGAGGCTGCCATCGCCCCCCACCTGCGTGCCGGTGTTGAGCTGGCGACCGGTGAGCAGCGCCATGCCCTGCTGGTGGGGCTCTCCGGGCCCGGTGTCATTGGCCAGCAGGTCGAGGCCTTTGACCAACACCATCTTCTGCTTGAAGGGCGTGAGGGGCTCGAGCGCGGTGCCTGCGAAGTCCATGCTCGAGGGGAGGAAGAGGTTCCCGTTGGGCGTGTAGAAGAAGATGATCCGCTTGGGGAACGTGAGGGCCTGACGCGACCGCGCCGGCTCGGGAGCGCTGCGCGAAGGCGTGCAGCTCTGCATCAGCGGCAACGCCAACGCTCCCCCCGCGGCCCCGTGGAGCAGCGCGCGGCGCGTCAGGCGGGTCTTCTGCGGCGAGGTCATGGCCCACTCCGGTACCGAAACGCGTCGGTCTGCGTCAGCGAGACAATCAGCTTCTTCACGTCATGGCCGTTGGCCTGGAAAGACTCGTCGAGCCGCTCGAGCGAGCAGGCGTCGAGTGCCGTTTCGCCCCGGCCCACCCCGAAGCGGAACCACTGCTGCACGTAGCAGCGCTGGGCCTGGCGTGAGCCCAACAGCCGCCGCCCCAGCCCCGCAGCGCCCTGAAAAGGCCCGGTGACGTCTGAGACGAGCACTTCGCCGCTGGCGTCGATGAGCTGGCCGCTGTCGTGCGTGCGCCACTTGCCTACGCCGTCGAAGTTCTCGAAGCCGAAGCCCAGCGGGTCCATCAGCTTGTGGCAGCCACTGCACGAGAGGTCGTTCGAGTGCTGGGCAAAGCGCTCTCGAGCGGTGCTGCCGACCTGGGGCTCGGGCACGTTGATCTGCACGTTCGCCGGAGGCGCCGGGAGCAACTGACACAGCAACGACTCGCGCACCAACTTGCCGCGGTGCACGGGCGAGGTCTGGTTGGAGTGGGCGTTGATGGTGAGCAGGCTGCCCTGCGTCAGCAGGCCCGCTCGCTGAAGCGGGTCGAGCGGCACCTTTCGGAACACCAGATCGCCCGCCCCCCCGGGCCATGGAACGCCGTAGAAAGAGGCGAGCGGCTCGTTGAGGTACGAATACGGCGCCGTCAACAGCGCATCCCAGGTGCCCTCTCCGTCGAACACCACGTGCTCGATGAACTGCTCCGTCTCGGTCTCCATCAGCGCCGCGATGTCGTTGCTCCACGAGGGGAACACCTGGGCCGCCTTGCCGACGTTGTGAATGCGGTCGAAGTCGAGCCACTGCTGATGAAAGTCGACCACCGTCGCGCGCGCCTTCGGGTCGTCGAGCAGCCGCTCGGCCTGCGACGCGAGCTCTCCAGGGGTACGAAGCGCGCCCCGGCTGGCCGCCTCGAGCAGCGCGTCGTCGGGCATCGAACCCCAGATGAGGTACGAGAGCCGCGAGGCGAGCTCGAGATCGGTCACCGGCACGACGCCCGCTTCCGCGGTTGCCTCGACCCGGTAGAGAAAGTCGGGGGAAAGCAGCGCGCCGGTGATCAGCACTTGCAGCCCTGCGGTGAACGGCGGCAGCGCCACGTTGTTCGCGTCCGTGCCGCCGATGCTCTTGCCTTGCGCGTAGAGTGCGAAGAGCGAGTCTCGTTCCTCCACGGTGAGCGGCCGTCGCCAGGCGCGCGGCCCGAACGCGTCGATGAAGCGGCGCGCACACCCGTCATCACCCTCGGTCGAGAGCGAGCAGCGGTACCAGGGCAGCGAGGCGAGGCGCTCGGTCACGCGCGAGGCGATGCCTTCGGCGGCGGCGAGCTGCTTTTCGACCAGCGCCGATGAAGTGGTCAGGGCGATGGCGTTGTTGTTGAAGCCCAGCGCCTCTTCCTCAGCCCCGAAGTCGGCCGCGGGGTGCGTGGTGTCACCCAGAAGATCGCGAACCGTATTCTCGTATTCGCCGTGCGTCATGCGGCGGATCGGCGAAGACCCCGAAATGGGCGCGCCCGTACACGCGCTCGGGGCTCCGACGACGCCGCCGTCAGGGCGCCGCTGCTCGGGCTTTGGGACGGTACCGACGAGCTCTCCCACGCAGGCAGACGTGAGGCAGGCGAGCGCGAACAAAGACGAGGCCTTCACGGTCGAAAGCGCCTTGTGTGATTCATGCCCATGGGCGCGGAAAGCTAGCACCGTGCGGGCCGTCACAGGGACAACGAGAGCTGAGGTGGTGACTGAAAGGCGGCTCGTGGCGTCGGCGACCCGGCCTGGGTTTTGATGGGCGCGCGAATTGCTCAGGGCACCGAGGTGTTCGCGTGCGACAGTCCCCTGACACCCCAGCCAGTGCCAACCACCTCGGTTGATCAAACACTTGCCTTGGTGGGTGAGTCCTTCGGCGTCGACCTGGTCAGCCTCGTGCGGGGTTCTGGTCAGACCCGCTGGGTGTCAGCAGACCTGCCGCCAGTGCCCTTGCCCATGCTCGAGGTCGCAGAGCTGGTGCACGATGCGCACACCACGTTGCGGTACGCGCGACACCCGGTGGTGTGCGCGGGGGTGTCATCGCTCATCGGCGTGCCGCTGCCGGTCGGCACCTTGTGGCTCGGCGCGAAGGCGAGCCACGCGTTCAATGAGCGCACCTTCGAGAAGCTCACCCGGTGGGGTCAGTTGCTCGACAGGCTGCACGTGCCCAGCGACGACGGCACGATCTACAAGCGCTTCATCGCCATGATGGCGGCGCCGGCGATGTACCTCAACGGCGAGTCGGTCTTCGTCAACCGCGCGTTCGAGCTGCTGACGGGGTACCGCGCAGACGAGGTCGCGACGCTCGACGCCTGGTTCGAGCGCCTCTACGAGCATGACGCGCCCACCGTGCGCGCGATGTACGAGCTCGACCGCCAGCATCAGTTCACCTCGTCTCGGGTCAGCAGCGTGCGGCGGAAAGATGGGTCTGATCGCCTGGTCGAGTTCTCTGCTCGCCGCGAAGGGCCGCATGAAGTGTGGTTGCTCCACGACGCCACCGAGCGGGTGGCCAGCCAGGAGCGCTTTCGCGTGTTGTTCGAGCAGAGCAGCACCGCGCTCTCGATCTATGACGAGCAGGGGCTCATCGACTGCAACCCCGCGGCGATCGCGCTGCTGGGGTACGGCACGAAGGCCGAGGTGCTGCACCTTCGACCCTTCGAGCTATCGCCCCCCTCTCAGCCCTGCGGTCAACCTTCCAGAGACGTGCTTGCGCGCATGGAAAACATCGCGCTCACGCAAGGCAGTCACCGCTTCGACTGGGTGTATCGCACCGTGTCCGGCCCTGACGCCCAGGTCGAGATAACGCTCACGCCGCTGATGTTGGGGGCGCGGCGCGTGTTGCTCGCTGAGTGGCACGACATCAGCGAACGGCTTCGATACGAGCAGGGCCTCGAGGCCGCGCGTGACTCGGCGCTCGCCTACGCCAAAGCCCGCAGTGACTTCCTCGCGACGATGTCGCACGAGATTCGCACCCCCATGAATGGGGTCATCGGCATGACGCAGTTGCTCGGCGAGACCGCGCTCTCCGAACAGCAACGCGAATACGTCGAGACCGTGCGCGCATGTGGCGATGGGCTGCTCGCGTTGATCAACGACATCCTCGACTTCTCGAAGCTCGAGGCTGGAAAGGTTCAGCTCGAGTCGATCCCCTTCTCGGTGCGCGAGCTGGCGGAAGACGCCGTGTCGGTGGTCGCGTCGCAGGCGCACGGCAAACACCTCGAGCTGACGTGCGGCATCGACAGCGAAGTCCCAGCGGTGGTGTGGGGCGACCCCACGCGCATGCGGCAGGTGCTGCTCAACCTGCTCTCGAACGCCGTGAAGTTCACCGCGAAGGGCTCGGTCGAGATGCGGGTGAAGGCGCGCGCCGTGGGCCCAGAAGGCGCGGCCGAGCTCGAGTTCGTGGTGCGCGACTCGGGCATCGGCATCGCGCCCGAGGCTCTCCCCCGGTTGTTCTCGGCCTTCAGCCAGGAAGATGGGAGCACCACGCGGCGCTTTGGTGGCTCGGGGCTCGGGCTGGTGATCTGCAAGGGCCTCACGGAATTGATGCGCGGCGCCATCGACGTCAAGTCGAGCCCCGAAGGCAGCACCTTCAAGGTGTCGCTGCCGCTTCGAGTGCACACGCAGTCGAGCGCGCGACCGCGCTTGCACGGGCACACGGTCGCGGTGCTGGAGCAGCGGGCGGTGACCCGTGAGGTGTTGGTCGCTCAGCTCGCGGCGACTGGCCTGACCGTCATCACCCCTGACGATGAACACGGCCTGGGCGCGGCCGAGGTGGTGTTGATCGGTCAAGGCTTCCAGGGCGAGCGTGGCGCAGCCATCGCAGCGCAGGGCCGCAGCGTGGGCTTGCTGCGGAGGCTCGATGGCTCGGTGTTGGACGAGAGCTTCGCCGCGTTCGTGCTGCCGACCCCGGTGCGTGAGTTCAGGCTGCATCTACAGCTCGAGCGCTTGCTGTCACGCCGCGAACCAGAAAACCCCAGAGCGCTGGCGCCGCCGCATCGGCAGTTCAATGCGCGCGTGCTGGTGGCTGAAGACAACCGCATCAACCAACGCGTGGTGAAGGGGCTCCTCGAGAAGCTCGGGTGCACGGTGACCATCGTGGACAACGGGCTGCAGGCCGTGGAGGCGCTGAGAGACGCGAAGTTCGAGCTGGTGCTGATGGACTGTCAGATGCCCGAGCTCGACGGCCTGGCCGCGACGCAGCAGATTCGCCAGAGGCAGTTGCAGCATGTGCCCATCATCGCGCTGACTGCGGGCGTGATGGACGGTGACCGCGAGCGGTGCCTGGCCGCGGGGATGGACGAGTTTCTTCACAAGCCCGTCCGCCTCGAAGACTTGACGCGCGCGTTGAGCACCTGGCTCCCTGCGCCCGCTCTTTGAAAGGCGCAGCCACGGTACGGTGCGCCTCATCGGTCAGCACGAGTGTGCCTTGAACGCCTATGACCCCCGCCAGGGAGTCGCTTTCGACCACTGAAGTGCCGATGACCCAGCCCTGTCGCCCTGATCGCAGGGGGTCAGCTTCGGCCTGTCGCCTGCAACCCCAGTTCGCATGCGGCGGGTGATGGTGGTGGAGACCGATGATCAGGTGGCCGAAGGCATGCGGCGGTCGCTGCGTCATTACGCCACCGCGTGGGACTTGCGCTTCACGCGCAGCGGCGAAGAGGCGCTGGCTGCAAACGGCGAGGTCGACGCGTTGATCTGCGACGCCTCGCTGGCAGGCGTCGAGACCTTGCTGGGGCAGTTCAAGGAGCGCTTCCCGAAAGTCGCCCGCACGGTGCTCGCCCCGACCGAGCTCAAGCCCGAGGCGCTGGCGCGCTTGCAGGCGCTCAGCCATCAGGTGGTGCGCAAGCCGCTCTTGCCCGCGCTGCTCTTCGACCTCGTGGAGCGGACCTCCCAGGTGATCGACTCCTTCGCGAACGAGCGGCTCAAGATCATCGTGGGTCAGCTCGGCGATCTGCCGCCCTTGCCAGCGACCTACTCGAAGCTCTCCACGATGACGCAGGACCCCGAGGTCTCGATGGACGCAGTGGCGGCGGTGGTCGAGAGAGACCCGGCCATCACGGCCGCCGTGCTGCGCATCATCAACTCGGCCTACTTCGGGTTGCCCCGGCGGGTGTCGAGCCTGCGCGAGACCGTTCGCTACTTAGGCATCGTTCCCCTCAAGAATCTGGTGCTCACGGTCGAGGTCTTCGAGGGCCTCGCGAAGGGCAAGCGAGCGCTGCACCTTCAACACGAAGCGCTGCTGCGTGCGTACGCGATGCGCGAGCTGCTGGGTCGCACTGCGCTGTCGGAGCAGGCCTTCATCGCCGGCGTTCTCGCAGACGTGGGGATGCTGCTGTTGCTCTCGAAGCTCCCGGTCGATGCCCAGGCCATCGAGTGGCGCTGCGAAGCGGGGGTTCTGCCATGGGTCGCACAGACCGAGCGGCTCGGCTGCACCGTCGCGAGCATCGGCGCGCAGTTGCTGACCCGCTGGAACCTCCCAGCCGCGTTGGTCGAAGCTGTCGCGCTCAACCACCTGCCGTTGCGCGGGAGCCCTGCGCCGAACACGACCTCAGCCCTCTCTCTGGTGTCCGCGGTGGAGTGGTCGAAGCGCGCGCCTGATCACCTCAAGCGTGAGTTCCGAGCCCAGGCAGAACAGCTGATCACCGCGTTCCCGGCGTCGAGCATCGAGTCGATCTCCCGGTACTTCGCAGGGGCTGCCGAGAGCGTCGCGTAGGTCTTTCGCGGCTTGAGAAATTGGTGGCGAAAGACAGTCTCGGCAGACGCCGCCCCGTACCTTCACCCGACGTTGACCACGACCTTGCCAAATGCCTCGCGGCTGCTGAGCGAATCCATCGCCTCCGGAAGCTGCTCGAAGCCAAACCGCCGCTCGTAGACCACCGGAGCAATCTTCCCCGCGGCGAACAACGCCCCCAGCTCCCGATGCGCAGCCGCGACCTTTTCAGGCGCGAACATCTTGTACGCGCCCCATTGCAGGCCCACGACTGCGGCGGTCTTGAGCAGCAACCGGTTGACCGACACGGTGGGAATGACCCCCGACGCAAAACCAATCACCAACAACCGCCCCTCGAACGCGATCACCTTGGTCGACTTCTCGAACGTCTCACCGCCGATCGGGTCGTAGATCACCTCTGCGCCGCGGCCTTCGGTGAGCTTCTTGACCTCGGCCACGAAGTCTTGGCTGCGCGTGTCGATGACGGCGTCGGCACCACAGGCCTTCGCGACTTCGCACTTCTTCGCGCCGCCCGCCGTGGCGATGACCCGCGCGCCCAGCGCCTTGCCGAGCTGCACCGCCGCCGTGCCCACGCCCCCCGCCGCGCCGTGCACCAGCAGCCACTCACCGGGCTTGAGCGCCGCGCGGTGCACGAGCGCGAAGTACGACGTCTGGTACGTGACGTGAAAACCCGCGGCTTGCTCGTCGCTCATGCCCTCCGGCACCTCGAGCAAGAACGCATCGGGCGCCACGAACGCTTCCGCGAAGCTGCCGTGAAGCTGGCTCACCAACACCCGCTGGCCCTTGCGGAACCGGCTGCCGGGGCCGGCTTCTTCGACCACGCCCATCGCCTCCATGCCCGGAGTGGCGGGCAGGTCGGGCTTCATCTGGTACTTGCCCTCGACCAGCAGCATGTCGGGGAAGTTGAGGGCCAGTGCGCGCGCGCGCACCAGGCACTCCTGTTCGCCGGGTTTCGGCGTCGCGACTTCACGCAGCGTCAAGACGTCACGAGGGGGACCGAACGCGTCGAACTGCCAGGCTCTCATGCCGCATCTTCAACACAGAACGGCCGGTTCCGTTGCCCTCTGACGGAGGCCCGCTCTCCGAGAAGGCGGCCCGGCCGTCACGCCAGGACGAAGGCCTTCCCCGTCTCGACGTAGCTCTTCAAGCTCGACAAGAAGATGAGCCACCCCTCTTTGTTGTGCGCGTACCCGGGATCCTCGTCCTCGAGCTGATCCTGGGTGATGACCACCTTCGTCGCGAACCCCGCATCCTCCATCACGTAGGCCAGCCGTGACTGGAACGCCTTGGGCCCCTGCTGCCACTTCGGCCCTGCCCGGTGGGTGAGCACCCACTTCTGCGACGGAACCTGCTCGAGCACTTCACCCTGCACGTGCACGGTCCCGTCAGCGCCCACGTACTGGTACGGCGCCCCCGGTTCGAACGAGCTGACGAGCGTGCTGCCGAAGTAGAGCGCCGAGACCCCCGCGGGCCGGGTCAGCGCAGCCCACACGGCATCTGGCTTCGCGGCGATGTAGAGGGTGGCAGTGATGGTCTTCATGTCGTTCACCTTAAAGGCTCACGCCACGCCCGGCTTGAAGGAACGCGACAGAAGTTGCCGCGCGGCGAGCGCCTCGAGCACGCCGATGACCACCGGCACGATCGACGACGCGTCATGCGCCATCGCGGCATCGAAGACCTGCAGGCCGACGTCGGCGATGAGCAGCCAGGCGAGCGGCCGGTCGACCCGCCGGGCAGCCAGCACCGCCAGCCCCACCGCGAACATCAAGTTCCGGCTGACGAACACCAGGGCCAGCGAGCGGGCCGGCTCAGCTGAACTGCCGGGCATGAGCTGCTCGGGCATGACGATGAAGGCGACGGAGAACACGAACGCGAGCAGCGAACGGGCGAAGGCGACGACGTGGGCAAAGCGCATGAGCTTCCATAGCCACCTGCGAGGTCCACCGGCTTGAAGGAACGCGACATGGCGCGATTGAAGGCAGCCGCACCCCGCGGGTTGATCAAGACGCAACCGACGGTCACCTTCGAGCACGAGCACCATCGGTACGAAGTCGACCCGCCGCTCGACGCGAGCATCGAACATTGGTGGTCGGTCTCGTGGAAGGTGCCGCCGGGAAAAATTCACGCGCAGTCTTCCTTGCCGCACCCGTCGATCCACGTGGTCTGGGAGGGCGAGGCCGTGCGCGTGGTGGGCGTGGTCACCGGGCGCTTCACGCGCGTGCTCGAGGGAGAATCACGCGCCTTCGCGGCGAAGTTCAGGCCGGGCGCGTTTCGTGACGTGCTGGGTGCACCGCTGTCGACGCTCACCGATCGTGTAGTTCCGCTCAGCGACGTCGTGGGTGTGCGTCGCGCGAAGGCGTACCGGGATCAGCTCGCCCGCGCACCCGATGATCACCACCGCGTGCGCATCGCCACCGACTTCTTTCGCGGGCTCGTGCCCCCACCCGGCGCCGATGCGGGCCTGCTCCGCCAACTGGTCGACGCAGCCACGGTCGATCGTTCGGTCACCTCGGTCGAGGCGCTGCGTGAACGCGCGGGCATGCACCTGCGCGAGCTGCAGCGCTGGTTCAAGGACGCCGTGGGTATTTCCCCGAAGTGGATGATTCAGCGCTACCGGTTGCACGACGCGTTGCTCGGGCTGGAGCGGGGCGAAGGCACGATGGCCGACCTCGCGGCGAAGCTCGGCTACGCCGACCAGGCACACTTCGCGCGCGACTTTCGTTCGCTCGTGGGACTGCCACCCTCGAAATACGGGGCGCGCTGATGTGCCACCACCCGTGAGGGCGGGTGGGTGAGCCGAACGAGTGGGGCAGGCAGAGCTGCACCAGCGCCAGAATCGGGGCATGTCGTTCGATCTCGACGCGCACGCCGCGCTCCTTCGCCGTGATGGCTTGACCGGGCTCAAGGGCGCGCTCTCAGTCGCGTGGGCTGATCAGATGCGCGAAGACGTGATGACCGCGTTCTGGAAGGCGATCCAGCGCCCCGGTGGTGCAGTGGGCCGCGGGCCTCGCCGTTGGTACGTCGAGGTGCACCCCCAGGAGGTGGCCGGCTTCGTCGAGCTCGCCACGCACCCGTTCGTGCAGGGAATCTGCGAGGCCGTGCTGGGCCCGAAGTACGAGATCGTCGAGCTGGGGTTCGACGTGCCGTTTCAAGGCGCGCGTTTTCAGCCCTGGCACCGCGACTTTCCTTCCCCGCCTCAGACGTCCGAAGGGCGGCAGCTCACCTCGCTCGCCTTCAACCTGACCGCGGTCGACGTCAGCCAGGACATGGGGCCGTTCGAGATCGCGCCGGGCACGCAGTATGACGATGGGCGCGCGTGGAAGAACGAGATGTTCCCGGCTGAGGAACTCTGGCCGTCATTCGCCGAACGCGGCGTGCGCAAATACCCCAAACGCGGTGACCTCTCGGCGAGGACCGCGCTGGCCATTCATCGCGGCACGGCGCACCCGTCACCCATCGCGCGGCCGGTGCTGGTGCTCGGCGTCGATGCCCCTGGCGCAGGTCACGCCGCGCTCCACGACATGATGGTCACGAAGGACTACTTCGAGGCGTTGCCCGCGGCGCTTCGTGAGCACCTGGTGTGCCGGGTGGTCGAACAGCTCGTGCCCGTGACGCAGAAGCACGACATCGAAGGGCTGGTGCTCGGCGTCGAAGCGACGGGCCAGATGCGCTGAGAGGTGATCCAGTCTATGCAGGCGACTTCGGCCGGAAGTGCAAGCAGCAGGGAAAACAAAATGAACTCAAGTCATCGGTTGTGGATCCTCGCGGCGGTCTCTGCCGTCGTGTTGGGCGTGCTCCCTCTTGCCTCGTGCGGAGCCCCCAAAGCGAAGTGCAGCCCGTCCACTTGTTTCGGGTGTTGTGACGCGATGGATCAGTGCCAGCCCGGCAACTCGACGGTCGCTTGTGGCAGCATCGCCAACATGTGCACCGCGTGCACCTTCGGCTCGTTCTGTCAGCTGGGCATGTGCAACAGCGGTGGCACCGGTGGATCTGGTGGTGGCGCAACTGGCGGCGGCGCGGGTGGTGGAAGGACCGGCGGCGGTGCGGGTGATGGCGCGACGGGCGGCGGCAGCGGTGGTGGTGCGATGGGCGGCGGCAGCGGTGGTGGAATGACCGGCGGCGGCACGGGTGGCGGCACCGGCTCCTGCACCACTGACGCAACCTGCGGTACGGGGAAGGGATGTCACCCTGTCCTCAGAACGTGCGTCGCCACGTGTATCGGTTCGAGCGACTGTCCTTCGGCAGAGAAGACCTGCGCGAAGATCAACAACTCGGTCTCCAGCTTCTGCATTTGCAGCACTGACGCGCTCTGCGCGGCCAGCACCGCGGGCAACATCTGCAGCGCGGCCACCAGCCAGTGCACCGCGAAGTGCACCTCGTCGGCGAGCTGCCCCAACAGCGGCACGTGCAACACGGGCACCGGCCAGTGCAGCGGCGGCGGTGGCGCGGGTGGCGGTTCTGGCGGCACCGATGGCGGATTTTTGCCGGGCGACACGTGCGCGACGGCCCAGACGATTCAATTCGTGAACAACATGGCCACCTTCACCGGCACGACCGCGGGGTATGGCAACGAACTCAGCAGCACCTGCGCCAACCCGAACCAGCCTGATCGTGTGCTCGTCTTCACGCAGCCCACCGCGGGTCAAATCTCCTTCAGCCTGGTCTCGAGCGGCTTTCAGCCTGCACTCTCGGTGCACCCCTACAACGGCGGGGTGTGCGGCACTGAAGTGGCCTGCTACGCGGCGCCCGCACCAGGAGCGACCATCACGCAGACCCAGTTTGTTCCCGCGGGGACCTACGCAGTTGTGATCGACAGCGCAACGACCGGTGGCGGCAGCTTTACCCTCACTGCCACGCGCACTGCCTCGATGGCCGACGCAGGCAGCGCCACGGGGCTCCAGAACGGCGTTCCTCTCGCCGTCTCGGGCGCGGAGGGCTCGCTGCAGTACTTCACCATCAGCGTGCCGAGCGGCCAAACGTCCCTGAGCATCGACACGTCGGGTGGCACCGGGGACGTGGACGTCTATGCAGAGTTCGGGATGCCGGCAAATCAGAGCTCCGTCCTCAACAGCGCCTTGAGTGGAAATACGGAGAACATCACCATCCCGACTCCGCAAGCGGGTGTCTGGCACATCACGTTGCTCGGCTACCGCCTCTACTCGGGTGCCTCTCTCGTCGCGACGTACTGAGGCCCGCTTCGACGCGACGAGAGGCTTGGCCCGTCGACGGTCTCATCGAGAAGGCGTTCAAGAAGCGCACGAACGGTACCTCCGACGTCACCATCTACGAGCCGAAAGGTTCGAAGTGGTTGCCGGTGAAGGTGTCCCTCGATGCCGACCTGCCGCACACCACTCACAGGGTTTTTTCGAAACAGCGAACGGACACCGCTCATCCCGAGCGGACTCGAGGGATTGCCTCTCCTTCGCACTGCAAGTGCCCCCTCGACTGGGCTCGCAGGGTTGATCGAAATAAGGAGCGCTCACCGTTCATCCCGAGCGGCTCATGATTGGTCACAACTCTGCGCGGCGAATTGCCGCAAGCGCGCGCTGCGCGGCGAGGAATTCAAAAAAGCCGTCGCCCAACGTCTGC
>JAYVFP010000328.1:0-7531 GCA_043773025.1 Archangium sp.
TGAGCTGTCGAGCCCGTAGATTTCACCTCGCCTGTGACCTGAGAAATGCGCGGTCGACAATGGCGTGGAGAGCTCGGCGTGATCCACCTTGCCTCGCAGCTGGGGCAGGCGGAGATAGGCCGCTTCGAGCAGGCGCTCCTTGAATCGATTCTTGAACGCCTCGTACTCGGCCCCGCGCTTGCGCCACTGGCTGCCTTCCCACTTCGAGAACCACTCCCACTTCGCCATGGTGATGAGCTCAGCCGTGGCCCGCCCCGGATGACGGCGTTGGAAGTCGGGATCCTTCGCGGAAGGAAACGAGAAGTAGAGCATCGGAAACGGCGCTTCGAAGTCTGCCGAGAAGCGGGCCACGTTCTCCTCATGCCGTTCATCGGGGTAGACCCACAGATTGGTGCCGGTCAGCCCCAGCTCTGCGTCCGTGTGTTTGAAACCCAAATACAGACAGAGATACGCAGACGAAGGGAGAGCCGGAACGGAGTCACCGGGCACCAGCCGGCCGAAGGTGTTGGGAACACCGGCATCGCTGATGATGATTGGCGCGCGCAGCTCTTCTCCGGTGGTGAGCTTCACGCCCACGGCCACGCCGTCTTCGAGCACCACCTGCTGCACCTCGGCACACAGCGCGAGGTGACCACCGGCCGCTTCGATGGTGGGCGCCAACGTGCGCGCAATCTGCGACGAACCACCGACGGGGTAGAACGCGCCCTCGAGGTAGTGCTCGACCACCCGGGCGTGAATGAGGAAGCTCGATTGGGAAGGCGTCAGGCCGTAGTCGCCGTACTGGCCGGTCAGCACGGCGATCAGCTCTTCGTTCTGCGTCAGCGTGAGCAACACGTCGCGCGTGATGCGCTCATCCCTGTTGGATGAAGTCATCATGAACGCGACCTCACCCCTGCGCGCGGTCCTGCTGATCAACCGCACGTACGCTTCGAGGGCCGCGCGCTCCTGCGGAAATGATTCAGAGAGCTTCGCGATGAAGTTCTTCGCGCCCGCCACCAGCTCGTACCTTCGGGTGCCCAGCTCGATCGCGTCGTACACCTCAGGCAGCGGAGCCCAGCGCAACTTGCCGCAGGTCAAGCCATCGAACAACGGTCGCAGCGCGCCCTTCTCACCCACCGAGCCGACGTAATGCACGCCGACGTCCCACTCGTAGCCGGGGCGGGTGAAGACGTGCGTGTAGCCGCCGATTCGGTAGTGCCGCTCGAGCACCAACACGCGCTTCTGCCCGTGTTTCGCGAGCGCCGCCGCGGCGATGAGGCCACCGATACCGCTGCCGATGACGATGGCGTCGAAGGCGCCATTCGGGGGGGCTTGCTTGAAGGACTGGCCGACGTGCATGCCTGCCCACGCGTAGCACGCGATGGATGCCACGAAGGCCCGGCGAGGGACATTTGGGGGTGGTCAGCGCCTGCCATGAGTGACACACACGAGGCAATGACGACGACTGTGTTCAAGAGCGAGAGTCAGCCGGACTGGGGCATGGGCCTCGTAGTCGAAGATGGCGCTGATCACTGGGTGCTCTACTTCGAACACGGCGGTCGCAAGAAGTTCATCAAGAGCAAGACCAAGGGCCTGGTTCCCGTGACCCTCGAGCCCAAGGCGCTCGCGTCGCTCGAGACCAAGTCGCACTCGCGGGCCGCCCGCGCGGGCAACAAGCCCAAGCCCAAGAAGATCGGGCTGCCCAAGAAGGCCGTCGCGCGTTTCGAGAGCCTCGCGCAGCAGGTGCTCTTCTTCGAGAAGCTCTTCCCCGGCGGGTTCGAGGGCGAGAAGTTCACGAAGGAAGAGCGCGGCGTCGCAGGCGTGGTGAGCAAGAGCGGCAACAAGACCGACGCGCTGGCCATCGCGCGCGAAGAGCTGTCGGCCGCGAAGTTCGCCAGCGCCACGCCCGCCGAGCTCTTCGAGAGCGCCACCAGGCTGCTCAAGGGCACCAACATCGTCTTCCCCATCGAAGGCTCGATTCCCTTCATCGGGTTGGACGAGAAGGCGCGCGCCACCGCGGTCGGAGGCCTCAAGCAGTTGCTGCACGGCGAGGGTGACTACGCCCTGCGCGTCGAACGTTTCACCAGCAGCGTCGCGCTCAAGGACAAGAAGGGCACGGCGAAGATCGTCGGCTGGCCGTTCGCCACCGTGTTCGGCGCGCTGTTCAACCCCACCACGTTCAGCTGCGTGAAGCCCACGCCGTTCGCCAGCCAGGCGGCCACGCTGGGCCTCGTGGTCGAGAAGAGCCAGCCCGTCACCGCGCGCGGCTACACGCAGTTCCACGAGGTCGTGACGCTCACGCAGGCCAAGCTCCTCGAAGCGGGCCAGAAGCCGCGTGACCTGCTCGACGTCGCGTCGTTCATCTGGCGCACGCACGCCGAGAAGCCGACCGAAACAGTCTGACCATCAGAGGTGCTGGTGGGGAAAACGGCGTGCTTCCGGGTAGGGCATCACGTCGTCTTCCACACCGCGTGAAAGCTGTTCCTGTTTCTGCTGCCAGAACTCGGCTGTGACCAGGTCTGCGTGCATGGAAAGGAACAGCTCGCGCGCCTTGTCGGTGTTGAAGAGAAACTTCGGCAGCTCTTCGGGGAAGATGTCGTTGGCGCCCACGAAGAACCACGGCTCGCCCGACCAGCCTTCTTCGTCGTCACGGGGCGTGGGCAGCTTGCGAAACGTGCAGTCGGTCACGCGCGCCAGCTCGTCGTAGTCGTAGAACACCACCCGCCCCGCACGCGTCACGCCGAAGTTCTTGAGCAGCAGGTCGCCCGGAAAGATGTTCGCGCCCGCGAGCTCTCGCACCGCCTGGCCGAACTCGAACAACCCGTGCTTGAGCTTCGCGTCGTCGGCGCCTTGCAGCCACACGTCGAGGGGCACCATGCGCCGCTCGATGTACACGTGCTGCAGCACCAGCTTGTCGCCGTCCACTTCCAACTGGGAGGGGGCGAGCTTCTGGAGTTCTTCGAGCAACGAAGGATCGAGCCGCGTGGTGGGCAGCGCCACCTGCGAGTACTCCAGCGCGTCTGCGAGGCGGCCGACGCGGTCGTGGTATTTCACCACCAGGTACTGCTCCATCACCTTCTTGCGATCGACGTCTTTGGGCGGCTCGAAGCGATCGCGGATGACCTTGAAGACGTACGGAAACGACGGCAGCGTGAAGACCACCATCACCATGCCCTTGACGCCCGGCGCGATGACGAAGCGATCGCTGGAGTGCCGCAGGTGCTCGAAGAGGTCTCGGTAGAACTCGGTCTTGCCCTGCTTCTGCAGGCCCAGCGCGATGTACAGCTCTGCCGCGGGTTTGCTTGGAAAGAGCGTCTTCAAGAAAGAGATGAAGCCCGAGGGCACTTCCATGTCGACCATGAAGTAGGCGCGCGCCAGCGAGAAGACCGTGCCCAACTGCTCCTGCCCCGCCAACGCACCGTCGAGGTACAGCTCACCTTTCGCGTTCTTGCGAATGGGGACCGCGAACGGAATCTCGAGGGTGCCGGTGTCGAGCCGGCCCACCAGGTAGGCAGAGCGGTTTCGATAGAACAACGAGCTGAGCACGTGCACCTGCAGTGACTGCGTCACCTCGCGGGGCTTGGGCAACAACTCACTGACCACGCGCAGCAACGAGTGGAGGTCGCGCTCGAGATCCTCCCAGGGGCAGACCAACTGCGCGTCGAGGAAGATGGCCTTGAGCGTCGCGCGCAGCCCGAGCTCAGCAGGGTAGTAGACGTTGTAGGTGGGGCGCAGGCTCTCGAGGTGTTCGGTGGAGACCGCCCGCCGCCAGAAGATGTGGTGGTTGGTGTAATAGGTGCGCGCCAGCACGCGTGAGGCGACCGAGTTGAAGAAGGTCTCTGCGAGCTCTGGCTGCTGATGCTCGAGCAGCAAGCCGACGTAGGCGTGTTTGATGGCGGGCCACAACGACTCGTCATTCACGCGCGAAAATTGCCGGAGCGTGGCGACGCCCTCGCGCACGCGTAAATCGTACATGTCGATGCGCTCGCGGTTGGCCGAGCGCACCGCCGCCCAGTCACCGGCTTCGAAACGTTCCTTCGCGCCTGCGCTGATGGCCCGGAACAAGCGGTAGTGCTTGTCGAACCCCGCGAGAATGGCGCGCGCAATGCCTTGAGGCTCGTCGTTCGTCACGCACTCAAGATGCACCCCGTCGAGACGAACTGCGAGGGCGAGTGTCTACGCGGCAACACGTAGAGGCTCACTCGACACGGTCGGAATCGATTCGGGGGAGCTGCGAGAGCTCTTCTTCCCACATCGCCGCGCGCAGCTTGCCGCGGGTGGTGCGTTGAGGTGCGTCGCCCAGGTTGCCCATCATCTTCTCGCCCTGCCACGCGCCGAGCAGCGCCACGAAGAAGCCGATGCCGCCGCCCACCAGCACCTTGGTGAGATCGAACGTGAAGAACCAGGAGGGCATGAAGAAGCCCATCAAGAAGACGATGAGCACGGAGAGGAAGGCGCCCACGGCCGGCTCCATCAACCGGCGGCCGGGGCTGAGCACACCCACCGCGAGGCCGCCCAGATAGAGCGCGCCCAGGTGGAGCAGCATCTGCGCCTGGTAGTGGAACATGGGCGAGACGTAGGCCCCGGCGATCAACGGACCCAGCCACGTGCCGATGAGCAGCTCGACCGCGAGGAAGAGCACCAGGCTCAGGAGCGTCCATCCGGTGCTGAAGGGGCGTTCGTCGGGGTCTTCCATTGCCTCAAAGACTACACGGTCTGCGTCGAGCGCGAGCGAGCCCTTCCCGGTCGCTCCTGCTAAGGCGCGGTCATGCGAACCGCCCTGCACCTCCTCCTCCTCGCGTTTGCAGTTGGCTGCTCCGCTCCGGCCGCGAAGTGTGATCCGAAGAACTGCACCGGCTGCTGCGACGCGCAGGAACAATGCGTGGCCGGCAACTCGGCGTTCGCCTGTGGAGTGCTGGGCGGCGCCTGCAAGCCCTGCCAGTCGGGCCAATCCTGTGCGCTGGGCACCTGCGTCGGGGTCACCAACACCGGAGGAGGAACGGGCGGCTCGGGTGGAGGCACCGCGACGGGTGGAGGCACCGCGACGGGCGGAGGCACTGCGACCGGCGGAGGCACTGCGACCGGTGGAGGCACCGGAGGAGGCCCTGGCGCCTGCAGCGCATCGACCTGCGCCGGATGCTGCAGCGGCAACACCTGCCAGCTCGGCAACACCCTCGCCGAATGCGGCGCCAACGGAGCGGCCTGCACCACCTGCGGCTCTGGGTTGAGCTGCGTGAACGGCCGCTGCCAGGCGCCCAACTGCAACTCTGGCAACTGCCCCACCGGCTGCTGCCAGGGCACTGCCTGTCAGCCCGGCAACTTGCCCAGCGCCTGCGGGGGCAACGGGAACGCCTGCGTCGCCTGCGGGAGCGGGTCGACCTGCTCTTCCCAGCGCCAGTGCGTGGCCACACAGTGCAGCCCCGCGAACTGCGCCGGCTGCTGCGACTCGTCGGGCCTGTGCCAGTCGGGCACCTCGGACCAGTCCTGCGGCCTCAACGGCAGCTTCTGCCAAAGCTGCTTCCCGCTCACCAACACCTGCGCTTCGGGCACCTGCGTGCGCGACGGAGGCGTGAGCGGGGGCACCCCGGCCGGAGGCGCTTGCACCGACGTCAGCCAGTGCGCGGGTGAAGACACGTTCGGCCTCAAGTTCTGCACCTCGCCCGTGCTCACCGACGGTGGGCAGAGTGGCTGGGTGGGCGGGGCCTGCTCACCCTCTTGCTTCAGCCTGGTGGGCGGCATGTGCCCCTCGACCGCTGACTACTGCAACGGGTTCAGTTGCTTCCAGGGTTGCCCGGCCCCCGGCGCCGGCAGGAGCACCTGCCGGGTCGGCTACGTGTGCACCAACGGTAGGCTCTCTGATGGCGGGGTCGAGGCCAACTCTGCGCACTGCACCCCCAACTGCAACAACGCCCCCGCTGCCCGATGCGGCACGCGCACCTGCCTGGCCAGCGGGTATTGTCAGTGACGACGTTCGCCGTGACTCAAGGCTGCGGGGGCGCGATGCCGCCATCTGAGCCTGAGTCGCTGCCGCTGCACACGAACGCGTCGCACGGCAGGCAACCGCCCTGACCGTCGTCGCGGCACTCGAGCGTGCAGGCCAGCTCGATGACCGTGCACCCCACCGCGCTGCAGCTGGCGCGGTCAAGACCTTCACAGCGGTCGACCGGCAGCACGGGCACGCACGCATCGGGCGGCGCGTTGCAGGGCAGGCAGCCGCCGTGGCCGTCGTCGATGCACACCGCGGGGCAGGCCCAGCTCTCCACCTGGCACTGGCCGTCGAGGCTGCAGGTGGCGAGGTCACGGCTGCCGCACACATCGGGAACCGGCGCGGGCACGCACGAAAGCGGAGGCGCGTCACACGGCTCGCAACCGCCGTTGCCGTCGGGGATGCAGATGGCGGGGCACGCCCACGCCTGCACCACGCAGCGGCCGTCGACTTCGCATGAGCTGATTACGCGGCTGCCGCAGACGTCAGGAGGGCTCACCTTCACGCAACGCACGGACGGATTGGCGCAAGGAGGGCAGCTGCCGTCGGGCGAGCAAGCCACGTCGCACACCGGGCCGGACTCGAGCTCGCAGCGGCCGTCGATGCTGCACACGTTCGGGTCGCGGTTGCCGCACACGTCGGGCGGGGGCAACGTCACGCAGCGGCTCGACACCGGCGTGGCGCAGCGGCAGTTGCCCGAGGCATCACACTCGGAGAAGCAGGCGATGTCGGCGGTGAGGGTCTCCAGCGCGCAACCCGGCCGCGCCAGGCACACCTCGGCAGAGAGCTCTTCACACGGCGTCGGCGGGCGGTTCACGCAGATGCCCGTGCGGCGGGGCGCGGGGAAAGCGACCTCGGCGCCTCCGGTGGCGACGTCGCCAGCCGGGGCGGCGACGACGCAGCGCGGGTCGGCGGCGCAGGCGTTGAGCGAGAGCTGGCTGCAATCGAAGGGCGGCGTCGTGGGCGTGGGCCGACAGGTCTCTTCGCCGACACAGGGCGCGCAGCCGCCGTGACCGTCGTCGATACAGAGGGCGGCGCACACGGTGGCGTCCGGCTCACAGCCCACGGTCGCATCACAAGCGTGGGGGTTGAGGCCTTCGCAGGCGGTGATCAACCCGTCGCGGTTCTCATCCCAGGGGACGTCGCCGGTTGCACCGCACGCCGTCAAAACTGCCATCGTTGCCAACATCAGGGTCTGTCGCATGCCACCCCCCTGTGCAGGTGGGATGCCGAACCCAAAACCCAACGCTCTCGCATACATGGCGAATGAAACCGGCCCGGCCCTCAGAAGGCCAAGAGGGGTGATCGGCAGATTTCCGTCACGGCCCCTCACCCTGACCCTCCCTTCGCTCGGGCTGAACGGAGTTCGGCCGGTTCCGTTCGTGCCGAGAGGGTCGGCGGAAATAGGAATCGGGTTCCATCACCGGTCTCCCCGAGCCCAGTCGAGGGGGCACTTGCTGTGCGAGGGAGAGGCAATCCCTGTCGAGTAGGCCCGGGGCGTTGATTGGCCCCCGGGCCCCTCACCAGATCCGGACGAGGAGATTTCCACCATCCGGCTCCTCCGTC
>JAYVFP010000329.1:0-2658 GCA_043773025.1 Archangium sp.
CCGGTCTCCCCGAGCCCAGTCGAGGGGGCACTTGCAGTGCGAAGGAGAGGCAATCCCTCGACTCCGCTCGGGATGAGCGGTGTCCGTTCGCTATTTCGATGAACCCTGCGAGCGAAGTCGAGGGCGTACTTCAACTCTCCCCAAAGACTGGAGAGGGAGGCACGTTCATGAACTGCGAGGCTCGAAGTTCAACTTCGTCTTCACCTCTTCATCACTCAACTCGCGATACGCCCCGACCGGCACATCGAGCTCGAGGTCACCCACGGCCTCGCGATGCAGCTCGAGCGTCGGCAACCCGACCACGTTGAGCATGCGCTTGACCTGATGAAACTTGCCCTCGGTCAGCACCAGCTCCACCGCATCTTCGCCGCGCGGTCTGGCCTTCGCAGGGCGCACCGTCTCACCATCATCCAGCTTCACCCCGCGCCGCAGCGGCTCGAGCTTCGCGTCAATCACCTTCGCGCCGACCTTCGCGACGTAGCGCTTGGGCAGATGCGTCTCGGGAGCGGTGGCATGCCCGACGAACTTCTCGTCATTGGTGAACAGCAGCAGCCCGGTGGTATCGAAATCCAACCGGCCGACCGCGTGCCAGCCGTAGCCCAGCATGTTCGCAGGCAGCACCGCACGCAGCGCATCGAACACGGTGGGCCTGCCCTGGCGATCCGTGCCGTGCGTCAACGTGCCCGCGGGTTTGTGAAACTGCAGCACGCGCGTGCGCCACTCGAGCGAGACCGGCTGCCCATCGAGCGAGGCCTTCGAGTCGGCATGCACGGGCGCCATCGGCTCGGTCTCACCACGTGAATCCAACCGCACCCGCCCCGCCCGAATCGCGTCTTCGGCTTCCTTCACCGGCAGCACGCCCGCGCGCGCGAGCGCACGTGAGAGCCAGTCACCGCTGAGCCCCGACGCACGCACGCGGGCCGCTTCCAACCACTTCGGAGCTTTCTTCGGGGGCGGCATGAACCCGCTCTACCTCAGCGGAACGAAGTAAGGTCAGCCCGTTCCCATGCACGCACCGAAGCTCGCGCGGTACGAGGTGCTGGGCCGGCTCGCCACGGGAGGCATGGCCGAGGTGTGGCTCGCGCGCAGCCTGGGTGTTGCGGGGTTCGAGAAGCTGGTGGTGATCAAGACCATCCTGCCCGCGCTCGCCCAGAGCCCTCAGTTCGTGGCGATGTTCGTGAACGAAGCGCGGCTGGCGGCGATGTTGAGCCACCCGAACTGCGTGCAGATCTTCGACCTGGGCCAGGAGGGCGACTGGCTCTACATCGCGATGGAGTACCTCGAGGGCTTCTCACTGGCGCGCGTGCTCAAGCGAGCGAAGGTGAAGGGCGTCACCTTGAGTGAACGCATCGTGGCGCGCATCATCATGGATGCGGCCAGCGGCCTCGACTACTCGCACCGCTTGAAGGATCGCGAAGGCCGCGACCTGGGCATCGTTCACCGCGACGTCTCACCCGACAACCTGCTGGTCGGCTTCTCGGGGCAGGTGAAGCTGGTCGACTTCGGCATCGCCAAGGCGGCGACCCCTGCGTTACTGGCGGCGGCCACCACCGCGGGCACGGTGAAGGGCAAACACGGCTACATCGCGCCGGAGTATTTGCGCGGGCAGCCGCTCGATGGGCGGGCTGACGTCTTCGCGCTGGGCGTGGTGCTGTACCGCGCGCTGACCGGCAAGCGGCCCTTCGTGGGTGATTCTGAGGTGGCGATCTCGATGGCGGTGGTGAGCGATCCACCGAGGCCTCCGCTCGAGGTGATGCCCTCGCTCAACCCCGCACTCGCGGCGGTGGCGTTGATGGCGCTCGAGAAAGAACCCGCGCAACGCTTCGACTCGGCGCGCGCGATGCGGCAGGCGCTCGAAGTGGCGGTGGGGCACGCCGCTGAGAACGAAGAGGTCGCCGAGCTGATGGACGAACTCTGGCCTGCAGGTGATGAAGAGCGCGTCGCGCTGCACACCTTGTCGAGTGGACTGAGCGAAGAGAGCAGCAGCCCGGTGCTCCGCTCGGTGGTGTCGGGCACGTATTCTTCGATGAACCCGCCGAACGTGGAACAGCGCACGCGCGAGATTCCCCGGCCCACGAGTCTGAGCGATCCAGTAATGGAGCCCACGCCTTCCTTCGATGCCGCAGAGCAGCCGGCCACCCGTCGGGGGTGGCTGGTCGGCCTGGTGGCGGTGGTGCTCGTCGCTGGGCTGGGGGTCTTCTTCGGAGCTCGAAACACGGCGAGGCGCAGTCACTTGAGCGTGGTGACTCCGGTGCTGGTGAAGGTGTTCGAGGGGAAGCACGAGCTGGGGTCGTCACCCCTCGAGGTTGATTTGCCTGCTGGGTCTCACACGCTGCGGTTGATCAACCAGGGGCAGGGCGTCGAGCAGACGGTGGTGATCAATTGCGCGGCTGGGGAGATTTGCAGCGTGCGTTCTCTCGCGAAGTAAGGGGCGGCCATCGGCCGGGTGCGGGGCTGCTTCGTTGCCACTTTGGCCCCTCACCCCGCTTCGGAGACTGGTGAAATAGTGCCTCGACTCCGCTCGGCACGAACGGAACCGGCCGAAATCCGTTCAGCCCGACAGGGTTGATCGAAATAAGGAGCGCTCACCGTTCATCCCGAGCGGCTCATGATCGCGCACATCTTTGATGGGGATCCACAGCGGCTACGAAGCGTGAT
>JAYVFP010000330.1:0-24293 GCA_043773025.1 Archangium sp.
TCGACACCGGCCCGCGCATGCTCGACCTGGTGACTGACGCCAGGCTCACCATCTACGTGCTGCGCGAACCCGGCACCCTCGAGACCTTCGTGCCGGGCACAGCGCTGGCGGTGGTGCCTTCAGCGGGCTGACCACCAGGCCTTGAACTCGTCCCACGAGATGCGCCCGGAGTGGTTGATGTCGATCACCTCGAGCGCGACGGCGAGCTCTTCTTCGGGCAGCTCCTGACCGAGCGCTTCGAGCAGGCGGCTCAGCTCGTTGCGATCGATGCTGCCTGAGCCATCACGATCGAACGACTTGAAGACCTCGAACACCTCGTCGCGGTCGGTCTCGTCATCGAGCTCTTGATGACTGGTCTTCGCGTGCATCGGCGGGGTGCGCCGGGTGGCCACCTTCTTCTTCTTGACCGGCCGGGCCGGCTTCTTCGGCGCAGCTTTCGTCTTCGGGGCGGGCTTCTTCGCCACGGCGCGCACTTTTTTCGGGAGCTTCTTCAGGGCCTTCTTTTTCTGGGTAGCCATTGGGGGCCCTCAGCATGCACCACGGCGCTTTCGCCCGGAATGATCATGTGGCATTCAAAGCCATGCTGCCTCGAGAGCTGATCGACCTGCACATTCACATGGGCGGTGCTGTCGCCCCGCACATCCTGTGGTCCATTGCTCACCAGCAGGGCTTCAAGCTGCCGGTGAAGAACTACTTCGAGTTCGTCGAGTTGATCACCGCGTCGCCCGACAAGGTCGACAGCCTCGACAGCTACTTGAAGATCATGCACCAGTGGACGGAGAAGATTCAGAGCTCCCCCGCGGCGATCGAGCGCTCGGTCTACGAGGTGATCGGCAAGGAGTACCGCAGCTCGCGCGTCACGCAGATCGAGCTCCGCTTCAACCCGATGAAGCGCAACCTGCACTCCGAGCTCGATCTCGACCACATCATCTCGGCGGCCATCCGCGGCATGGACCGCGCGGTGCTCGAGTACGACGTGAAGGCCTGCCTCATCTTCTGCCTGGCCCGGGAGTGGGACAGCAAGCTCAACAGCATCATGGTGGAGAAGGCGATCAAGTACCGGCACCGCGGCGTGCTGGGCATCGACCTCGCCGGCACCGAGGCCAACGCGCTCGAGCTCAAGCCCGAGGTGGTCTCTCAGTACGAAGATCTCTTCGAGCACGCACGCAAGGGTGGCCTCAAGACCACCGTGCACACGGGTGAGACCCGGGGCACCGGCGCCGAGGGCGTCATCGCGGTGGTCGAGAAGCTCAAGCCCAACCGCATCGGTCACGGCATCCGCGCGGCGTACGACGAGAGCGCGATGAAGCTGCTCAAGGAGCGCGACGTGGTGCTCGAGCTGTGCCCCACCTCGAACCTGCAGACCAAGGCCGTCGAGGGCGTGAAGGAATTCGAGCACATCGTGCGCACCTTCTGGGATCGCGGCGTGAAGATCACCTTCAACACCGACGGCCCGTACCTGCTCAACACCGACATGAGCCGGGAGATCGCGCTGGTGGAAGACAACAAGATCCTCACTGCGCACCAGGTTGATCAGACCCTGGCGTGGGCGCGCGAGTACTCGTTCATCGCGAAGCCCTGATGTACCGCTTGCTTCGTCCCCTGCTCTTCCGCCTCGACGCGGAGGTCGCTCATCACGTCGGCATGTGGGGCCTCTCGCTCGCCGACCTCGCTCCGGGGGTGGCCTCGTTGATGCGACGCCGGGCTCACCCTGATCGCTCCTCGCTCAAGGTGCGCGTGGGCGGGCTCGATTTTCCGAACCCCGTGGGTCTCGCGGCGGGGCTCGACAAGAACGCCGAGGCGATCACCGGGTTGTTCGCGCTGGGCTTCGGCTCGGTCGAGGTGGGCACAGTCACGCCGCGCGAGCAGCCGGGCAATCCCAAGCCGCGCATCTTCAGGCTGAAAGAACATGAGGCGCTGATCAACCGGCTGGGCTTCAACAATGAGGGCATGGCCGCGATGGCGGGCCGGCTGCGAGAGCTGGAGTGGCGGCCTGCTCCGGTGGGCGTGAACATCGGGAAGAACAAAGACACCCCGCTCGAGTCGGCGGTCGATGACTACGTGAAGTGCGCGGAGTCGTTGTCTGCGCTGGCAGATTACGTGGTGGTGAACTTGAGCTCACCGAACACGCCCGGGCTGCGGCAACTGCAGGAGCCCGAGGCGCTGGCGCGGGTGCTCAAAGCGGTGCGCGAGAAGGTGGTGGCGCGGCCGTTGTTCTTGAAGATCGCGCCCGATCTCGGTGACGAGGCCATCGACGCGGCGGTCGACGTGGCGCGCGACTGCGGCACGGATGGGATCATCTGTACCAACACGACGATCACCCGGCCGGTCGAACACCCGCTCGCGGCACAGGCGGGCGGCCTCTCGGGGCGGCCACTGTTCGAGCGCAGCACGCAGGTGGTGCGGCGCGCGTTCAAGCGCAGCGGTGGTGCGCTGCCGGTGGTGGGCGTGGGGGGAATCTTCAGCGGTGAAGACGCGTGGAAGAAGATCTGCGCGGGCGCTTCGCTGGTGCAGGTCTATTCGGGGTTCATCTATCGCGGGCCTGAGTTGGTGACGGAGATCCTCGACACGCTCGAAGAGAAGCTGAGTGAGCTGAAGCTCGACTCGATCTCGAAAGCCGTCGGTCGCGACGCGTAGCTTCTTTCCCTCTCCCCTCCGGGGAAAGGGGACCTCGCTTCAACTTGTTTTGCCTAGGTCAGCAGTTGGCCGGTGATCGGCAACGCGACGATCTTCTCTTTCGCCACGCGCCCGTCCTTCAGCCACGCCGCGCCGAAGTCCTTCACGAACGTACCCAGCACCCGCTGAATCATCGTCTCGAGCTCAGGGCCTTCCAGCGCCAGCTTCGACTGCAACGTCGCCAACGCGCGTTTGCCCGCTGACGCCCGCAGCTTCGGCATCGGCCCTGCCTCATCGAAGATCCGTGAACACAGCTCAGTCAGCTCGAGCTCGGGGAACGGCGCGACGTCGACCAACTCATCGACCTCCGCCCGCGCCACGGCCGCCGCGAACAAACGCTGCGGGGTGAGCTCAGCCATCGTCGAGCCGAACCGCGCGATGATCTCGGCAGGCGACGGAGAAAGCAGCGCCTGAAACACCGCCCGCTGCTGACGCACCCGCTGAAGACTCGCTTCCGACTCAGCCACCTCACGGCGTGAGCGGAAAGGCACCGGCTCTGCGCCCGGCACCTTGAGCGCCTTGAGCGGCCTCCGACCCAACAAGGCCGCCAGCGCAGCCGACTCTTCTTCGAGCGCGAGCCACGTCTCGCCGAACCGCGAACCCTCTTCGTGCACCAGCTTTTCAACCTGCCGCTTGAGCTTGAGCGTCAACGAGAACCCGCACTGAAACAACGCGCGCAGCGTCGTCTCACGCACCACGTCGGTGGCCATGGTGGGATCGCCGCCCGTGTAGTGCTCGAGGCCCAGATCCAGATAGTCGCGCGCGTGCTCCGACAGCCGTTTGATCGCCAGCGGATCGCCCGGTTCAGCGCCATCAGCCACCAGCACACAATTGACCAGGTACCGCACCTCACCCTCGAGGTTCTGGCGCTCCACTGAGTCGAGGCCCTGAAAGGCCGCGGCCACGTAGTCTACCCGGCCCTGCACGGGGGCGAGGGCCGACTTCGGCTTCACCTTCGCGATCTTCTCGGGATCCACCCACGCGAAGACCTTGATCGACTCTTCCAGCGGGGGGAAGCCCAGGTCTTCCAGGCGCGCGCGGCGGAACTGGTAGGCCGCCTCTTCCAGCTCGGTGACCGCCTCCCACCGCACGGATTCGAGGAAGCGCCCCAGCTCGAAGGGGTTCTGCGTGACGAGATCGTACGTCAACCGGCGCAGCGCCGCTTCATCGACCCCATCGATGCGGAACTCGAGGAGGTACTTGCCCTCGGGCATCTCCATCGTGGGGCCTTCGAGGTCGACGTCGGGGTTCTCCTCGAGATCGTGAATGGTGACGAGCCGCTTGTAGATGAGCTCGAGCACCTCCATGTCGAGGGCGGCCACCTTCTTCACGAAGTCTTCGTCGTCATCACCGCGGGCGGCGCGCAGCCAGTGCAGCACCTCGAGCGGATCCATTCGATCTCGCTGCCAGGCCGCCAGATCCACGAAGGTGCGGAACTGTTCAGGCGTGGCGAGCTGCACGATCTCGGTCGAGTCGGGGAGCCCGACGTCGATGATGGTCGAGTACACGTCTTCGGCGGGCAACGAGCGCACCAGCGCCTTGCCGTCGACCTCTTCCATCATCGCGTCGAGGCGGTGTTTCGGGGCGAGCTCCGTCAGACGACGAACCAGCTCCGCCCTGCGCAGCAATCGCTTGTCCTGGCTCGAGCTCACGACAGCTGCCCTATTCGCTTCGGGAAGGCAGAGCTAGTTGATCCCACCGCACATCCACGTGAGGTTGAACCCGCGCAGCACCGGCGTGCTCATGCCGTCGACCGAGCGCAGCCCGAACTCGACGCGGAGGAACCGGGTGCGTGGCACGCCCGCCTGCACCAGGTCGACTGGGGAGGTGGTGAAGGGCCCGTAGCGAACCAGCGAAGTGGAGTTGAGCTCGGCCAGCGTGTTGGCCGCTTTCAGGTACACCTGAATCGACGTGTTGGCCGGGGTCACCGCGTCCCACGTGAGAGTGCGCCACTGGTTGTCGGTATCGCAGGCCTCGAAGTCCTTCCGGTAGGTGCCGCGCGGCGCGGTGAAGTTGCGCAGCTGGTAACCGGTGAAATCCGAGTACGTGTACAGACCGCCCGGCTGCTGCGGTGTCCGGGTGATCGCGCCCGTGGCGTTGTCGATCTTGGTGACGTTGCCCGTGTAGTTGTTCACCCACGGGTTGCCGTCGGCATCGAGCCCCACGCCGATGCTCTGCGCAGTCTCTTGTCCGGCCTGCGTGTCGCTCATGTCGATGAAGCCGGCGGTGCCGTAGGGGATCACTGCGCCCGTCTCGGCATCGAAGCGGATGAGTTGGGCCTTCGCGCCGCCGTAACCCGACATGAACACCCGCCCGTTCGCGTCGACCGCGATGCCGCGGCCCCACTCGAAGGCGGTGCCCTGCGCACTGCGCGCCGCGCTGAAGTCGAACTTGGTCCAGGTGCCGGTCATGTGATCGTAGCGGCAGGCGTACGGCCCCAGCGTCCACCCGGGCAGCCACACGCGGTTCTTCGCGTCGATGCCGATGCCGTAGGCCTGACACTCGGGGCTGTTCTGAATGGTGTCGGTCACCAGAGTGCCGGTGAGCGTGTTGATCAGCGCCAGGCGCGCGGTGCCCGGCTCGACCACCCATAGACGCTGCAGGCGATCGACGATGGCGCCATACGGGCCGAAGCCGATCTCCACGTAGTTGAGGCCGCCGGGAGAAACCGGGAGCAGCTCACCGTTGGCCGAGTTGAGCTTGTACATGCGCCGCTCGAAGTAGATGCCCAGCCACACGTCGCCGCCCGAGCCTTCCCCACCCGCGGAGACCGCCAGCGCTCGGCCCGTCACGTCGCCACCACCCGACGGCACGCCGCCCACGGGCTTCGTGAAGAGCACGCACTCGTCATAGGTGGCGGGGTTCGCCATGTCGGTGGGAATGATCATCTCGCCGTCGGCAGGCGAGGTGCTGATCTGCCCGTCGCCGTTGATGTCACGGCTGGTCTCGATGGTGCCGTTGCCGTTGCGGTCGATGCACGACGACGGATCGTTGGCGATCTTGGTGACCGACCCCTGCTTCCCGATGCCGCGGTTGGCCACGAACATGTCGCCGTAGAGATCGAGCGCAGTGCGGCTGGGGTGCCAGCTCTGATCCGCCTGCATGTTGTGCACGGCGCCACCGGTGCACGGCGGCCCGGCGCTGTTCGCGCAGTCCTTGGGGATGACCGAGGAGTAGCGGCCCACTTCGCGCCCGGTGCGGGTGTCGTACTTCGAGACCCAGCCCCGCGCGTCGTTGGCGATCCACATGAAGAAGAACTCGGCCGAACCCTGGTTGAGCACCACGTGCCCATTGGGGTCGAGCTTCACGCCGTCGCCCTGCCCGCCTGCGCCGCCGTCGAGGGTGAAGCCGCCTGCGTCGGGGCCGATGCCGATCACCGTGGTGCCGTCACCCGCATCCGAGACGACGCCGCCACCACCTGTGCCGCCGGTACCACCGCCTGCGCCCGTTCCGCCGCCGGTGCCTGCGCCCGAGCCACCATCACCCGTACCCGCGCCGGTGCCACCGTCTCGTTTGATGACCACCGTATTGCCGCACTGACACTGACAACCGGTGACCGACATCACCAACACCAGCACGGACCAATGAACGAGCTTCATGGGCCGGAGTGTCGGCGGGCCTGTGACATCAGGTCAACCGGGTTGCACGGGCCAGCCGATTAACCGATTACCGGCGCAGCTAACCGATTCCCTTGTCGCTCCGCCTCGGCCAGCTCTCCGCTTCGCTGCGCGCTGTCTCGCGCGCCGTACCGGCGCTACCGGCGCAGCTAACCGATGATGCCCAGCAGCGTGCGCCACACGTCTTGATGACCGATGTCATCATGAGATGAGAAACCGAGCAGCGAGTTGTCGGGCAGCTCGAGCTTCTGCTGGATCTTGAGCAACTGCGGCTTGCGCGCCGACTTGCTGATGCGATCGAGCTTGGTGGCCACCACGAGAATGCGGGGCGGCTTGTCCTGGAGAAAATCGAGCATCTCGAGATCGTCGGGCGTGGGGCCGATCTCACCGTCGATGATGCAGACCACCACCTTGAGCGTGTGCCGGTTGCTCAGGTACGTGTTGATCATGCGATCCCAGATCGCGCGCTCCGACTTGGGCACCTTGGCAAAGCCGTAGCCCGGCAGGTCGCACAGACGAACGGTGCGCTTCTTCGCGCGGTGCTCGAGGGCGACGTCGAAGAAATTGAGCGTCTTGGTGCGCCCCGGGGTGTTCGACACGCGCACCAGCTTGCGGCGGTTGGCGAGCGTGTTGATCATCGACGACTTGCCCACGTTGGAGCGGCCCACGAAGGCCACTTCGGGGATGTTTTCCCGGGGGTAATCGTCGAGCTGGGTGGCGGTGGTGACGAACTCTGCAGTGAGGACTTTGATCATCTTTTTTGGGCGAGCTCCGCGGCTTTGAGCGGTGGCATCACCTGCGCCTTGCGCTTTTGCCGCTCGATCGTCCAGTGATCGATCGCCTTGAGCTTGGCGGCGAAGTCGAAAGGTTTGAGCGAGGGGCTGGCGGCGTCGTGGCAGGCCCGGCACGACTTCTCGGCGGGGTCGACCAGGCCCACCAGGCGCGCCAGCTCAGGGTCCTTCATCACGTAGTTGGCCGAATAGAACTGGCCCCCGCCGTGGCAGCTCTCGCAGGCCACGTGAGCGGCCTTCTGGTCGGTCTGGTTGGGCGAATGGCACGACAGGCAGCGCACGTCTTTCTGCTGCTGAGGCGAGAGCACGTCGCGGGCGCGCGCGTGGCTGGTCGCCTGCCACGCCGCGTACGCGTCGGGATGGCAGGCCTGGCAGCTCTCGGAGCCCAGAAAGTCGTGGGCCAGCACGGCCACGCTCCCACAGGCGATCGACAGGCCGAGAACTCGAGAAAGCAGCGGACGCATCGTCAGTTGCGTAGCATCGGTCTTCGCTCATGTCGCGTCTCGCCTTCCTCCTCTTCCTGGCGCCCCTGCTGGCCTTCGCCAAACCCTGGCAGGGCATCGTTCCGGGGGGGGGATCCAGCGAACTCGATGTGATCGGCAAGTTCGGTGAGCCGACCCGGCGGGTCTCTGCGCGCGGCCAGACGGTGCTGGTCTTCTCAGGGCTGCAGGCCATCAAGGGCACGGTGCAGGCGCAGTTCAAGTGCGACCCGAGCACCAAAGAGGTGCAGCGCATCGACGTCTATCCAGAGCCGGTGATCGACGTGGCGGCCATCGAGAAGAGCTACGGCCGCTCGTGCCAGGCCACCGAAGGCGAAGAGCCCTGCTACTGGCGCAAGGAGTCTGCCCAGAAGCACCCCTACTTCCTCTACCCGAAGCTCGGCCTCGCCATCTTCTTCAAAGACGACGACAAGACGGTGCTCTCGTTCGCCTTCTTGCCGCCTCAACCCTGAACGATGCGGCTCTACGGGCTCACCGGGGGGATCGCTTCAGGCAAGTCGACGGTCTCGACGATGTTTCGCGAGGCCGGCGTTCCGGTGATCGACGCCGATGAGCTCGCCCGCGAAGTGGTGGAGCCAGGGCAACCCGCACTCGCTGAGATCGCCGTGCGTTTTCCCGGCACCCTGACCGCCGAGGGCACGCTCGATCGCGCGAAGCTGGGCGCGTTGATCTTCAAGGATCCTTCGAAGCGCGCGGCGCTGGGCGCCATCACCCACCCGCGCATTCAAGCGCTCGCCCTGGAGCGCACCACGGCGCTCGCAGCCACCGGCGCTTTAGCGGCGATCTACGACGCGGCGCTGCTGATCGAGAACAAGCTGTACGAGCACGTGGACGGCGTCATCCTGGTCAGCTGCCCCGCTGAAGTGCAGCTCGCCCGGCTGATGGCGCGCAACGCGCTCAGCGACGCGCAGGCCCGCCAGCGCATCGATTCACAGATGTCACTCGAGCAGAAGCGGCCCTTCGCCACCTGGCTCATCGACAATGGGGGCTCGCTGACGACCACGCGCGCGCAGGTGAAAAAGGTGATCGCCGGTTGGAAAGAGTAGGTTTACGCCGTGCTCACCGCCTTCGTCACCGGCTACCCCGGCTTCATCGGCAAGCGGCTGGTCAAGTACCTCGCGAAAGAGAACCCCGGCGGGCGCATCACGCTGCTGGTGCAGCCGAAGTTCGTCAAAGAGGCGCAAGGCTACGCGGCGGCGCTCGAGGGCGCGAAGGTCGACGTCATCTCGGGTGACATCGTCGACATGCACCTGGGCCTGGCCGGCCCCGAGTACCAACGGCTGGTCGACGAGACGACGCACATCTTCCACCTCGCGGCGGTCAGCTACCTGGGCATGGCCCACGACGTCGCGCGCAAGGTGAACGTCGAAGGCACCCGCGGCGTGCTCGAGCTGGCGCGCGAATGCAGCAAGCTCAAACGCTTCGTGCACTACAGCACCACCTACGTCTCCGGCGATCGCGTCGGGGTGGTGGCTGAAGACGAGCTCGAGCAGGGCCAGGCCTTCCGCAACGCGTACGAAGAGACCAAGTACGAAGCCGAGCGCCTGGTGCGCCGCGCGATGAAGCACCTGCCGATCACCATCATCCGGCCCTCCACCGTGGTGGGCGATTCGGAGACGGGTGAAATCGACCGCTTCGAGGGCCCCTACTACCTCGGCATGTTGCTGGTGCTCTCGCCGCTGGTGCTGCCTCTCCCGCTGCCCGGCAACGGCGTCGCGCCCCTCAACGTGGTGCCCGTCGACTTCGTGGTCGAGGCGACCTGGGTGCTCGCCCAGAAATCCGAGGCGATCGGCAAGACCGTACACCTGGTCGACCCTAACCCGATGAGCGCCCGCCGCGTGTACGAACTCATCGCTGAACGCGCGAACAAGAAGCTGCCCCGCTTCAGCCTCTCGGCGCGCGCGGCCGACCTGTTCTTGCGCATTCCGGGGGTCGAGAAGCTCGCCCGCCCTCAACGCGCCGCCATTCAGTACGTGAACCACCTGGTGCTCTACAACTGCCACACCGCGCTCGAGCTGCTCGACGGCACCGGCGTGCGTTGCCCCCCGCTCTCCACCTATCTCGACAAGTTGATCGACTTCGCGATGCTCAGCTGGAAAGCGCGGCAGAACAGCGCGGCAGCCGAAGAAGTCGACGATCCCCTCGATCGACCTGAACGCTCATGAACCTGATTTCCTGGGTCGTTACGCCTCGGCCAGCTGTCCGCTTCGCTCCCCTCTGTCTCGCGCAGCGTTCCGCTGCTGGCGGCTCCACTCCATGACTCGAACCTACGCTGTCGGTGACACCTTCACGCTCGTGCGCGCCTGCGACCCCTATCGCCCGATTTATTACGCGGCCGCTTCGGGCGACTTCAACCCCATCCACATCGACCCGGCGGTGGGTCAAGAGGCAGGCCTGGGCGGCGCGATCCTCCAGGGTTTGTGCACGCTGGGCTGGGCGGTCGACGCCTTCATCGGCTACCTGGGCGATCCAGGCAAAGTCAGCGGCGTGAACGTACGCTTCAGCCGCCCCGTCGCGCCGAACGACACGGTGACCTTCACGGGCACGGTGATCTCCATCGAGAACGGCACGCTCGTCGCCGAGCTCGAGGCGGTCAACCAGCGCGACGAGACCGTGCTCAAGGGCGCCACCGTCGAAGGGCGGGTCTGACCATGGCGCTCGACAAGAAGTTCATCGGCCGCGAGTACGGGCCGTTCTTCTACGAAGCGGGGCTCGAGAAGATGCGCGAGTTCGCCTACGCGGTGGGCGGCTCCATCCCCTCCACCGGCTACTCGGCGAAGGGCGCTCCCGAAGGCCTGCACCCGGTGTTGCACGATGAAGCCGCGGGCAAGGCCTCTGCGTGGGGTTCGGTCATCGCCCTGCCCACCTTCGCGGTCACCTTCGCCATCGCCCCGTTCGGCCGCGCCTGCAGCGATCCAACGCTCGCGCTCAACCTGCTGCGACTGGTGCACGGCGAGCAGTCGTTCGAGTTCTTCGAGGTGGTGCGCTCGGGCGACAAGCTCACCACCACGGGGAAAATCACCGACATCCTCACCAAGCGCAGCCTCGACTTCCTCACGGTGACCACCGAGACGAAGAACCAGCACGGCAAGCTGGTGGTGCGCGCGAAGTGGACCGCGATCATCCGCGGCTGATCACTCCCTCTTCCACCAACTGCGCGAGAATGCGGGCGGTGTCGATGCGCGACATGCCCGAGACCGAGAAGAGATCGTCGAAGCTGACCGTGCCGTCGATCTGCGCCAGCACGAAGCCCGCGCGGTGATCGAGGTTGAGCCAGATGATCTCGTCGTCCTTGAGCAGCACCCGGGGGGTCGTCTCGGCTTTGCCCAGCTTCGACTCGAACATGGCCAGCAGGGTCTTTTCACTGCGCTCGCGCATGAGCAGCACTTCGGGGTCGTCGGGCGCGATCTCCTGCGCCTTGACGATCAGCTCCATCGCGCCGCTGTGATCGTCGAGATCGAGCAGGTCACGCGCGCCTCGCAAGATCGCGCGGATCTCTTCTTTGCGTGACTGCGGCGATGGCGAGATCTTCGAGTCGGCTGAGATGAGATCGAGCGCCCGATCGCGCCCCGCCACCGCCTCGAGCTTGATGCCGGGGTTGCTGCGCTGATCCCACGCTGACTCTGCGCGGGGCGCCAGTGAGGGCGAAGGCCGCGGCACGGGGGTGAACTCTTCTTCGACGGCGGGCCGGGGCGGTGGGCTGCTGCTCGCCCACGCCCAGGCCTGGCCCATGGGCTCGGGCCGCACCAGCGCAGGCGCGGCGGCGGGCTGCTTGGCGAACAGCGGCGGCGTGGAAGGCGACGGCGTGGGCAACGCGCCGAAGGTGACCGTGATGGGCGCCCAGTCAGCCACGCCGAACAGCGGAGGTGTCGACGCCGGCGGTGCATCAGGGCCCGCGTCGCCACCGAGGTCGATCGTCCTGGGGGCAACCGGTACCTCTTCGTCGTCAGCGCTGAAGAGCTGGAGCGTGGTGCGGGGCGCGTTGCCCTTCGCGACAGGGAACAGCAGCGTCGACTTCGGCGAAGGCGTGTTGCTGCCCAGCACCACGTTGGAGGAGGAAGACGAGGTGTACGGCCCGGGATCACCGCCGCTCAGCTCAGGCATCAGCTGCGGCACCGGGGTGGCCGCGCCCAGCAAACGGCCCCAGTCACCTTCGAGGCTGGCTTCGGGTTGGGGCTGCATGGTGGGGCCCCACTCCACCTGCGTGGGGCGGTCGGGCCGCTCGAAGGGGTTCATTCCGATCGAGCTGGCGATCGCCGGAGGCGCAGGCGTTTCGGGGGAAGCAGGCGGCGCGGCGGCTTCAGCCGGCGAAGGTGCACCGGCGAGCAGCTGGGCTGCTTTCTGATTTCCCGGGTCGAGCTTGAGCGCGCGCTCGAACAACTTCCGGGCGCCTTCACGATCACCTGACAGCTTGAGCCAGATTCCCGCTTCGACGAGCTGTGCGGCGCGATCGCTACTCATGAGCGGAACCGGTAGCAGCGGAACGCTGCGCGAGACAGACGGGAGCGAAGCGGACGTCTGGCCGAGGTGGAGCGACCCAGACACATAGTCAACGCCCGATCCGCTGGAGCACACCCTTGAAGAGGCTGACCGTCCTCGTGAGCGTGTCGATGCTGTCGGTGACCTTCTTGAGCTCGGGTGATTGACCCGCGAGCCGGGCTTGCTCGAGCGCCTTCGTGGCTTTGCCCAGCGCGTCTTGACCGAACTCGCTGCCCTGGGTCGCCTGCTGCAGTTGGGGCATCAACTCGGTCACCTCGTTCATCAACGACTTGAGCTCGTGCCGCTTCACCTTCACTTCTTCTTCGACGCGGGCCTCCAGCATCAGGTCGGCCTGATCCTCGAGGATCTTCTTGAGCTCATCCTGGGTGAGGCCGCCGCTCGCGGTGACCTGAATCGACTGTTGCTGGCCCGTCTCCCTGTCCCTCGCCGCCACCGAGACCAGACCTTCGGAGTTGATCTCGAAGATCACGTCGACCTCGACCTCGCCGCGTTTGGCCAGGCGCAAGCCCGTGAGAATGAACTCGCCCAGCAGCTCGTTCTGGTGCGCCACCTCGCTCTCGCCCTGGAGCACCATGATCTTCACGGTGGTCTGGTTGTCGCGCGAGGTATTGAACACCTCGGTGACCGAGGTCGGCACGGTGGTGTTCTTGGGTATGAGCCTCCGCACGTAACCGCCCGCGATGGCCACGCCGAGCGACTGGGGCGTGACGTCGAGCAGCACCACGTCAGACGCTTCGTTGGTGAGCGCCTCGGCCTGCACCGCCGCACCCAGCGCGACCACTTCTTCGGGGTGTACGCCCTTGCAGGGGTCGCGGCGGAAGTAGGCCTTCACCGACTCCTGCACGCGGGGCATGCGGGTCATGCCTCCGACGAGGATCATCTCGCGCAGGTCGACGGGCTTGACCTTCGCTTCGGTCAACACCTGCTCGCACAGCTTGATGGTGCGCTCGACCAGTTGCGCGGTGAGTTCCTCGAGCTTGTCGCGGGTCAGCGTCTTCTGCAGGTGCAGCGCCGAACCGCCGCCCGACGGCGTGCTGATGAAGGGCAGGTTCACTTGCGTCTCGCGCGCGGTCGACAGCTCTATCTTCGCCTTCTCGGCCGCGTCTTTGAGGCGCTGCAGCGCCATTCGGTCTTTCTTGAGCGCGATGCCGTGCTCTTTGTGAAAGTCGGCCGCCAGCCACTCGATCACCACGTTGTCGAAGTCTTCGCCGCCCAGAAAGGTGTCGCCGCCGGTGGCGATCACGTCGAAGACGCCGTTGCCGATCTCCATCACGGAGATGTCGAAGGTGCCGCCGCCCAGGTCGAAGACCGCGATCTTCCCGTTGATGTTCTTGCCGAACCCGTACGCCAGCGCCGCAGCGGTGGGCTCGTTGATGATGCGCAGCACCTCGAGCCCGGCGATGCGGCCGGCGTCTTTGGTGGCCTGGCGCTGACCGTCGTTGAAGTACGCGGGCACCGTGATGATGGCCTTCTTCACCGTGCGCCCGAAGTGCGCCTCGGCGTCGAGCTTGAGTTCGCGCAGCACCAGGCCCGACAGCTCAGGCAACGAGTACTGCTTGCCGCCCAGCTTCACCTTGATGTCGTCGTGTTCACCCGGCTCGATGACGTAGGGCAGCCCCTTGAGGGCCTCCTGCATCTGCTGAGAGCTGAACTTTCGGCCGATGAGGCGCTTGCTCGCGTACACCGTGTCGGTGGGGTTGGTGATCGCCTGCCGCTTGGCGATCTGGCCGACCAGCACCTTGCCCGATCGGGCCAGCGCCACGACGGAAGGCATCAGGTTCGAGCCTGAGCGACCGCGGATCACCACGGGCGCGCCGGACTGTACCGTCGCGACGACGCTGTTGGTGGTGCCCAGATCGATCCCGATGACGGGCTCACGCTCTGCCATGAGGCCGCTACGTTAGAACGGCCAGAGCTTCTTGCCGTATTTTTTGACCTCTGGATGGTCAGGGTCGAGGCGAACGGCCTCGTCGAAGTGCTTCTTGGCCATCGCCTTCATGCCCGCCTCACCCAGCAGCCGCGCGACGTGCATGCGGAACTCCACGTTCCGGGGCGCCGCCTCGACGGCCTTCAGGGCGAAGCTCGCGGCCTCCCGGGCATCCCCCCGGCGCTCCAGCAACATCGAGGTCTTGTGAGCCGCCTTGAAGTTGAGCGGGTTCGCGTTGACCGCAGTCTTGAGCGCCTGGAGAGCGAGCTCTTCATCACCCCGGTTGAGGGCCTCGAGGGCGTGCTTGTAGCTCGACTCGGAGCGCACCAGGTCGGCCCCCTTGCGCACCTCGACCAGGAGCGCCTTCACCTCGGCGTGCAGGGGGTCTATCTGTGCGGCGTTGTTCAGGTGGGTGAAGGCCTGGCTGTACTCTTGTTTGGCCGCGTGCTCCTTGGCCTTGCTCAGGTACTCCTGCACCTTGGTCGTCTTGGCCAGATACGGGTGACGGGCCAGGCGTTGCCGGCGCTCAGAGTCACGCGCCTCTTCGGTCTGGGTGCGCGCTTCGGGCTTGAAGGCCGTGGTGGTGTTGGTGGTGGCGCGGGCGGCGGCGCGAACGAAGGGGTGGGCCGCCAGATAGACCTCGCGCTTCTGGGGGTCGCTCAGGGTCTGGTTCGCCTCGACCAGCCGCTTGAAGATGCGATCGAGCTTGCCGCGAAAGCTGCCCAGGTTCTTGCCGTAGTACTTGTCGGGGTGGAACTTGCGCGAGGCTTCACGAAACGCCGCGCGCACCTCATCGGCCGACGCGCCCGAAGGAACGCCGAGGAACTCGAAGAGGTTGTTCGAGGCCACCTTGGCGTCGAGGGCAAGGATCTCTTCCTTGCGCACGTCGTCGAGGTCGACCTGTTCGTCTACAGCCACTTGGTGGAACCCCCGTCCTCGAGGCGCGTCATGTCACAGCGAAGCTTCGAAGATGGCAAGGCCTTCGGCCAGTTGCTCACGCGTGACGAGGTACGAAGGAGCGAACCGAATGGTCTTCTCGCCAGCCAGATTGGCCAACATTCCATTGGCCCGGCAGCGGGCCAGTACGTCGGCGGCGCCCGTATCGAGCTCGATGCCGAACAACATGCCCTTGCCGCGCACGTCGACTAACCGCGTGGGGTGACGGGCCTTCATCGCCAGCGCCAGGGCCCGCAGGTGTTCACCCTTGGCGGTGGTCTCGGCCATCGTGGCCGCTGAGGTGGCGATGTCCCAGGTGGCGATCGCCGCGGCGCAGGCCACGAGGTTGCCTCCGAAGGTCGAGCCGTGGGTCGCCGGGGGCAGCGCCTTCCCTGCCTCGTCGGTGCACACCATGGCGCCGATGGGCAGGCCGTTACCCAACGACTTCGCCAGCGAGAACGCGTCGGGAACGATGTCGTCGTGCTGGAAGGCAAAGGGCTTGCCGGTGCGGCCGATGCCCGTCTGCACCTCGTCGATCATCAACAGCAGCCCGTGCTCATCGCACAACGCGCGCAGCGCCTTCAGGAACCCCGGGGGCGAAGGCTTCACCCCACCCTCGCCCTGAATCGGCTCGACCAGGATCGCGGCGGTGGTGGGCCCCACGAGCTTCTTGACCGCCTCCATATCGCCCATGGGTGCGTACACGAACCCGCCCGGCAGCGGCTCGAAGCCGGCATGGTACTTGGGCTGCGCGGTGGCGGTGACGGTGGCCAGCGTGCGGCCGTGAAAACCACCCACGAAGGTGATCACGTCGGAGCGCTCGGCGTTCCCCTTGACCACGTGCTGATAGCGACGCGCGAGCTTGATGAGCGCTTCGTTCGCTTCCGCGCCCGAGTTGCAGAAAAAAGCGCGCGCGCCCGGCAGCCCCGAGGCCTGGGTCAGCCGCGCGGCGAGCTGAATCTGCGGCTCAGAGTAGAAGACGTTCGAGACGTGCCACAGCGTGTCGAGCTGCTTCTTCGCCGCCTCGATGACGCCCGGGTGGCAGTGCCCCAGCGCACAGGTGGCGATGCCGGCGATCAGATCGAGGTAGCGGCGGCCATCGGTGTCCCACAGGTAGCTGCCTTCACCGCGCGCCAGCACGATGGGCTGCTGCTTGTAGTTCTGGAGCAGGACGTGTTTGGCCTTTTCGATCACTTCGGTGGTGTGGGTCTTCATCGAGAGCGGCTGGTTCATGGTCGTCACAGAATGTACCGCGAGAGGTCTTCGTCCTTGACCAGATCTGACAGGCGGGCCCTGACCAGCGCCCCGTCGATACGGTACTGCTTGTCGACGAGCTCAGAGGCAGAGAAGGCCACCTCATCGAGCAGGCGCTCGAGCAGGGTGTGAAGCCTTCGGGCCCCGATGTTCTGAGACCGATCGTTCACCTGGGCCGCCAGCGTGGCGATCTCCACCAGCGCGTCGTCGGTGAAGGTGAGCGTGACGCCTTCGGTCAAGAGCAACGCTTCGTACTGCTTGATGAGCGAGTTCTTCGGCTCACGCAGGATGCGCACCAGGTCTTCGTTGGTCAACGCCTCGAGCTCGACGCGGATGGGGAACCGGCCCTGCAGCTCGGGGATCAGATCCGACGGCTTGGACACGTGAAAGGCGCCCGCCGCGATGAAGAGCACATGATCCGTCTTCACCTGGCCGTACTTGGTGTTGATGGTGCTGCCTTCGACGATGGGCAGCAGATCGCGCTGCACGCCTTCGCGCGACACCTCGGGGCCTCCGGTCTTGCCTTCGCGGCTGGCGATCTTGTCGATCTCGTCGAGGAAGATGATGCCGTCGTTCTCTGCGCGCTTGAGCGCCTCGCGGTTGACCCGGTCTTGATCGATCAACTTTCCCGCCTCTTCCTGCTCCAGCACCTGAAGCGCGTCGGCCACGCCCAGCCGGTGTTTGCGCGTGCGGTTGCCGAAGCCGGGCATGTTCTTGAAGAGGTCCTGCAAATTGACGCCGACCTCCTCCATTCCCTGCCCTGAGAAGTTCTTCATGAACATCAGGTTGGAGTCCTGCACCTCGACCTCGACCTGCGTGTCGTCGAGCGTACCGGCGCGCAGCTGGGCGCGGAACTTCTCGCGATCACTTTCGGGCAGATGCGGGCTCGCCCTCCCGTTGCCGCCGCGCAGCAGGTCCTGCAGGCGATCTTCGGCGTGCTCGAGCGCCCGGCCCTTCACGCGCACGAGCTCTTCATCACGCACCAGCGCGATGGCGGCCTCGACGAGATCGCGCACCATCGACTCGACGTCGCGGCCCACGTAGCCGACCTCGGTGAACTTCGAGGCCTCCACCTTGATGAAGGGCGCCTGCGCCAGCTTGGCGAGCCTGCGGGCGATCTCGGTCTTCCCCACCCCGGTCGGCCCGATGAGGATGATGTTCTTGGGCGTGATGTCTTCGCGCAGCTCAGGGTTTGCGTGCTGCCGGCGCCAGCGATTGCGCAGCGCGATGGCCACCGCCCGCTTCGCCGCGGTCTGGCCGATGATGTAGCGATCGAGCTCGGTGACGATCTCCCGCGGGGTCAATGACGAGCGCATCAGAGCTCCTCGATGGCGATGTTCTGGTTCGTGTAGATGCAGATGTCGGCGGCGATCTGCAGCGAGGTCTCGACGATCTGCTTCGCGTCGAGCGCGGAGTGCTGCAGCAGCGCGCGGGCGGCCGCTTGTGCATACGGGCCACCACTGCCCACCGAAGCGATGCTGAAGTCCGGCTCCACCACGTCGCCTGCGCCCGAGAGGATGAAGGTCTTCTCTTTGTCGGCCACCACCAGCAGCGCCTCGAGGCGGCGCAGGAACCGATCGGTGCGCCAGTCTTTGCCGAGCTCGACTGCGGCGCGGGCGAGGTTCTTCTGGTGCTCTTTGAGCTTGGCCTCGAAGCGCTCGAACAGCGTGAAGGCGTCGGCGGTGCCACCGGCGAACCCGGCGATCACCGAGCCGTCGGCGAGCCTGCGCACCTTGCGGGCGTTGCCCTTCATCACGATCTTGTCGAGGGTGACCTGGCCGTCTCCACCGAGCACGACCTTGCCGTCCCGGCGCACGCAGAGAATCGTCGTCATCGCGCGTTCTTAACAGCGCGCGCGGGGGAAGGCTTTCAAGTCGGGACAGGCACAGATCGCGAACGCCACCCTGAGAACGCCAGGCCCGCCCCAGCAGTGAGGAGCACGAGCCCAAGTCCCAGCGCGACGTTGGCCTTGGTGCCCTCTTCTTTCGCGCGGCGCTCGACGGTGAAAATGGTCTGGCCGCCGTAGAGCAAGGCCGGATCGCGGCGGGCTCGTTCGGCCGTCTCCCTCTCCTGGGTCGCGTGCCGGCGATAGTCGGTGGACAGCACGGAAACGAAGGCGCCCACGAGGAGCAACGCGATTCCGAGCATGAGGCGATGGAGGTTCATGCCTGCCGAACCCGCGCCGAGCAAAGCGGGTGAAATGTTTAGCGGCGCAGCAACACGTAGATCGCGCCCGTGCCGCCGTCTTTGGGTTTGGCCGAGCAGAAGCCCAACACCTGCCTGGCCACCCGCCCGTGCGTGAGCCACTCCTGCGCCCCCTTCTTGAGCACGGGGATCTGATCGATCGAATTGAGCCCACGCCCGGTGACCACCAGCACGCAGCGGTGACCTGAGATGCGGGACTTCTGGATGAACGCCTCGAGCGCGGGCTTCGCTCCTTCCCGCGTGAGGCCGTGGAGGTCGAGGGTGGCCTGGGTCGTGAAGTCTCCCGCGCGCAGCTTGCGCATCACGCCCTGATCGAAGCCGCGCACCGACCCTTCGACGAACTGGGCAGAATCGGAGAACTCGAACTCGCCCGCGTCAGAGACCAGCTCAGCGAGCCGGGCAAGGCTCTCGGCTTCTTCGTTGGGCCTCTTGAGCTGCGCGGCGCTGGGAGGCTCAGGCGGCCCCACGCGCTCTTTGACCTGGCGCACCGGGCCGACGTCGCCCACGGCCTCGAGGAACATCGCCGACTCTTCGTCGAGGGGCAGCGGCTTGCTCTTCGCCTTCGGTGAAGGGGGCGGCGGAGCAGCGGCCTTCGCGGGCTCGGGCGCATTCAACTTCACGCCAGAGAAGGGGTTGTTGAAGGGCGTCTCTTTCTTCTTCGTCACGACAGTCTCAATAGCCCGGCGCACCGGAAAAGGGACCGACCGTTCACCTTCACCGTTCGCATCGAGAAATGGAATCGGGTTCCATCACCGGTCTCCCCGAGCCAAAGTCGAGAGGGCACTTGCTGCGCGAGGCAGAGGTACTCCCTCGACTGCTCTCGGGAGGACCGGTGTGAGGAGCGCCTGTTTCTTCGGGTGAAGCCGGTCCCTGCTTGGGACGATCGGCGCGTCACGCCCGAGGATGAGACTTGTCGTACACCGACTGAAGCTGCTCGAACGAGACCGCGGTGTACCGCTGCGTGGTGTTCAAGCTCGCATGGCCCAACAGCTCTTGAATGCTCCGAATGTCGGCCCCGCCCGCGAGCAGGTGCGTCGCAAACGAGTGGCGCAGCGCATGCGGCGACATCTTCCGGTTGAGCCCCAGCTGCGTGACGTACTTATCCAGATGCCGCTCGACCGAACGCGTGGTGAGCCGCCCGCCCCGAAAATTCAGAAACAGCGCCTGGGGATCCTGCTTCTTGGCCGGCTTGACCAGCAGCTCACCGCGCCGCTCCATCCACGTCACCACCGCGGCGATCGCCCCTTCATGCAGCGGGCAGATGCGCTCCTTGTTGCCCTTGCCCAGCACCCTCACCGTCCGCGCGCGCACGTCGAGATCCCCCAGCGACAACCCGCACAGCTCGCTCACACGAAGCCCGCCGCCGTACAAGACCTCGAGCATCGCCATGTCGCGCAGGCCGAGCACCTTCTCGGCATCAGGCGCCTCCATCAACGCGAACGCCTCGTCGACAGGCACCGCGCGAGGGAGCCGCTGCGGCAGCTTGGGCGTCTTGACGCGCCGCGCGGGGTTCACCTCGATCACCTTGCGCCGGGTGAGGAACACAAAGAACGCCTTGATGCCCGCCAGCCGCCGCGCGCGCGAGGCCGGGGCAAGCGTCACCGACTGCACGCCCAGAAAACCACGAATGTGCAGGTGCGACGCCTTCTCAGGCGCGACGCCCTGCGGCTCGAGGTACGCGTAGAACGCCTTCAGATCCTGCGCGTAGGCCCGCAGCGTGTGCGGAGAGACGGCGCGCGAGATCTCCAGGTGCCGCATGAAGTCGTCGAGGTGAGCCACGGCCGCAGACTCTACCGCCGCCCGGTCTCAGAGCGACTTCGCGACGTACACCCCGGCCCGCTTCTTCTCGTGCACCAGGTAGGCGACCGAACCATCCGGCAGCAGCAACCCAGGCCACTGAACGAACTGGTCGATGATGCGCTGCTCACCCGTCTCGAGGTTGCGCTGCGCCAGATCGAAGGTCAGGTCGGTCAAATGGGCGAAGGCCAACAGCGCACGTTTGCCATCGGCGCTGAAGCGGAAGCCGTAGGTCGCCTCGACTTCCTTCCTGGCCTTCACGTCTTTGGTCGCCGTGGCGGAGATCGAATTGAGATCGCACGCCCGCCCTTCCCGCAGGCAATCTGAGCGGAAGTACAGAACGTCACCGGTCGCCACGAACTGGTACTCGTAGAGCCAGTCTTTGAGCGCGAACGGCTCTTCCGCGCCCACCGGGTAGAGGTAGAGCCTGCGGGTCACCTCGGGGCGATCGATGCGCGCGGTGTACGCGAGCGCCGACCCGCCGGGCGCGAAGAGGAAGTTGGGGCACTGCCGCGCGAGCACCTTCGGCTTGCCGTCAGGCATCTCGATGACCGTCAAATCGCCCACGCGCTCGACCAGCTTCTTGTCGCTCTGAGAGGGGTCGCGGCCCCCCAGCGCGAGCTCGATGTAGTTGTCGCGGTAGACGAAGCGTTTGCCGTCGGGCGAAAAATCGAAGTCCGACACGTTCGCGCCGAGCTCGCGTGGTTTGCCATCAGGCAACGAGGCCATCAGCAACGCGCCCTTGTCAGGCCCGGGAACGTTGTCGCGCCACGCGAGGAACTTGCCGTCGCGGGAGACGCGGTAGCGGTGGCAGTCATCGCTCAACTTGCGCGACTTGAGCGTGTCGACGTCGAACACGTGCAGCTGGAAATTGCGATCGGCCGGCGTGGCGCGCGCGCTGACCACCACGTGCTTACCGCTGCGGAGCACCGTGTAGTCCGTCACGTGATCCACCAGGCGCCTGGGCTGCGGCCGCGCCTCGTTCAAATCGACCTGGTACAGGCCTCCCGCCGAGGAGAACTTGCGCTTGAAGTAGAGGTACCGCCCGTCGGCCGAGAACTCGGCAGTCGAGGCTTCACCCGCCACCTGGGGAAACGGGCCCGCGGGCAGCTTGCCCACGTGCAGCACGCCACTTTCGATGTATGCGAGCTGGGTGCCGTCATCGCTGGGCACGAAGTACGTGGCGCGGGTGCTGATGCGCTCTCGCTCGGCGTCGAGCTTCTTCGCGTCTTGCACGTAGAGCTCGCCCACCTGCTGGGTGGGATCCCACGCGGCGTTGAAGATGACCCAGCGCGAGTCTGCGGTGTGCAGCCAGCCGCCCGCCATGTTCGTCACGCCGTTGCCCAGCTTGCGCGGCGTGCCGCCCTTCGAAGGCACCGCCCACAACGCCCCCAGCCGCATCGGCGGAGGCACGCCCTGAATCGGAGGATGCACCGCCTCGAGCAACACGGTCAGCACCTCGCCATCGGGCGACGTGCGCAGCTCTGTGCCCTCACCCTCGAGGCGACGCTCGCCCAGCACGGGCAGCCGGGGTGAGTTCTTTTCCTTGTTCACGCGCGCGATCACGCTCTTCGGATCGCCCGTGGAGGTCTTCTGCTGCTTGCAGCCAGAGACGGCCAGCAGCACCGCGGTCACGGCCAGTACGAGACGCATCGAAAGGCACTCCATCTAGGCCACCACCCGCACAGGGGCGGCCGTCTGCATCGGGAAAACGGGGTGAGGCGCTGAGGGCGCCCACCCATCGAACTCAGCCACCGCGCGGGCGGCGTACTGCACCCGCTTCTCTGCCTTCTTGAAGCGGCCCTCGATGGGCGGAAAGAGCGCGAACACCACGTTGGTGGGCTGGTACCGGTAACCCTCGGGGTGCGCTTCGCCGGTGACGTGACGGTAGAGCGCGCCCAGCGCCGTTCCCCCGGGCGGCGGGGAAAAGACAGTGCCGGTCAGCCGAGCGTGAAGAGCCATCGCGGTGAGGTAGCCGCAGGCGGTCGACTCCACGTAGCCCTCGACGCCGGTGATCTGCCCGGCAAAGAGAATGCGCGGCTGGTTCTTGAGCGAAAAGTCGGGGTTCAGCAGGCGGGGGCTGTCGAGGAAGGTGTTGCGGTGGATCTGCCCCATGCGCACCCAGTCGGCGTTCGCGAGGCCAGGGATGAGCCCGAAGATGCGCTTCTGCTCGGGCCAGGTGAGCCGGGTCTGAAAGCCGACGAGGTTCCACGCGGTGCCGGCGCGATCCTCCATGCGCAGCTGCACCACCGCGTGCGGCTGCAGGCCCGTGCGCGGATCTCTCAGGCCCACCGGCTTCATCGGCCCGTACGCCAGGGTGTCTTCTCCGCGAGAGGCCATCACTTCGATGGGCAGACAGCCCTCGAAGTATTTCGGTTCTTCGAACGCGTGCGGGGTCACCTTCGAGCCTGCGTTCAGCTCTTCGACGAAGTGGGTGTACTCGTCTTTCGTGAGCGGCAGGTTGAGGTAGTCGTCGCCCCCGCCCTTGCCGTAGCGCGACTGGCGAAAGGCGATGCTCATGTCGATCGACTCGGTGGCCACGATGGGCGCGATCGCGTCGTAGAAATAGAGCTTCTCGCCCACGTGGGGCGCGAGCGCTTCGGTCAACGCAGCCGAGGTGAGCGGCCCGGTGGCGAACACCACCGTTCCTTCCGGCACAGTCAAGACTTCACCAGGCGAGATGGTGATGTTCGGGTGTGAAGCCAGCTGGGCATGCACGTCGCCCGAGAACAGCTCGCGATCGACCGCCAGCGCGTCACCGGCCGGCACCCGCTGGCGATCCGCGGCAGACAAAATGAGCGAGCCCACCCGGCGCAGCTCGGCGTGAAGCAGCCCGATCGCGCTCTCCGGGTTGTCGGAGCGCATGCTGTTGCTGCACACGAGCTCGGCGAAGTTCGGGCTCTGGTGAGCGGGCGATCGCTTCCCGGGCTTCTGCTCGCGCAGCACCACGCGGTGGCCCAGACGCGCCAGTTGGTACGCGCACTCAGAGCCGGCCAGACCTGCGCCGATGACGGTGATTGGTTCAGCCATGCGTGAGGCCCTCACCCCCGACCGACGGGAGCGAGGCCACACTCGCGCCGGTTCAGTCTGGGTTTTTCTGCAGGATGATGAAGCGGAAGTTTTCGAGCTCGTTGAGGCCCGCCGTATACAGCACCGACGAGAGCAAGTCGTACGACACCCGCTTGTCGCCGATGATCGAGACCTCCCGGTTGAAAGGGGAGCCCGGGTTGCGCTCGGCGATGTACTTGAGCTTCTCGACTTCTTTCTTCAGCGCGGCATCGAGCGGAAGAATGAGTTTGCCCTGCAGATCGCCCGGGGCGACGGCCGCGTTCGTCAGCGTCACCCTCTTCTTGTCGCCCACCATGATCGACTTGGGCGTCACGGTGATCGCGATGGTGTCTTTGGGCGTCGCGCGCGCGGTCGACATCGGCGGGCGCACGTCTTCAGACGCGGTGACGGTGATCGACGAGGCGCTGAACGACTTGATGAGGAAGACCAGGATGATGGTCATCAGGTCCATCATCGCGGTGATGTTCAGTTCTTTGATCTCACCTTCGGCTTCGCGGTCGCGGCGCTTCTTTCGCGCCAACGCCTTGCGAAACCGCATGCGCTGCCGATCTTCATCGGTGATCTCGAGGCCAGAAGCAGCGGGCTGACCGGCAGTCGGAGTCGCCATTTAGAAGCTCGCCAGCGTGACGTCGGGGAAGAGCAGCTTGCGGTCGGCCGTCTCACGCGTGGCATCCATCGTCGAGACCAGCGAGTCGTAGTCGGTGTCGGCCTCAGCCGCGATGATGACTTTGCTCTCACCGGGGAAGAGCGCCTTGACCTCCATCATCTTGGCGGTGAGCGCGTCGTAGTCGTAGTTGCCGTCGGCCTTGCGCGGAATGGTCGGCGCACCTTCGCCGGGGGCCGCGGAGGGTTCGGTCTGGCCGGGCAGCACGCCACCGGTCGCCGCGATGAAGAAGCCCGTTTTTGCCACGGCCACCGTCAAGGTCAGTGCCGGCTTGTCATTCTCGGTACCGCCGCCCGCCCCCGCGCCGTAGTTGGGCGCGTTGACGTTGAGCATGCCGAAAGTGGCCAGGCCCGCCAT
>JAYVFP010000331.1:0-7466 GCA_043773025.1 Archangium sp.
CTTCACATCGAACAACCGGTCTGCCACTTCAACCAGCGCGTCCGAGTACATGACGTTCCGACGCAGCCGAGCGGGGATCGAGTCCGTACCCAGGTGCGCGCCGGCGATCGCCGAGCACACGCCGGTAATCACATCGACCTCACCGCCACTGCGAAGCGCGAGCTGAGCGGCGCCCCGAAAGTCCGAAGGCGACTTGAGGAAGCAATACAGCGAAGTGAGCAAGACCGGGGTCACATGCGCCGGAACACCGAGCTCGAAATCGTAGTGTGACGGCGTGACGCCCACGCGGCGCAGCGCCACCATCGCCTTGTCGACATCCCAGGCCAGGGCGCGAGGCAGGTAATAGAGCTCATCGGCGAGCGCAGGGCTGTGAGGCGCCGCAGCCTTGCTGACGTGCTCGCAGAAATCTTCCGCGCTCATCGCCTCGCCCGACAGCCCCAACTGAATCGCGCACGCAAACGCCGAGACCGCGGCCGAGCACAGCGGATCCTTGTGCGTCATCACGGTCAGCACCTGAGAGTCATGCGCGAGCCGCGTCGGGGTCGGCTCACTCGATAACCCCACCACCACGCCCCGCGACAGACTCGACGGGTCGCACACGCCGATGGGCGCACCCGCGCTCATCCACGGAGTCCCCGAAAGCAACGCCTCAGCGGCCTGCGTCGCAGAAGGGGGCGGCTGCAGCACGGTGCCCTCCTGCCAGAGCCACGACAGGTGCTGCGCGGCGGTGCGCCCGTCGATGCGCTTCTCACGCACCACCGAGTCGGCCACCGCCATCATCATCTGCGTGTCGTCGGAGAACTGCCCGCGCGGAAAACCACCCCGGGGCCGCGACGCGAAGTCATCGGCCTGGGGCCGCTGCCGCATGAGCGCCGCCGCCGGCAGGCCACGCAGCGGAAAGCCGAGCGCATCACCGATGGCGAAGCCCAGCACTGCGGCGCGGAAGCGATCCTGAAGAACGGCGATGTGCAGCGGCATGGAGGGGGCGTCGGGAAGATACGCCGTCCGACGGGACTGGAGCCAATGGGTTGTGCGTCGGCCGGTCGTCATGGCGTTCTCAGGCCTTGTGGTACGGCTCGCCGCGGAGGATGGAAAACCCGCGGTAGACCTGCTCGACCAGCGTCAACCGGGCGAGCCGGTGCGGCAGGGTCATGGCTGAGAGCGACAACACCAGGCCCGCCTTTTCGCGCACTGCGTCGGACAAGCCCTCATCGCCGCCGATGACGAACGCGACGTCTTTGCCGGAATCCTGCTGACGGCCGAGCCACTTGGCGAAGTCGACGCTGCTGAGCGCCTTGCCCCGCTCGTCGAGCGCCACCAGCACGTCGCGAGGCGAGAGCTTGGCGAGCAGCGCCTTGCCCTCTTCTTCTTTGGCCTTCTCACCCGAGGCGCGCGACTCGGGCAGCTCGAACATCGCAACCTTCGCGGTGTGGGCCAGCCGCTTCACGTACTCGTCGACGCCAGGCGAATAGAGGCCCGACCGGTCTTTGCCGACCGAGAGAAAAGTGAGCTTCATGTGGGCCCGACCTGCGACTTCAGAGCGAGACGCGGGGCGCGTCTTTCCAGAGGTCTTCGAGGTCCATCTGGTCGCGCCGATCAGGCGTGAAGAAGTGGGCCACGACGCCTTCGTCGTACGTCACGCACACCCAGTCGGTGGACGCTTCGACTGCCGCAGGCTTCTTGCCGGTGGGGTCGAGCAGGTCTTCGACACCCTCGTGGATGGCGGAGAGCTGGCGGTCGGACTCGCCGGTGGCGAGCACCACGTAGTCGTAACCGACGGCGGCCGAACGGGCGCGCACGTCGATGATCATCACGCCTTCGGCCTTCTTCTCTTCGGCGACCTTCGCGATGGAGCGGGCGAGCGCGAGTGCCTCGGGGGCCTCGGCGACCTTGCCCTGCTTCGGGCCCCGGTTCTCTTTGGGGGCGCGCTTGGCGGCGACCTTCTTCGCGGCGATCTTCCGGCTGGCAGACGGGCGCTTGGAAGTACGGCCCGCGGGGCGCTTACCGGCGGCCTTCTTGCCAGCGGGCTTCCTGGCAGCGCTCTTCTTGGCGGGAGCGGCCTTTCGCGCCGTCTTCGCGACCGGCTTCTTCTTGAGAGCGGGCTTCTTCTTTGCCGGGGTCTTCTTCTTCGCAGCCATGGCGCGCGCATACTCCAAAAGCGCTGAGCGCGGGTAGTTCTCCCTCTCCCCCTCCGGTCGCGCAGGGTCGGGGTGAGGGGCCACTTCTATCGAACCTGCCCATTCCCCTCGACGACGTACTTCTGAGCCGTCAGCTCTTTGAGCCCCATCGCCCCGAACGCATGCAGCCGACTCGTACTGATCCCAATCTCAGCGCCGAGCCCCAGCTCGCCGCCGTCATTGAACCGGGTCGAAGCGTTCACCATCACGGCCGACGCCGTCACCTCGCGGGTGAACCGCCGAGCCAGCGCCTCATCGCGAGTGATGATCGCCTCGGTGTGCTCACTTCCAAACTGGGCGATGTGAGCGAGCGCCGCCTCAAACCCATCGACGACCTTCACCGCAAGAATCAACTCGAGGAACTCCCGGCCGAAGTCATCGGCCTGAGCCTCTTTCACGGCAACCCCCGCCGCACGAAGCGCCTGCAGCGCCCGCGTCTCCGCCCGCAGCTCGACGCCCTTCGCCACGAGCGCCTGCCCCGCCTGCGCGAGGAACTCGGTCGCGATCGACGCGTCGACCAACAAACACTCCGCCGCGTTGCACACGCCCGGGCGCGACGCCTTCGCGTTGACGATGATGCGCTCGGCGACGGCGAGATCGGCGGTCTGCTCGACGTACACGTGACAGACGCCCTGGTAGTGCTTCACCACCGGCACGCGCGCGTGCTCGACCACGAAACGAATGAGCCCTTCCCCTCCGCGGGGAATGCAGAGGTCGATGAGCCCTTCGAGCTTGAGCAGCTCGAGCATCGACTCACGATCCGTGGTCGGCACCAACTGCACCGCGTGCACCGGAAGGCCTGCCTTCTCGAGACCGACACTCAACGCACGGGCGATGACCTGGTTGGTGCGGAACGACTCTGAGCCACCGCGCAGGATGGAAGCGTTGCCGCTCTTCAGACACAAGGCCGCCGCGTCGCTCGTCACGTTGGGGCGCGCTTCGTAGATCATCAGCACCACGCCGAGGGGCAGCCGCTCCTTGCGCACCTCGAGGCCGTTGGGGCGCGTCCACCGCTCGGTCACCTCACCGACGGGGTCAGGCAACGCGGCCACCGACTCGACGGCCGCGGCCATCGCTTCCACCCGGGCCGCGTCGAGCAGAAGGCGATCGAGGAACACGCCGTTCTTTCCAGCGCTCTTCGCCGCCTCAACATCGAGTGCATTCGCGGCCAAGAGCTCAGCGCTGGTACCGCGCAACGCAATGGCCATTTCCCCCAGCGCGCGATTCTTCTGCTCGGTGCTCGCCGACACGAGCGCGCGCGCTGCCACCCGGGCCTGCATCGCCAGCGCCTTCACTCAATCACCTCGTAGCGGGTGCCGACCCGGCGCAGCCCCTTCGGAGCCGCTGGTGCATCGAACACACGCGTGAGCGAACCTGAGTCCTTCATCGCGGCATTGAACACCTGCGCGCCGCCACAGCAGCTCGCGGTGAACTCGTACACGCCGTTCGCGAGCCATCGCCCATCGGAGTGCACCAACGAGTCTTTCTCGTGGAGCGCCTGCACCACCACGGGCTTCACGCGCCCCTCGAGATAGCCGCGCAGGTCTTCGGTCTTCACCAGGTGATAGGGCCCGTAGTGATCGAGCTGCAGCGCGACGCTCGAACAATCAGGCGCGAAGATGTCGAAGCGCCAGTCATTGAAGAAGACCTGGCCCGTGGGCGCGAAGCCCTTCGAGGTGCCGGCGGCGAACTTGAAGCGGAGCGACTCCACCCCGAACGTCTTGGGCGCCGGCTGAGGCAGGTCCTTGAGCGCCTCGGCGCTGCCGCTCCAGAGGGCGGTGACCGCGCCACAGGCGATCGCGTGGTACTCGCCTTCGAGCGCGACTTCCTGCGGTGAGAGCGCCGGCGGATCCTTCTTGCAGGCGAGCAGCAGGCAACAACACAGGAGCGGCCACTGAAAGCGCATGGCTCCAGTTAACGCGCACCGCGCGCTTCGTCGAGCGGACACACACCGTTCGCATCGAGCGCAGTCGAGATGCCACCTCTGCTTCGCGCCGCAAAGTGACCCCTCGACTGCTCTCGGGGCGAACGGTCATCCCGAGAGGGTTGTCGGAAATAGAAATGACTTCCATCACCGGTCTCCCCGAGCCCAGTCGAGGGGGCACTTGCAGTGCGAAGGCGAGCGATTCCTTCCGCCTGTGTGGAGTAGAAGCCGTGCCGTCATGAGCGACCGCGAAGCGATGTTCAAAGAGATGGTGCGCCAGTTCCCCGACAGCCCGATGGGGCACTTTTCGCTGGGCCGGCTGCTGGTCGACGAGAAGCGCTGGGCTGAAGCCGTCGTCGCGCTGAGCAACGCGGTGCGGCTCGACCCCCACTACGCGGCAGCCATCGTGGCGCTGGGTGATGCGCACGCGGGCGCAGGCCAGAAGGCCGAAGCGAAGACCGCCTGGGAGAGCGCCCTGGCCACGCCTCACGGCAGCCGTGACACCAGCCTGCAGGCCGACCTGGAGCAGCGCATTCGCGACCTCGAAGACTTCTGATGGCCTTCAAGCAGGCTTCGCGGCACCGTGCCGCTCGATGAGTCGGAGTACCTCCGCAAGAAGCCGCGGCATTCGCGCGCGGTGGCGGCTGATCAACTGCTGACCCGCGTGGGCGACCCCGAGAAAGTGTCACTCGAGGGGTGTTGCGCGGCGCGCCGACTACACCACAACGCTGATCCGCCCTCCTGGCCTCTGAGCAGCGGACCCAACGAGCTGCGTGTTACGTTCAGGGCTGGATGTCGGAACCCGAATCGCCAGATGGACCCGTCTGGGACGCTGCTCGCGAAGGGAGCCTCTTTTTCATGGGCAACTCGAGGATCGACCACGCGCTCGAGGCAGTCGTGCGTTGCCTCGACGAGGCGGGCATCGCCTACTGCCTCGTCGGCGCGATGGCGCTGAACCGCCACGGGTACCGGCGCTTCACCGAGGACATCGACCTGCTCGTCACCCGCGAGGGCCACACGGCCTTCAAGGCGCTGGTCCTGGGCCGCGGGTACCTCGAAAAGTTTCCAGGCAGCAAGACGCTGCGTGACACGGCGAACGGCGTGACGATCGATTTTCTGATCACCGGTGAGTACCCAGGTGACGGGAAGCCGAAGCCTGTCGTGTTTCCTGACCCGGCGAAGGTCGCCGAGAAGCACGACGGGTTGTGCGTCATGCCGCTGCCTCGGCTGATCGAGCTAAAGCTCGCTTCGGGCATGAGCGCGCCCCATCGCATCAAGGATCTGGCTGACGTGCTCGAGCTGATTCGCGCTGTGCATCTCGCGGTCGAGCTCGCAGAGCAACTGGATGCCTCGGTGCGTGCAAAGTACCTGGAGCTCTGGCACGCGGCGCAAGCGCCTGAGCGCGACTGATCACAGGCACCAGAGGGAGAGGGGACCTCGTTTTGGTCAGGGGAGTTTGAAGCGGGCGACACCTTCTCGGACGAAGCTGCCCAGATACAAATACCCCTCGTGCTCCGTCACGCATGCGATGGGCGAGTAGCTGTCGGGCGCGTCGTGCTGAAACGACTCGACCGGTTTCCCCTCGGCATCGACCAGCAGCACATAGGAATGTCGCGCCGCCTTCGGCTGCAGGAACTTCGGCAACCCACCCACGATGCGGCGAATGTTCGGCCAGTCACCCAACATGTCGAGCTCTGGCTTGCGCGGAGAACCGATCGCCACCCAGAAGCCTTTGCGTGACGGCGACCAGCGCACGTTGTCGGGAAAACCGGGGAGCGAATCGGTGAACAGCTCTTTGCGGCCCGCGTGCTCGCCTTGGAGCCACACGCGCCACAACTGGTAGCTGCCGGTCTCCGCCAGCACCAGGAACGACTCGTCTTCGGAGATCGAAAGCCCGTTGGCGAAGGAAAAGCCGTCGGCGATGCGGGTGAGCTCTTTCGTCGCCGGCACGTACTTGAGCAGCCGCCCCGTCTTCTGATGCTCCAGCAGATCTTCCGTGAACTGCTCGATGGAATTCCGCGCAGACGCGTCGGTGAAATAGATGGTGCCGTCTTTGGTGATGACGAGATCGTCGACGAACTTGAACGGAATTCCGGAGTGACCCGTCGCGAGGACCTCGAGCTTTCCACTCGCGTCCATCGCCAGCAGGCCCGCGTGCGCGTCGCAGATGATCAACCGGCCGTCGGGGTGGAACTCCATCGCGAGCGGGCGGCCCTTCGTGTCGGCGACCACCTCGACTTCATCGACGCCGACCTTCAGCTTCACGATGCGGCCGTCGCGCAGGCCCGCAAACAAACTTCCATCAGGCGTGATGGTGATGGCTTCAGGGCCGATCAACTGTTTGGCCCACCACTCGAGGGGCTGCAGGCGGTCGTTCGGCGCGTACGGGCCCACCAGCGGAGCACGCGGGGGCGGCGTCCACGCATGGGGTTCGATGGGCGAGGTCATCCACGCGAGGCCCATGGCCGCGGTCAACGCCAACAACACCAACGCCGCCGCTTTTCGAATCACGGCAGCGCGCTCCACGCAGAGGCAGCCACACGCGCGATGAACCGCGGCGGGGCGCCCAACGAAGGTTTGAAGATGGCGGCATCTGAGGGGTCGAGCCCATCGAGCACCGGGCACGCCGCCGGATAGGTGCTGTGGCCCACGTGCGCGACGTTGGTACCCGCCGCGGGGTTCGCGTTGAGTAGAGAGGATGCGTCACGGCAGCGGTTGGCCTCGTCGTAGACGAAGTACGTGAGCGACGGCGTCTGCTCGACCAGTGGCCCGAACTGAAACCCTTCGGCGGTGCGCACCGCGCGGCAGAACTCACTCGAGAGCACCCGGCTCACCCCGATGGCGTTGGTCTGGAAGAAGCCCTGCACCTGGCCCAGCTCGTTGGCCGACGCCGTGGCATTGAGCTGCTCGGCCATGGCAGTGCCGCAGGTTGCCTCGCAGCTCTTCCACCAGTTGGGCGAGCTGGTGGTGCTCGCGGTGCCCAGGCTCAGGTTGTCTACGCACGTACCGGCGGACGCGTGACGAAAGAACAACGTGTAGCCACCGGCCTGCAACGCCTGGCGCAAGGTGATCGCCCGCGTGGTGCTCGCGGGGAGGGTGCTGCACGTGCTGCCCAGGCAACCCCACGCGGTGTACGTGTACGTCTTCGGGGCGAGGGGCACGTTGGGGACCAGCGTGTCGATGCGATCGTTCGCGCTCGCACCAGCGCCATCGAAGATGACCGTGGCCGCGGGATCCGTGAGGCCCGTCGCAGGGCCATTCAACGTGCGCACCACCTTCACGCGCGGCGCGGTGCTGACCCAGGCGAGCTGCACGTTCCTTCTATCGGCGCTCAGCGTGGTGGTGAGCGCACTGACGCTCAGACT
>JAYVFP010000332.1:0-66320 GCA_043773025.1 Archangium sp.
ACCGGAACTCTTCTGCGCGCGTCCGCGGCTCTGCCCTACGCGCATGCAACAGGAGCACCACGGATTGGGGCCCGAGCGGAGTCGAGGGATTACCTCGCCGTCGGGCGGCAAGTGCCCCTCGACTGGGCTCGGGGAGACCGGTGGTGGAAACCCAGTGCGCAAACAATATCGATCGGCCGCCTTAGAGCTGCTTCATCAGGTCAGCCTTCTTGCCGGCGAACTCATCTTCCGAGATGAGCCCGGCGTTCTTCAGCTCAGAGAGCTCCTTGAGGCGATCCATCACGGAGCGCGCGGCCGGAGCCGAGTTCGCCGCGGCGGCCTGCGCCTGAGCCTGCTGGTTCTGGGCCTGGTTGTTCTGCGCCTGGTTCTGGTTCATGAACATCTGGGCCATGCCGAAGCCCATGCCCATGCCCATGCCGCCGAGCGCCTGACCTGAGCCGCCGCCGCCTTCACCGCCGCCCTTCGCCATGCCTTCTGCAGCGCCCAGCATCGCCTGCCCCTGCGCGTACTGCTGGAAGCCGCCAGCGAGGCGCGAGTAGGCCACGTCCTTCGAGAGCTTCTTGAGCGTCGCCTCGTCCTCAGGCTTGATGCTGATGGTGAAGTTACCGAAGCGGATGATCGCCACACCGTACGTCTTGGTGTGAGTGCCCAGGCCCGCCATCACCTCGGTCTCGATCTCTTCGGTGTACGCGCCCGACGTCACGTCGAGCAGCGGCCACTTCTTCTTCACCAGCAGCTCGGCGATGCGATCGCGGGTGACCTTGAGCACCTGGCTCTTGAACCAGCCGATGAACTCTTCGTTGTCAGCCTTGCGCAGGCCGACCATTCCCACGAGCAGTTGCTCGGGGTTGGTCACCTGCATGGAGAAGTCGCCGTACACCATGGTGCCGATGGCGAGGCCCGTCTCCGGGTCGCGCGAATCGCCGATGGGCCCGCCGAATTTCACCTGCGGGAACTCACGCGTGGTGACGAAGTACACCTCGGCCACGAAGAGGTTGCCGCCCGTGACCTTCTCCAGCAGCGAGGAGAGGAAGGGGATGTTGTTGGTGTCGAGGTTGTGTCGCCCCGGGCCCAGCTTGCCGGCCACCACGCCGTCTTTGACGAAGAGCGCGACCTCATCGGCCTGCACCGTCAACTGCGTCATGATCCGAATGTTGCGTTCCGGATACTTGTAGACGATCTGGTTCTTGGCTTCGTCCGCGCGCGCGATGAAGTTGCGCTGCGCTTCGGACTTCAGCGAGTCGAAGATTCCCATTGTTTTCGCTTCTCCCAGGGGGACTGCGGGTAGACGTGCACGCGAAGCTACATAACGACCAACGGCCTGCACGATTGCAGAAGCCAACCCGTTGATCCATGAACTGATTCTTTTGCAAGCCGAGTGAAGCCGTCCCCAGCGAAGCGGGGCCAAGCAGCTGGAGCGCAGCGGAAGATGCGCCGAGGCGGAAGGAGCCAAAAAAATGACTGATGAGCTTCACAAGCACGGCCGGTTCTTCGATGTCTGGGCGAAGTTCTACCGCGCAGGCCCCTTTGGCCTCGAGCTGCGGCGCATTCAGCGCATCGCCATCGAGCGGCTGAAGATCCTCCCCGGTGAACGGGTGCTCGATCTGGGCTGCGGCCCGGGCGACGGTGCGACCCGAATCTCCGAGACCGGCGGGCTGGCCATCGGCCTCGACTATTCGGAGGGCATGCTCTTGGCAGCGGCGAAGGTGCCTGCTCTTTCAGGGAGGCTGCTGCGCGGTGATGCCGGCCGCCTGCCGTTCGCTGACGGCAGCTTCGACAAGATCGTCTGCACCAACTCGTTCCACCACTACCCGAACCACATCCCCGCGCTGCGCGAGATGCGGCGCGTGCTGCGGCCCGGTGGCGTGCTGGGGCTCGTCGATCCGCGCAAGGATCACCTGTTCGGGTGGGCGGCGATCGACCTGGTGGAGAACGCCGTGTTCGGCCTCGAAGAGGTGCGCATCTTCTCGGTGATGCAGTGGTACCGGATGCTCAGCGAGTGCGGGTTTGCCAGCTCGAAGGTCGAAGTGGGCCCGTGGTGGAGCCCGGTCGAGCGGGCTGAGGTCTTCATTCAGGCCATTGCCTGACGAGCTCTTCAGTCGCGCCGAAGATTGAACGTCACCGTCTACACCAGTGGACTCGCGGTCTCTCGGATCAAGAGGCGCGTGGGAGTGAAGCGCGACGTCAACTTCGCCATCTACGCCCTTGAGAGCCCGCTTTGAAACGTTGGGTACCGCGTTCATCTCGGGTGATAGAATTCGCGCTCGTTCTTCGCACCTCGAGAGGAAATACATGACCAACGCCGCCCGCGCGATCGCTGCCGCAGTCTTCTGTGCACTCGTCTCCTGCGGGCCCCCTTCGTCGGGTGAAGACGGCGGATCAGGTGGCGGCTCGGGCGGCGGCGGGATGGGCGGAGGCACCGCGACTGGCGGAGGCACCGCGACTGGCGGCGGCACGGCGACTGGCGGCGGCACGGCAACCGGCGGCGGCACTGCAACCGGCGGCGGCACCGCAACCGGCGGCGGCACCGCGACCGGCGGAGGTGCTGGCGGCGGTACCACCGGCACCGCCCCCGCGGGCCTCACCTACTCGACCCCGAACCCCGTCTACGTCCGCGCCACGGCGATCGCAGCGAACACGCCCTCGAGCACCGGCGGAGCCATCGACAGCTACGCGGTCGCCCCCGCACTGCCCGCGGGCCTCACGCTGAGCACCACCACCGGCATCATCACCGGCACGCCCACCACGCTCAGCACCGTCGCGAACTTCGTCGTCACCGCGACCAACGCCTTCGGCTCCACGCCCGTCACGCTCGGCATCAGCGTCATCGATCGCCCAACGCTGAGCTTCACCGGCGCCACCGGAACGACCGGCACCCTCGGCGTCGCGATGAGCGTCACGCCCACGACCCTGGCCAGCAACGGCTCCGCGGTGACTCAGTGCGGAATCAAACCGACGACCGCCGTGCTCCCCGCGGGGCTCACCGTCAACGCGACCACCTGCGTGATCTCCGGCACGCCGACGGCGGCCTCCGCCTCCGCGGTCTACACGCTGATCGCCACCAACGTGGTGGGGGACTCCGCGGACGCACCCGTGACCCTGTCCGTCATCGCGCCTGCCACCCTCACCATCTCTGACGCCACCACCTACGCGTTCGGGAGCTGGGCCACGGGCGCCGTCGCCGAGCACGTCTTCTCGCTCACCAACTCGGGCAACAGCACTGCCACTGGCATCGGCAGCGGCGCCATCGGCGCGGGCTTCGCGTTCAAGCGCGGCACCTTCCCCGGGTTGGGCGGCACTTGCACCACGAGCCTCATCCCCGGTGCGACCTGCGTCTTCGTCGTAACGTTCTCGCCGACTTCCGCGACCAGCTTCAGCGGAACCATCACCATCAACTACGCCGACCTCATTCAGGCCCGCACCGCCACCCGCGCGGTCACGGGCAGCAGCACCGCGCTCGCCGCGCTGGCGATGACCGACTTCCCGCCGCAGGCGTACATCGACTTCGGCTTGCCGCCGGACCCTGCGACCTTCGACTTCGGACAGATCGGCCTGGGCGGCACCGTCGAGCACACGTTCTGGATTACGAACAATGGCGGTGGAACGGCAACCATCACCGGCGGAGGAACGCTCGCGCTCCCCTTCGCGAACAAGGGGCCGATTCCCGGCGCGGGAGGCACCTGCGACGCCACGCTGGCGCCTGGTCAGAGCTGCACGATCATCATCACCTTCTCGCCCACCCTCGCCACGACCTCCTCCGCGACCGTGACCGGCAACTACACCGGCGGAGTCAGCGCGACCGTCTCGCGCGCCGTCTCCGGTCGAGGCACGTCGGGGCCCGCGGTGACGGTCTATGACTACTTTGGGTCCAGCGGAGGCGTCAGCCTCGGCGCCGCCTTCGACTTCGGTACCGTCGGCGTCGGAGCCAACGCACAGCACACCTTCCTGGTGGTCAACGCGGGCAACGCGACCGCGACCTCGCTCGGAGCTGGAGCGGTCAACGGCCCTTTCACTTTCCCCGGCGGCTTCCCGGGCGGCACCGTCGGCTCGCCTGCGCGAGAGCTGAACAACCTCCCCTACTGCGGAAGCACGCTGGCGGCGGGGAGCGCGTGCGCCGTCACGGCCCGCTTCACCCCCACCGCCGCGGTCGTCTCCAGCGGCACCATCAACGTGAGCTTCAGCGGCCAGACCGCCAGCCGCGCCACCTGGGGCACTGGCACGCAGTTCGCGCTCCTCACCATTCGCGAAGGCGACACCAATGGCCCCACCTTGACCTTCGACTACGGCGTGCGGGCAGCGCCTTCAGTCACGTCCGAGGGCTTCCTCGTCACCAACATCGGAGCGCAGACCGCGACGGCGCTCACCGCCGCGGCGCTCCCGGCGGGCTTCGTCTACACGGGCGGCGCGTTCCCCGGAGGCACCGGCCGCATCACGACTGGCAGCGGCACCTCCTATGACTTCTGCACCGCGGGTGGCTCGCTAATCTCCGGCAGCGCATGTGTGATCAGCGTCGACTTCAGGCCTACCGCCAGCGCCGCCTACGGAGGGGTCGTGGCGATCTCCTACGGAAACAGCGCCGGCACCGTGAGCGCGTCACGCAGCGTGGAGGGTGAAGGCTCGACGCAGGCGATCGTGACCATCTCGGCCTGCGTGAACTGCGGCAATGGTGGCTCCAATGGAGATCCCCGGCTGGATCTCGGCCCCAACCCCGTCAGCACCACGCGCACCGGTGTCGGGCTGGTGACCAACAGCGGGCTCATTTCCACCACGCTCACCTCGGGCGGACTGACGGGGGCAGACTTCTCGTACCAGGGCGGGTTCCCCGGCGGCACCGGCACCACCAACATCGACGGCAACAACTACCCGATGTGCGGACCTGCGCCCTACACGCTCGCGGCCGGTACCACCTGCGCCGTGCGAGTGCTGTACACGGCGCCTTCGACCTCAGGGGTGCAGGCGGGGCGGCTGACGATCAACACCGCCACAGCGGCGCGGCCGAGCGTCTCGATGGATTTGACCGCGAGCTCGACCACGCTGGCGATCGTGTCCATCGCCAGTTGTCTGAACTGCGGTGGGCCGGGGAACGACTTCGACTTCGGCACTTCGGGCACGCCGCTCAGCGTGACGTTCCTGGTGCAGAACACCGGCGTCGGCGCGGCGGGCCTCACGGATGGCGCGGAGCTCATGGCGCCCTTCAACTGGACGACGGGCAGCTACCCGGGTGGCGCAGGTTCCACCTCCGTCGGCGGCACGTCGACTTCATTCTGCGGGTCCACGCTTGCGGCGGGGGCCCAGTGCGCCATCTCGGTGCGGTTCTCAGGCGCGTCGAGCTCGACCACCGGCTCGGTGGTGTTGAACCTCACAGGCGCCTTCGACACGAGGTCGTCGCTCGGACTCAGGGGCACCAGCACCGCTCGCGCGTTCCTCTCCATCAGCGAGAACGACGGCTTCTTCGGCTGCACCGACGCGGCCTGCGGAAGCCCGATGCAGTTCCCGAACGTCAGCGTACCGGGGCCGGTCGCGCATGACTTCCTCATCACCAATCGCGGGGCGCTGACGGCGACGTCGATCGCGGTGGGCACTGCACTCAGCTCGGCCTTCGGCTTTGGACTGACGGGCACCCCCCCCTATCCCGGAGGCGCGGGCAACAAGACCATGAACGGCGGGAGCACGATCTATCCCTACTGCGGCACCAGCCTGGCCGCGGGTGCGCAGTGCCTGGTGACCTTGCACTTCCGCCCGGCCGCGGCGGGCACTCGCTACACCAGCGCCCTCAACCTGCAGTTCAGCGACTCAGGGGGCGCAGTGGCTCCCAACGCGAACCGGAACATCTCGGGCAACTCGAACTGAAAAGGCATGGCAACAGCTGCAGCAGCGCGCCATTCAGGAGCGCTTGGGCTTCGGGGAGGCTCCACCTCGAAGCTGCGACGCTGACGCAGCACGCGAACGTGCTCGCTGCCTCTTTGCTCACGAATGACCTACCAGCCCCGCGCGACGGCGATGAAATCGTCGAGGTCGACGAGGCGGTTGAGCACGACGTCGCGCACGATGCCGAGATCGACGTCGGTATAGCCGTGCACCAACACATTGCGAAACCCCGTCATCGCAGAGAGCCGCTTCATCAGCTCGGCGCCAAGGCCCTGGTGACGCGCGAGTAACTCGAACAGCTCGCGGTTGGTGCGCGGCTCGCCGAGCCTGCCCTCAGAGACGACGTGGGATGCGACGTCGAGCGCTCCTTGAATTGCAAGCTGGAGCGTGTGCTCGATGTAGCGCTGCTCACGCAGGTCGGTCTCCAGCACTTCGAGCCGCGCGTTCGTGCGGAGCTCGCGCAGGCACGTCTCGATGAAAGCCAGTCGCTTGATGATGAGTTCGCGGTCCATCAGGCGGACCTCGGCTTGCGGTACTGCTCGAGGTAGGGCAGGAGGTCGAAGTATTCGTTTCGCGCCTTCACTTCGAAGGCGACGCGGGCTGGTCGGTCACCCTCGAAGACGAGCCGCCCGTCGCGCAAGATGCGGTGAATGAGATCGACCGGCGCTTTGTTCATCACCACCAACTGAGCGGGCCTTCCGAGCGCCGCTTCGAGGCGCCCCTCGAGGTCCAGTTGAAGGCCTGCAAAGCCGGAGGGTGCGCTGGCGAGCAGCACACCGATGTCGACGTCACTCGTCTCACGGCTGGTGCCCCGCGCCACGCTTCCAAAGAGGTAGACGGCGGTCACGTTCTCGGGCTCGCCAGCAAAAAACTGCTTCAGCGTATCTTCGGCCAAATCACGGTCCATGGAACCACACTACGGTCTCTTTGAGACCGAACGCCACGCACCGGCCGGTGACACCCCACCCGCGCCTGCGTCCTGCTCCGACTGCCGCATCACACCCAGTGGGCCGAGGACCCAACCCCAAACACCTCGCGGTCAGTCGGCTGCGTCAATTGCCACCTCGCCGCACCGATTCGGCTGCAGGCGATCGCCCTGCAATCTTGAAGAGCCGGGGGTCTGTTCCCCGTTTCCAGGCACCTCAGCTTCAGCCTTGATTCGCTCGCCGCGGTGACAAGGGCGTACGATTCATCGAGCGATGCTCTGGGTGGTCTGGACAGCAATGACGATGTCGAGCACCAGCACGATGCCGCCGATCAACGCGTCGTACTCCGGGCCCGCCTTCAGCACGCCGCCGAACTGCCCCGCCGCGAGCCCCACCAACGGCAGCACGAACAAGCCTGACAGCTGCTGCGCCAGCCCTGCGGCGATGACGACCAACTTGAGCACCCCAAACGACACGCCGAGCGCGACGAGCGGCGCGAGCAGCAGCGGAAAGCCAAAGGGGTGCTGCACGCGTGCGGGGGTGCCCACCGTCCACATTTCGAAGAGGCCCTGACCGCTGGCGCGCGCACGCGCGAGCGGCACGCAGGTCGCGTCGTCACCGCCCGTCGATGGCTTGGGGTCGAAGGTGAGCCCGGCGAGCACCGCCCACAGGAACAGGGCCACGCGCGTCGTGTTGCGGCCCCACCAGGTCGCCCCCGCTGGCTGCATTGGCCTCGCGAGCTCACACGCGCATCCGTGCGACGCAGCGCGCGTGGTTCGGCCGGTCTACGGCACCTGCGCGTGCACCCCGGCGTCGAGGGCGCCGCAGCTCGTCGCGGCCCCCGGGTCGAAGACGTTCACCAGCGCGGCTTCGGCGCCGAGCTCGGTGGGGACCTGCGGGTTGGTGCGCGTCGTCATGAAGAGCCCGCCGTCTTGCGGGTCGTCACTCACCGAGATGCCGACCGCGTAGTAGTACCGCTCGGGCACCTCGAGCGGCATGCACGCCGTCACCGACCACACCCCCGCATCGAGCGTCGCGGCCACCGCGGCCGGGCGCCCGACGAACTTCAGGTCGAGCCGCGCTTCGTTCGCTTCGCCGTCGAGGCGGAACAACACGGGGCAGCACATGCCCGCGTCGACGTCGGGCGGCCCGGCATCCTGCAGATCTTCGTCGGTGATGTCGGGCGGCGCGCCCTGCGGAGGTGCCCCGGCGATGGGCGCATCACGTCGCACCTCGAGCGCGGGCGGCTCGGGCGCACATGAGAGGCCGACGACGGCCACCAGCAACGCGACGCGCTTCATCGCAGCACCTCGGCCACCTCGGCCGGCGTGAGGACATCGGTGAACGCGTTCAAAATGCCGGTGTCCCGTTCGCGGCGGGCCTGTGCCACCAGGAAGCGGCGGAACTCGGGGTCTTGAATCAGCGCGCTCTTCGAGAGGAAGCGAATGAGGGTCTTTCGGTCGATGGGGGCGCGGGTGCGCGCGAGGTCGGCCATGGCCTGCCGGGTCATCGCGGCCGACGGCGGGACCTGCGCGTCGAAGTACTGCCGCCGAATGGTGATGTAGAGCTGACGCCGCACGAAGGGGTGCGCCTCGCGCTGCAACCACGCGAGCGCAGCCGCTTCCGAGGCCTTCGGGTCCATGCGGCGGAACGCGTGGGCCGCCGCGATGCGGGTGTGGAAGTCCTGCGATTCCGACGCGGGCCCGATGAGCGGCAGGGTCGCCGGGTTGCCCAGGTTGCCCAGGGCCTTGAGCGCCGAGTGCGCCACCTGAGAATCGACGCTCGTGCCGGTCACAATCTGCGCGAACGTCTCAGTGGCCACGCGCTCGAGTTCCGGCTCGCCGCGCAGGCCTGCCATCATGCCCAGCGCGAGCAGGCTCTCACCCCGCATGAAGTTCTGCTTGTGCTCGAGCGGCCCCGTGTCGCTCTTCGCGGCCTGCGCGAGCTCCTGCGCGAAGGCCACGCCCACGTCGGGTCGATCGAGCAGGTTGAACGTCGCGCGCACCCGGTCCATCGGCGGCTCGCTCAGGTCGCGGCGAATCGCCAGCAGCGCGTCGCGGGCTTCGGTGACGCGCGCCTTGCCGATGGCGGTGTACAGCGGCGCGACCGCGCTTGCGGGAATGCGTCGGGCGTGCAGCCGGTCGACCGCGAGCCGAATGCCCTCGGGGTGCACCTCGAACCAGGCCGAGAGATCGGGCCACGTCTCCTGAATGCCGGCGGGCCCCACGGCGCGTTGGTAGAACGCGTCGAGCGCCTCGTCGGCCGTCTGAGCGCTCACCCGGGCGCGGCGGGCGAGGTCATACTGGTTGAAGGGGCGCTCTGCGTGGCGGCGCGCGGCCGTCGTGGGCAGCAGGTCTTCCCAGAGCACGTCGTCTTCCTTCAGCGCCGTGGTCAGCAGCGGGCGGGGCTCGACCCGCGTCAGCTCGAGGTGCGTGCTGACGGGCCCCTCGGCCAGCGTGAGCGTGGTGCGCGACTGCACCGACTCGAACCACGGCCCGTCGCCCAGCTCGACCGACATCAGCCCGTTCGCGGGCACGTCGAAGGCGCTCGACTGCCAGAGAGACTCGTAGGCCTGCACGTGCCGCTCGACCCGCGCGCCGTCGTGAATGCGGGAGAACGTCGCGGTGAACTGGCCCAGCCCGTCTTCAAGCGCGAGCGGCCCCGGCGTCATCGTGAACGACGCGGCCCACACCAGCGCCTGCTGGTTGCGCGCCGCGTCGCGCGGCACCTCGCGCGGGCGGCCGAAGCGCAGCGGCCGGCAGTCGCGGGTGAGCTCGATGAAGAAGGGGGTCGAGAGGTCCTGCGCCGAGACACCGGTGGCGCTCACCTCGAGGTCGGTGAGCTGGCCCACCAGCACCGAGCCATCGACCGACGCGCGCACGCCACGCACGCGCAGCACCCCGACCAGCGACGCCGCGAGCGCGGGGCTGTCGACAGGTACCCCGGGCACGGTGGTCGACGTGGTCGAGCTCGATCTCACCTTGAACGCCACCTGCTGTCCCGGGATCAACACGCAGCCGGTGCGCGCGCCAGGCGCAACGCTCGGGCTCGCCGGGGACACCTGCGGCGACGTCACCGCGGGCGGGGCGACCTGCGCGAGCGGCGGTTGAGCGGGCGGAACCGGGGCGATCACCACGCCCGACGCGCCAAAGGGAACGACCCACAGCACGGTGACGCCGAGGGCCACGAACAGCGACGCCGAGAGCAGCGCGGTTCTCATTGGAAGTCCTCCTTCTGGGGGAATTCCTTCTCGGTGAGGTTGCCCCCCAGGGGCAGCTTGAGCCCGCTGAACGAGAAGAGGTTGTACGTGAACGTGAACCACGGCCCGAGCACCACCTTGAGCTCGACGGCGCCGCTCAACACCGAGACCTCGTAGTCGAGGCTCAGCTTGATGTTGCTCTGCGTGCCGCGCCGCCCAGCCTGGTCCCTGAAGTCGTTGTGCGTGTACGTCACCGAGGGAATGAGCTTGGCCTCGAGCACGTTGATGCTGCCCTCGATGCAGACGCCGAACTCTTCGGAGGGCGTGCAGAAGGCGAGGCTGAAGCCCGCCGCGCCGACGATCTCCAGCGCCGCCTTGAGCTCATGCGAGGTGACCGACGCGGTGTTCCGCAGCTTGCAGATGGCCGGGTACGACTCGCTCAGCGGCCGCGCCTCGAGGTTGCCGCTGCTGCTGAGCACCACGCCGCTGAACACCGGGGTGCCAGTCGAGGGACCGCTCGCGGTGAGCGCCGCGCTCGTCGACTGGAAGACGTGGCTCGCGTCGAAGCTGAACGCGCCGCGGCTGGTCGAGGTCGCGAAGTCTTCGTCGTCGGCCAGCCAGCGCATCGTCGTGAGGTGGTTCTGCTGGCAGACGCCCGGGAGCCAGATGAGGCGGCAGGCGGGGTTGGTGTATTCCTCGGCGAGCTGCGCGCCGATCCAGTACTTGTCCGAGGCAATCTTCCCGCGCAGGAAGCCCGACTCTTTCTCGGTGCGCAGGTCGGCGAGCCTCCCGCCGGCCGCGTAGCAATTGCGCGTGACCTCGTTGAGCGAGCCTGACGAGAGCTCGTTGTAGAGCACGTCACACTCGTCGTCGGTGCCGGTGCAGCCTGCGGGGCGCGACGGCGTCAGCGTGTACTCGAAGGTCACCGCGAGCCCGACGCCGATGGACACCCCGTAGACGATGGTGCCCTGCAGCGCGCCGTAGCGCACGGGCACCTTGAACTCGACGCCCATCGAGAGGCCCTTCACGCCGCCCGAGAAGTTCTCACCCTCGAACTCGAAGCCGGGAATGCTGACCTCGAGCGCCGAGGCGATGCTGTCCCAGTCGGGGCTGATGGTGAACGTGAGCTTGGTGCCGGGTGTCTCGAAGGCGCCTTCTTCTTCGTCGTCGATGACCTGAAAGCCGGCCAGCTCTGCTTCGCGGTCGACGTGGGCCTTGCCGTTGCCGGCGTACCCGTTGTTGTCGGTGGCCAGCACGCTGCCGCCGAACGAGCCCTCGCCTTCTTGATCAGCCGCCGAAGAGGTGCGGCAGACCTGAACGCCTCCGTCGACGCGCTCGCAGTCGCGGTCCTGATCGTTTTCCTGCTTCTGCGACATGCGGCCATCGCCGGTGCCCTGGGGGTTCGACTCGGCGAGGTCTTCGTCACCCAGCGGCTCGAGGGGCGCGATGGCGGCGTCGGCCCTCACGAGGAAGGGCGCCGCGGTGATGCGGCAGCGATCGGCCTCATTGACCTCGAGCGTGTACTGCGGGGTGTCGAGCCGGGTGAGCGACCGGCCCGCCTGCGTCGCCGCCGCGCTGCCAGCGGCACCGCCACCGACGCGCAGACAGGTCTTGAACTTGAACTTCTTGCCCACCTTCGAGGTCTCGAAGAGCCCGCCGGGCTCGGTGAACCTGCTGCGAAGGGACTCGTCGATGGCGTAGCGGAACGACTGAGTCTCACCGTAGGCCGTCGACTTGTAGACGCGCGCCTCGCCGAGGCTCAGGTGAAAGTTCTCGGCCAGCGGCGCGTCGTTCGCGTCGAGCGGGACCAGCCAGGTCTGCAACGTCATCGGGTACTCCCTGAGCCCGCTGCGCGCCCAGTAGCCGTGACGGTCGCCCGCGAGGTACCAGTCGGCGTCGACGCGCAGGAAGCCGCGCGCTTTCCCCGCCATGCGGATCTTGTACTCGAGCGCGCGCGGGCGAACCGCCGAGAGGCCCAGCGTGGACTTGTTGGCCTCCTGCACGAAGAGGCCGCGAGGCCCGAGCTTTTGGTTGATCTTCTCGAGGTACGTCGGAAAGCCGCCCGCGTGGCCTTGCAGGAACAAGGGTATCTCGCGCTGCTGGTAGTACCGGTAGCGGTCGTGGGTCTGCGCGGCCTCGCTGTAGAAGAAGTCTGACGGGCGCACGCCGCACATGAGCTTCGTGATCTCGTCGGTGAAGTCGTCGACGAGGAAGGTCTTGCCCTCGAGGTCGTAAGACGCGGTGAGCTGCCCACGCAGGTGCGTCGCCGTGTTCGAGAAGTCGACCGGCGACAGGCCCCGCGGCCGCGCGAGCACGGCCTGACTCTGCAGGAACGTGCTGCCGTACTCGCGGCAGTCTTTGGGCACGATGAAGCGCTCGTTGATCTCGATCTTGTAGAGGTACGACGGGGGCTTGAAGCCGTTGGGGTTGGGCGTGTTCTCGACGAGCGTTCCCGGCCCGTACTTGGCCATGTCGACGGTGTGCATCAGGCAGCGGAAGGCCTTCTCGACGCTGCCGCCGACCTTGTACTCGTCGTACATCCACAACGAGACCGCGCCCTGCATGCCCTTGTTCTCGGTGCCGGGCTTGACCGGGTAATACACGGTCGCCTTCATGTCATAGAGGGCCTCGGCCAGCAGCGTGCGGTAGCTCGACAGCGAGTTCTCGGTGGCCGCCGCGAAGAACGGCTCCGACCCGGTGTAGTTGAAGTAGTCGATGCGCGAGGTGTCGAGGTCGAGCCGCTCGACGAAGTTCGAGACCTGCCGCTTGCGCAGCGATGGGTAGACGAGCTTGAGGTCGTACGTGTCGAGGTTGATCGACATGCGCTCACCCTGGCGCGTCACCTCGTTGTACCCCCACGAGCGCTCGATGGGCTTGGTGCGGTCGGCGATGCACTGCATGTTCTCGTCGCGTCGGGTCGCGCCGTGACAGTTCTCGGGCACGCACTCGACGCGGTCCTGCGAAACCTGGCTGGCGAGGGTCTGCAAGAGCGAGATCGACGCGGGGCAGTCCATCTGGAAGATGCAGAGGTGCAGCGGCAGGTTGCAGATGAGCGACTTCGTCGTACTCGGCGTGTTCGAGCAGGCGTAGGTCACGCGCACCGCGCCGGCGCAGTCGGTGCGCTGAAAGGCGCAGCTGGCCTGCCCCTCGCAGGCTTCGCGGAACAAGTCGGTCCAGTCGGTGCTGCCGCCACAACTGCCGCTGACGATGGACACGAGGTTCGGCTTGAGCCTGAACGGCGCAGGGCCGGCGTCGGTCGCGCGGCTGAGCGATTCCGAGCTGCGCGCGCTGGGGAACTTCGTGAAGTTGAACGCCACCAACCCGGCGTCGCACGTCAACGAGCCCAGCGACGCCGACGACTGGCGCGTGTCGGGCGCGCAGCCCACGAGCACCACCGCCAGCCACGACACACTTCGAGCGAAGTTCTTCATGGAGCACACCTCAAGACCACACAGCCGTTGCCACCCTGCCCACCGAACGCAGACCCCGAGGCGGTCTGGCTGGGACACAACCCGTAGTCGGTCGTCGACGTCGCGGGGGCCGTGCCCATCGTGCCCACCTGAGAGGTCAGCCCGCTGGGCAACGTGCCGTAGCCCCCCCCGTTGCCCGCCGCGCCGATCATGACGCCCGCCTCACCACCGTTCTCGCCCGCGCCGCCACCGCCGGCCTGCGAGTCGGCGGCCGCCGTCGTGCCGTCGCGCGTCGCCGCGGTGCCGCTGCCTGCGCTGCCAGCGGGCTGACCGGGCACCGACGAGCCACCGCCGCCACCGCCGGGCACGGTGAACTCGAGCGCGCCGAAGCGCACGCTGGTGAGCCCACCTCCTCCTCCGGCTGCGGCCTCATTGAATGGCACGTTGCCCGCGCCACCGCTGGTGAGCGAGCCGAAGTACGAGCCTTCACCCTCGCCGCCCACGGGGTTGCGAGCCGGCGCTCCGCCAGCGCCAACCCACACCTGGAAGGTGACGCCCGCGGTGACGTTGACCACCCCGCTGACGAAGCCACCGGCGCCACCAATGATGTTCACCGGCATGAAGATGGGCGGGCTCTGGTCTCCGCTGCCCCCAGCCGCGCCCCATGCCGAGACGTGCACGCGGGTACAGCCCGCGGGCGTCGTATACGAGCCCGACACGGTGGTGCCGTTGGTGACCGTGCTGATGACCGACCTCGCCGGCCCGCAGGTGCCCAAGCCCATGCAGGCGCCCGAGTTCGCGCCGCAGTAACAGTTGTTCGACGGGCACTGCGAGTCGCTCGAGCACATCATGGCGCTGCCCCCGTCCACGCCCGCGTCGGTGCCTGCATCGGTGCCTGCATCGGTGCCTGCGTCGGTGCCTGCATCCACGCCTGCGTCGGTGCCTGCATCCGTGCCGGCGTCGGGCACCGTCAAGACCTCGAGCCGCATGTTGAGGCCGATGTGTTCGCTGCTTGGGGTGGAGAAGGTCTGGTCATCGGTGTCGACGATGACGAAGACGTCTCGGGTCGTCGGCTGCGCGTTGTCGAGGGTGACGGTCGAGCTGCTGCTGGTGGTGCCGGTGCCCTGCGAGGCCAGACACACGCGGGGCATCGCGTCACAGGTGCTGGCGGGCCCGTCGACGATGCTGACCGAGGGCGCCCAGTTCGCGAGGAAGTTCGAGCTGACGCGCGCGACGAGGCGTCGGTAAGGCGGAATCTGCACCGAGTACACGCTGTCGACGCCCGTGGCGCGCACGCACGTCGCCGAGCTGCCGTAGTTGCCCACCATTCCCTGGCTGCTGACAGAAAACGAGAGCCCCGTCCGGGTTCGAATCGGGTTGTGGCAGGTGTCGCCCTCAATGCCCGCGTCGCCCGTGAACGTGAACGCGGGCACGCCGGCGTCGTACACCTCGAGCACCTCGCAGGTGCACGCCACTTCCACGTGCTGCACGCCGACGTTCGCGGGGTACCCGCCCGCGAGCGGTGAACAGCCGAAGCGCACCCGCTTGATGGGCGGGCCGCGGTAGCCCCGCGTGGTCCACCCTTCGGTGGCCGCCGCGGGGGTGATGGACCACACGTCAACGCCGCCGTCGGGCGCGCGCAGCGTCGTGAAGCGGCCCCTCAAGCTGAAGAGCGGGTAGTCGGCCGTCTCGCGCGTGACCGTGCCCCCGCTGTCGACCCACCGCGCGATGCGGAAGTCGGGGCCCTGCGGGAAGTACTCGGCTTCGCCGTTGGCCAGATACCTGAATCCGGGGCACCCACCATTGATGGTCCACTCGATGGTGGCAGCCGTGCGCGTGCAGGTCAGCACGGCTTGCTGAGGAACTAGGCCGGCGTCGCCACGGTTCCACTGCCAGAGCGTGCCCCCGTCGGCGAAGCGGCAGCGCAGGTTCGAGAAGGTGTAAACCGGGGCCACCAGCAGCGAGTTGAGCGCGGGGATGTTGAAACGCACCTCGCCGCCGTCGGTCGCGGCTCTGAATGTGGGCGTGGTGAAGACGCGGTCAGCGGTGATGTTCACCTCCGTCGAGTCGAGTTGGTTGGTGGTCAGGTCGAAGACGCCGAGCCCACGCACCACGAGGGTGTGGCCCGCCGGCGCCTGGCACGTGCGGTCGATGCAGAACAAGTCATTGCGGCAGTTGCGATCTGCGGTGCACGCCTTGCCCGGGCCGCAGGGGCACGACTCGGGGAAGCGGCTGCCGCAATCGATCTCAGTCTCTTGACCGTTCTTCTGGCCGTCGGTGCAGCTCGCATTCTTGCAGACACCGCCCACGCACGACAGGAACGCCGACGTGTAGCAGTCGGCTTCCTGCGCGCACGTCTTCCCCTCGTAACAGAGGCCTCCCCACTGCGAGCTGTGCTCGGTCTGCGTGCTGCAGAAGAGGCCGCAGTCGACGTCGCCTTCCAAGCCGTCTTTGCGGCCGTTGAGGCACACCGCGAGGTTGACGTTGGTGTTGGCCGTCGTGGAGCCCGTCTTCGGGTTGGCCGTGAACTCGACGTCGTTGCCCGTCGTGGTGCCGGTCGCGGTGGTGCTCGACTTCGTGCCGTCGGTGGCGGTGTTGGTGACGGTGACGGTGACGGCGGTGCCCGCCCCGGTGCCCTGCGGCACGTCTGCGCTGACCTTCACGTTGTTGGGGTCGCTCGCGTCGACGGTGACCGAGGTGGCGTCTTTGCTCAAGGTGACCGTCACGCTGCTGGTGCTGCCGTCGGCGTTCTTGACGCTCACGGTGATGGGGCTGGCGCCGCCGGCGACGGTGACCGCCTTGCCGCTGCCGTCGACCGTCACCGACGAGGGGCCATCGACGCCCTCCGCGGAGGCCGACAGGCCGGGGGCGCTCACGTTGACGGTCGCGGTCTCGGAGTACGCGGTCGGCGTGACCGTCACCGTTTTCGCCATCGACGTGCCGCCGTCGGCCGGCAGCGTGACGTTGATGATCTCATTGGGGAACTTGCAGAAGCAGTCACTCGCGCCGGGGAACACCCGCCCGCCGAGCTCGACCGGCTTGCCATCACGCAGGCCGGCGGTGATACCGCCTCCCTCGACCAGCACGTTCACCGCCGAGCCCGAGACCGCGAAGAAGCCCCCTTCCGCGAAAGGCGCGGTGAAACGGCCGAGGCGCTTGGTCACCGGCGAGAACGACAGCAGGTTGCCGTTGGTGGCGTCGCCGACGTACGAGCGCGGCGCGTCGGGGTTGAGGCTGCCCTCGTAGGTCCACGTGTTCTTGACGGTGTTGAGCTCGATGCGCCGCTCTTCCTGCGGGAAGTTCGGGTCGTAGATGCGAAGGAAGTACTGGCCCTCGGCCTTGCCGCGGAAGTAGCCGAAGGGCACGACCGCGTGCCCGCCCTTGAAGCCGGTGTCGGTCTTGATGGCGATGAGCAGGCGGTACGCCTCTTTTGCGCCGGGCTTGAGCGCCTCCGCGAGAAACGGCAGCACCTCGTTGGCGGCGAAGCGGCGATCGAGCGCATGCACCTCGTCGAGCTTCTGCGTCGCGCTCCAGTAGGCGAGTTCATTGAGCAGCGCGCCGTTGGTCTTCTGCAGCGCGCCCGCATTCGCGCCGCCGAACGTGTTGGGGTCGACCTGGCCGAGCATCATCAGCAGCGAGAGCACGGCCATGCCTTCGCTGTGGCCGTAGCGCAGCGTCCGGTTGACGTCGGCGACCCAGGCCGCGGCGTGCGGGCTGGGCTCGCAGGTGTCGCCGCTGCCGGTGACGCACACCGCTTCCGACCCCAAGAGGCGCTCGGCGAGGCCGATGGTCATCTGACCCGCGGACTGCTGGTCGTCGAAGTTGGTGAACGAGAACCCGTGGGTGTTGAAGTCGAAGTCGGAGGTCTGTTGATCCGGCACACAACCCATCAGTCCGAACGCCGCGAGCGTCGCGAGACGAAGTCGACCCATGAAACCTCCCTGAAACCGGCTTGAAGTATGCTCAGGCAGCGACGTGACGAACACCGATTTCTGGTGAGGGCACGCTACCTACATCGCGTCACGAACGCACGAAACGAACGACGGAACGCGTCGGCCTGAAGCCTCTGCGAGGGGAAGGCGTGGAACGGCTCACGCCCCAGCTGGTGCCCGACGACCTCGTGGAGCTGGGCACCGCGTTGATGTCAGCGGGCAGCCCGACGCACCGCCTCGAGCTGCTGCGGCCGGCTCACCTGGTGCGCCGGGGGCGCGGGCGAATGGCGAAGAGCGGTGATGTCCACACCAAGGTGCGCTCCGGCGCCTTGACACCGCGGGTGCTTGTGGCGCTCTGCTCGCCGTCTGTATTTGCGATCGCGAGCGAGCTCGCGATATTCCACAGGGCAAGCTCCACGGCTTCACCGTCACCGAAGCGGCCCTCTTCCTTATGAACCGGTACGCGCGGGGCTGATCCACTCAGAAGCACTCGAAGCAGCGAAGCAACTCTCCCCCCACGATTCTGCTCGACGACATTGAGCGAGGCCTACACCCGAGGGCTCAGGCAGAGTTGGTGTCGGCGCTTGGAGCAATCCTCAAGACACGGCCGGGCACCCAGATCGTCGCGACGAGTCATTCCCCCTACCTTGTCGATGCATTCAAGTCAGAAGAAGTCGTTGTGCTCAGCCGACAAGATGCGAGCGGAAGGGTGATCGCGCGCCGGCTCATCGACCACCCCGACAGCAAGCTCGTGAAGACACTCACGACAGGCGAGTTTCTGAATGCCTCGGGCAAGGACTGGTTCGGTCTTTGAGCGGCATCACGATCTTCGTCGTCGCCGAAGATTCGCTCGCCCAATGTTGCGCTACTCACTTGCTCGATCGCGTCGTCGCGGAAACGGTCGGAGCGCTGTGGCTCCGGGAACTGTGGCAGGAGGAGCAACGTTCGAACGCGCGGACCTTCGTAGAGTTGCACCCGAAGTACCAGACCCGCGTCCCTAGTCGTCTGCGAGGCAAGGCAAAAGACGCCTACCGAGCGCTCCACGCAGCACGTGCAGAGCGAGAGAAAACCGAGGGCGACGTTGCGCTCCTCCTCGCCTTCGACAGTGATCATCTTGCGCCAGAACTCACGATGCGCTTCGGCCTCTCCACCGTGGGGCAAGAGGAACCGGCGATCGCAACCGTTCTCGCTGAGGCGTCGCCGGAGTTCGACGCATGGATCCTTCTCGGTCATGAGCCGAAGCCGAAGCATGAGCAGGAAGCGCTTGAGGAAGTCTGTGCGCAGTTGACATTTGACCCTCGCGAGCGCCCGCATGACCTCAACAGCACCACGGGCAACGATCGCGACGCGAAGAGAGTTTGTCAGAAAGTTCTTTGTCTGGACGGGCAGGCCGGCCCCTTTTTTCCGCGGGTCCTTGACGCGCTGGACGCACCGCTCGAGTTGATGGTGAGACGAGGGAAGCTGGCGGGTGTCCCTGAATTCCTCGACGACATCGCGAAGAGATTGCTACCGGTGATCGGCGACTGAGGTCCACTTTCCAGGGACTCCCGGCTTGTCCTTTTTGTTGCCGAAGGCCGTCTCGCCGAGGCGGCGCGTGGCGTCGGCCGAGTTGGGCGTGCAGATCTCTTCTTCTGCTCCGCCGATCTGGTCGGTCACGAACTGATGGCAGTCGTCGTTAGCCCCAGCGAGACATCAGTCTCTCGCGATCGAACAGCCGGCGGGCGCTGAAGAGGATGCCGATGTCGAGCACCAGCACGATGCCGCCGATCAGCGCGTAGTACTCCGGGCCCGCCTTCAGCACGCCGCCGAACTGCCCCGCCGCGAGCCCCACCAGGGGCAGCACGAACAAGCCCGACAGTTGCTGCGCCAACCGGCTGTCCCCCACGCGCGCGCTGATCAACACCGCCACGCCGTTGCCGAAGAACGCGAAGAGCGGCGCGATGATGAGCACCCCGAACGTCCACATCGCGTTGGGCAAGATGAAGCTGTGCGCCAGCGGCCACGCGACGAGATCGACCCCGATGCACAGAAAGAAGAACGCGAGCAGGCACACCGAGACCGACGGAATGAGCGACGCGAGGCTCTTGCCGATCACCAACTCGAGCGGAGTGACCGGCGAGCTCAACAGGGGCTCGAGCGTGCGCTTCTCTTTCTCACCTGAGACAGCGTGCGACGAGATGAGGATCGGCACGAACACCGGCATCATCAGGTACAGCACGAACCAATCTGACAACACCTTGTCGACCAGGAAACGCGCCGCGTTGTCGGTGTCGACGGTGAAGTCGTAATAGAGCGCGATCGCCCTGAAGTTCGGATCGCTGGGGTTTGCCACGTAGGTGCGCACGATGCCCAACGGCACCAAGACGATCACCGTCGGCAACGCCAGCAACGACCAGATCATGCCCTTGTTCTTCCGCAGCTCCAGCAGGTCCTTCCAGAGCACGGCCTTCACGCGGTTGAACGAGAAGTCACTCACGCTTCGTCCTCCTCACGCACGAGCTCCAGGTACGCCTCTTCGAGCGGCCGCGCGGCGCGTGCCACCGAATGAATGCGCGCCCCACCCTTCACCAACGCCGCCACCACGTCAGGCGCATGCGCCTCATCCGAGAGCATCACCTTGAGCTTGTTCCCTTCGTGGTGCGCCGTAGGCGCGAAAGGCAACGTGGCCAGCGCTGGCAGGAGCGCCGACGCGTCGCCTTCCACGGTCACTTCCAACGCGAGCCCTTCGCGACGCAGCTCTGTGAGCGCGGCCACCGTGCGCAGGTGCGACTTGACCACGGCCACGCGCGTGCACAGCCGCTCCACCTCGGCGAGGTTGTGACTGCAGAGCACCAGCGTGCGGCCCTCTGCCGCGAGCTCGGCCACCGCGTCACGCACCGTGCGCGCCGATTGGGGGTCGAGGCCCGAGGTGGGCTCGTCGAGGAAGATGACCTCAGGGTCGTGCACCAGCGTGCGCACGATCGCGAGCTTCTGCCGCATGCCCTTGCTGAAGCCGCCCACCGGCTCGTCTTCGCGGCCCTTGAGCCCGAACCGCTCGAGGTAGCCCCTGGTGCGCTTCCACGTAGAGGCCTCGTCGACCTCATGCAGGCGCATGAAGAAGGTGAGGTTCTCGCGCGCGGTGAGCCGTTCGTAGAGGCCGGGCTGCTCGGTGAGCAGGCCCACCTTCTTCCGCAGCGCGGTGCCGTTGGAATGCGGCCCCAGCTCGATGCCACACACGGTGCCCCTGCCGCTCGAGGGCGACAGCAGCCCCGTCAGCATGCGCACGGTGGTGGTCTTGCCCGCGCCGTTGGGTCCGAGCAGGCCGAACACCTCGCCCGCCTTCACTTCGAAGGTGAGTCCAGTGACGGCGACCCGCTCTCCGAAACGTTTTTCCAGCCCCTCGACGGCGATGCTCATCTCGACTCCACGTCCATTGCATCGGGCAGGACGTGACGAAATGTCACGTAACGCACGACCAGCCCGGGGGAAGCCCGGCACTGGCCGTACTCGCTCAGCACATCGCGTGCCGACTGGGCGAAGCGGAAGGAAAGTGCCCCCTCGACTTCTCTCGGGGAGACCGGTGGACGGTCCCTCAGAACGGCTTCACTCGATGACCACGAGGATGAACTTGTTGTTCAGATCCTTGTCGACCAGCGTGACCGTCTTGTCGCCCACCGCGCTCTTGAGCATGCCCAGGCGCGCGTGTTCGACGAGGCTCCACTCGCGGCCCGGCTGGTCGGAGTAGTTCTTCATGCCGACCTGCGGGTTGTCTTTGATCTGCTTGACGGTGTTGCGCGAATAGAAGGTCTCACCACGCCAGTTCATCAGGAACGCGGCGATGGGTTCTCCGGCCCGGCGCTGCGTGTAGTAGCGCCAGAACTGATCGCGCTGCGTCCAGTGGTGGCTCAGCTGTACCCAGTGGCTCCAGTTGAACCAGAGCGCGAAAATCATCACCGAGGCGAGGCCCGCGGTGAACATCATCGCCCGTGAGCGCAACAGGGCGAACACCCCGATCGTCACGCCCGCAAGGCCCATGCCCAGGCCCATCAGCTGCTTGATGTTGTTGCTGCCGAGCACCGGCGTCTCGGTGAGGAACGTGGGGTACGGGCGGTCGTAGTTGTAGACGAACAGATCGGTGAAGTGCTTCGGGGTCGAAGCGAGGTCTTTGCCGACCAGCATGAAGAGCGGCACGCCGAACAGCAGCACCAGGCCGTGCGCGTCGATGCCTTCTTCCCAGAGCTTGTCGATGAAGAGCCCCATCAGGATCGCCAGCGGGGGCAACATGGGCGCGGTGTAGTGGTGGAACTTCGTCGCCGAGCTGCCGATGAGCGCCCAGGTCACCACGAACCAGAGCACCGCCACCACGCCCACGCCGTCAGCCGTGGTGAGGCCGCGGATCTTCAGGCGGCCCGCCGTCGCCAGCGCGCCCGGAATGATCGCCACCCAGGGGAACATCGCGTAGCCACCCTGGAGGATGAAGTACGTGAAGTCGCCGCCCGGCGTGGTCGTGTGAACGCCGCTGCCCAGTCGCGCGAAGTGATCGTGAATGATGAAGCGGAACCAGAAGATCTTCGACTCGTCGTCGAGCCGCCAGAACGTGAACATCTCGTAGTACCAGGGCAGGCACACGGCGAGGAACAGCAAGATGCCCGTGCCCAGCCGCATGTCGTACGCCATCGAGAAGATCGGGGGCGGCCGCTCGGCGGTGGCCTTCTTGTTGAGGCCGAGCATGATCGTGGTCACCGTCCAAAACGCTACCGAGCCCCACATGATGAACAGCCATGACGGCGCGCTGATCAACGACACGTTGTCGATCACCGGCACCGCCATGAAGGTGGTGTTCCAGCGTTTGCCCAGCACGTACGCGAGGCCGCCCACCACCACCGCGGCGCCCACACCCGCGAGCATCGGCAGCAGCAGGTGGTTCGCCAGCCACTTGAAGTGTGCGCCGATCGACTTCCAGGTCATCTCGCGCAGCGCGACGTAGGCGATGAACACCACCATCGGTACGCCGAAGCCCAACAGGCCCTTGGCCAGCGTGGCGATCGCGAAGAAGACGTACGCGCCGTACCACCACTCGCTGCGGAACTTCGTCGTCTTGTCGAATAGCCCGACCATCGCGCACGCCACGCCGCAGATGGTCGCGCTGATGATGGGGGTATCAGTGACCGCCTGCCGCGAGAGCAGGAAGTACAGCGGCATGGTCACCAGCACCAACGCCGTCGCCAACGCCGCGCGCGGGTTCACCGCGATGCTCAGCGAATAGGTGAGCAGGCCTATCGCCAAAATCGAGAAGCCCGTGAACGGCAGTCGGAAACCCCACTCCGTGTAGATCGGCAGAGCACCCGGCCCCGTGGGCACCGTCGAGAAGAGCCACGGCAGTGTGACGACCTTCGACCAGAGGAACAGCACCAGGAAGAAGGCACCGAAGGTGACGCCGAGCACGCCCCAGAACTCCTTGGTGGCCGACGCGCCCTTGAGCTTGCCGGTGTAGCCAGCGAACCCGAGCCCGCCCAGCACCACGCCCAGAATGAGCGCCAGCACCGAGCCCACCTCAGCGGCCTGCAGCCCGAGCGCCTGCATCCACATGGTGAAGGCGGGCTTGCTGAAGAACCACGCGTTTTCCCAGAACGGGTGCACGTAGTCGTTGCGCTGAATCATCTCGCGCGCGACCTCTCCGTAGTGGACCTCCCACGGATCCCACAGGCCGACCGCGCCGAGGTACGGCAGCAAGACCGCCGAGGCCATCAGCACGGACACGAGCGCCGCCCTGAGCTCAGCCGGCCACGCGCGCACCTTCGAAAAAATGGGCGCGGTGATCAGCTCTTTGCCGAGAATGGCCTCGGTGAGAGTCGCCGGTTCGTTCGTCGCCACCTGGGTGGACAAGGGGGTACCTCCGTTGACGTAAGGTCAGGCAATGCTTGAAGGCGTCGGTAACTCGCATGGTTGCCCTCTCGAGGCAACGCGCGCGTTCTAGCGTTCCTGGCTGCCGAACCACATGAGCAGGTCTTTGAGCGCCGAGACGGTCACGGGCTTGGACAGGTACGCATCCATACCGGCCGACAGGCACATGATGTCGTCGCCCTTCATGGCGTTCGCCGTCAGCGCGACGATGGGCAGATGCCGGGTGCTGCCCTTTTCCTGCTCGCGGATGACCCCAGTGGCCTTGAGCCCATCGAGCACCGGCATGTGCACGTCCATCAGCACGAGGTCGGTCTGCCCCTGCACCGCCACATCGACGCAGTCTTGCCCGTTGTTCACCACCTGCACGGAGTGACCCAGCTTGCGCAGGAGCGCAGCGGTCATCGCGGCGTTCACCGGATCGTCCTCGGCGAGCAACACGCGCATCGGCCGGGGCGCGGGCGTCACGCGAGAGATCTGCGGTGGGGCGTGAGAAATCACCACCGACGGGAGCGGCACCTCGAGCTCGAAGGTCGCACCCTGCTTGAGGGCGCTGGTCAACGTCACGCCACCCCCCATCAGGCGCGCGATGCGAAGGGTGATGGCGAGGCCCAGGCCCGTGCCGCCAAAACGCCGCTGCACGCCCACGTCGGCCTGCTCGAAGGCCTCGAAGATGCGCGCGTGGTGTTCAGGCGCGATGCCGGGCCCTGAATCTTTGACCGTGATGCGCACGCGGTCTTCCTCGATGCGGATCACCGTCACCCGCACCGAGCCTACGTCGGTGAACTTCACCGCGTTGCCCACGAGGTTGTTGATGATCTGCCGCATGCGGGTGGGATCCCCGCGCACGGGGCCCCTGGCCTCAGGCGCCACAAAGACCAGCAGCTCGACGCGTTTGCGCTGCGCCACCGCGAGGAAGCTTCGGGCCGTCTCGCTCACCACGCGCTCGAGATCGAAGACGCGCGGCTCGAGCTCGAGCCGGTTGGCCTCGATCTTCGAGAGGTCGAGCACGTCGTCGACGATGGCCAGCAACGACTCGCCGGCGCCCTGCAGCACGTCGACGTACTCGCTGAACTCGGGCGGCAACGAGTGCTGCTTGAGCAACTGCGTCACCCCGAGGATGCCGTTGAGCGGCGTGCGAATCTCGTGACTCACGTTCGCGAGGAACTGGGTCTTGAGCCGGCTGCGCTCGAGCGCCTCTTCGCGGGCGGCCACCAGCTCTTCTTCGTTGCGTTTGGCGTCGGTGACGTCGCGAATCGAGAAGAGCAAGTCGCCCGTCTTCATGGGCAACACGCGCGCCTCGAAGCTGCGCTTGCCGCCCAACTCAAGCTCGTAGACGAAGGCCTGCGGGAGCCGGGTGGCCACCGCCCGTTGCAGCGCTTCTCGAGAAGGCACTGCCACGTGAGGCGGCACCACCTCTTCGATCGTTCTGCCCATGAACTGCTCGGGCTTGACGAAGAGCCGCGAGGGATCCGCGGCGCGATAGCCGACGTACACACCCCCGGGCGTCAACTGAAACAGGAGATCGGGTGAAGCGGCCAGCAAGGCCTCCGCGCGCGCGGCGAGGCTCTCCGCCTCTTCCAGGCGAACCCGGCCTTCTTCGTCGGTCACCTCAGCGGGGTGCATCACGGTGGAAAAGCCAGACACACCCACCACCACGCCAGCCTCCAGGCGCGCCCTCATCACCGCTCGCAACCAGCACCACTCACCGTCGCGATCGCGGCAGCGCACCACGAAGCGCACGGCTTCCCCCGCCCGCACGCCCGAGGCCGCCTCAGTGAAGGCCCGCGAGAGGCCCTCGCCATCGAGGTGCTTCATCCACCCCGAGCCCAGGGCTTCAGCCACCGGTTGGCCGGTCAAGTCAGTCCAGAACGAGGAGATCGCGCGAACTTCACCCGTCGGCCCGCACTCGAAGGCCACGGCAGGCAAGCTGTTCACCAGCGCGCCGAATGGCTCAAGGTCGCCCACGGACGAGGGGCCTAGCACCGATCTCACCTGCCTCTGAAGGGTACCGGCACACCATTGGGTGCAAGCCAGACAGACTCCAAGAGTCGTTTCGCCCCCTGATCGCGCGCATCTGCTTGCGCGTCGCCGCTGAGCAGGGGCAACACGCGCAGGGCGCCGAAGTGCAGCACCAGCATCAAGCCCAGCAGAAAGGGAGCAGCGCCGAGCACGCGGAAACGCATCGACAGCCAGACGACCAACGCCAGCAACAGCCCCACCAGCAGCGCACCGGAAGCAGGGTTCGGAATCCACGCGGCGAGCCAGGACACGGGCCAGAACCCCTCGGCGAGCATGGGCACGGCCAGACCCCACACCGACGAGCTGACGTCATCGGGCACGTAATTGACGAAGGCCACCAGGCCCGTCGCCAGCACCGAAGACACGCACAGCCCCGCGAGGATCGAGGCCTGTAGCGGTGCCGAAGCGCGCAACCGCTCGAAGGCCAGCGCCACCGGGAGGATCAGAAACGGGAGAATGCCGGTCAGGTGCCGGGGCCCCACCGTCCACCCCCATGAGTCGTAGGTGAACGACGAGGTGAAGTACGCGTGGGTGATCAACAGCACCACCAACGACACGAAGTACGGCTGGTCTTTGGTGCGCGCGGCCTTCGCTCCGAGGAACCCGGCGATCAAAAAGGGCGAGAGCGCGAACAAGCCTCGCAGCGGCGAGAAGAACGAGAGCCCCAGCGCGCGCAGATCAGGCACTCGAATGCCGAGGAAGCCGCCCTGGTGCCAGCTCATGTACGCCGCGTCGTTGAGGAACTTGTAGCCAGAGACGAAGGGGCCGCCGAACACCACTGCGTGGTACCAGAGCAGCGCCCCCAGCAAGGGCGCGGCGCCGAGCATCACCAGGCCCACGGCTCGAGCCAGCGCGCCCCATTTCTTCCAACGCGCCGCCACCGTGTACGCGGCGACACAGAGCACGCCGAGCGCGCCCGTGTATTCTGCCGTCACCGCTGCGCCCGCAGCGAGACCCGCCAGCGCGTAGCCCCAGACCTTCCACTGACCCCGCTCGACCTTCCACGCGCAGTAGAACGAAGAGAACAGGAGCACCGCGGTGAGCTGGTGGCTCATGAACGACTCCGCGTAGCTGAAGGCCATCGTGCCCAGCGCGTAGATGACGGTGAAGAGCTCGGCCGTACCCGCCTCGACGTACGCCGCCAGAAAACGCCGCAGCAGCACCAGCAGGCACAACGCGGGAATGATGGTCACGAAGAGCCGGCCCCAGAGCACTTGCGAGACTTCGGAGACCGGGCCCTGCACTTTGGTGAGCACCCAGTAGACGGGCGCGCCGAGCACCGAGACCAGCGGCGCCTTCGAGGGGTAATACCAACGCGCGGTCACCCCGCTCATCGGGGCATCGGGGCCCACACAGGGCGCGAGGCGCTCCACGCCGTTTTCGTTCACCACCGCCGTGCACGAGAGATCGCCCACCATGCCGCGCTGCTGCAGCACGCCGTTGAGGTGCAGGGTGCCGAAGTCGACGAAGGCGCGCGACTGCCACAGGCGACACAGCTCGTTGGGGGAGCGCAAGCCCGGGTGATACGGAAAAGACAACAGGTAGAGGCCCGCGACGAGCGCGAAACCAACTCGGGGTGAGAGCCAGCGCTCCATGTTCTGGTGGCGCCTTACCATCAACCTTGAAATCAGCGCGCCGGTGTTAGCGTTCTGACCCAAGGCCATGCCCCACGTCGTAGACGAGTCACTCCTGGCGTTCACGCTGGGGCAGTTGGAAGGGGCGGCGGCCGCCGAGGTCGAGCGCCACCTCGCCGAGTGTGAAGCGTGCCGGCAGCGGCAGAACAGCATCTCGTCGGCGGCGTTCTCGAAGACGGCGGTCGGCTCGCGAGACGGCGTTCCCACCCGGGCCGAGGGCCAGTCGCTTTCCACCAACGGCGGCATGGTGCTCCAGCGCGGCGCCACGCTCGGCCGCTACGTGATGCTCGAGAAGCTGGGCGCAGGCGGCATGGGCGAGGTGTTCGGCGCGTACGACCCGCAGCTCGATCGCAAGGTGGCCCTCAAGCTGCTGCGCGGTGGCGCGCTCTCGGCCGAAGAAGGCAAAGCCCGGCTGCTGCGCGAAGCACAGGCCATGGCGCGCCTCCAGCATCCCAACGTCATCGCCGTGCACGACGTGGGGCTCTTCGGCGATCGCGTCTTCGTCGCCATGGAATACGTGGAAGGCGAGACGCTCGCCGATTGGCTGCGCGGCCAGCACCCGTGGGACGAGATCGTTCGCATCTTTCGCAGCGCAGCCGAGGGGCTGTCGGCGGCACACCACGCGGGGCTGGTGCACCGCGACTTCAAGCCCGACAACGTGCTGCTGGGCGCCGATGCCCGGCCCCGCGTGGTCGACTTCGGCCTCGCGCGGCAATCCACCTCGACGCCCGCGCCCGCACCGCCCGAGCTCGAGGTGCCGGAAAACCTGGGTGACAGCTCACTGAGCCAGCCGCTCACCCGTGACGGCGCGGTGATGGGCACGCCCGGGTACATGGCCCCCGAGCAGATCGCCGGTCTGCCCACCGACGCGCGCTCGGATCAATTCAGCTTCTGCGTGGCGCTGTGGGAGGGCCTGTTCGGCAACCGCCCCTTCTCGGGCGCCACGCTCAAGCAGCACGCACAGGAGATCGCCGCAGGCCGGCTGACGCCCGTGCCCGCAGATACGCAGGTGCCCGACTGGGTGCAGGACGTGCTCCGAAGGGGACTCAAGGCGAACCCCGCTGAGCGCTGGCCCGAGATGGACGCGCTCATCAAGGCGCTCAAACCACGCGCGAGACGAAACCCGCGCCGCACGCTCTTCGTCACCGGCCTCGTGCTCTTTTCGTTCTTCGGCATCGGCTACGGCGTGTGGACCCGCCAACGCCTGCTCGTCTGCGGCGGTACCGAGCGGCGGCTCACCGGCGTGTGGGATGCGCCTCGCAAGGCGAAGCTGCGTGAAGGCTTCAAGGCGACGGGGCTGTCGTACGCGGAAGAAGCGTGGGCGAGCTCTGAGCGCGCGCTCGACACCTGGGCTGCTGAGTGGGTGGTCACCTCGCGTGAGGTCTGTGAGGCGGCGCGCCTTCGCAAGGTCGACTCACCAGAAGCGACCGAGCTCAAGACCGCGTGTCTCGATGAACGCGTGCAGCGCCTCGAGGCGTTGGTGGCCCTGTTCGATGCGCCCGATCACGACGTGGTGAACAACGCCCCGACCGCGGCGCGTGAGCTGGAAAGCGCGGCCTCGTGCACCACCAGCGCGGGCATGCGCCGTCACTTCGCGGCCGACGAGAAGGAGCAGGCGGCAAATCAACTGCTTCGCGCCAGGATGTCCGAGGCGCGCGCGTTGTTCGCTGCCGGCAAGTACGCCGCCGGGGCGGACAAGTTGAAGACAGGGCTCTCGCCGGCTGCACCCCCTTCCACGCAGGCCGAGGCGTACCTTTTGCTGGCGCGGCTCGAGCTCAAGCGGGGCGAGAACCGGCTGGCGCGGCAGGCGAACCTGGTCGCCACCGAGCAGGCGCTCAAGTCGGGTGAAGCGGGGCTGGCGGCGCGCGGGCTCTCACGGCTCTACGCGAGCGAGGGCTACGACGAGTCTGACGCCGATGCCGATGCGTGGAGCCGCCTCGCTTCGGCCGCGGCCTCGCGGGTGCCCGGTGATTGGGAGGTGCAGGTCGAGCTCGGCCGCAACGATGGCTTCGTCGACATTCGCCGCAAACGTTTCAAGCCTGCGCTGGCCGACTTCGAGCGCGTGCTCGACCTGCAGCAGGAACACCTGGGCAACGAACACCCCGACGTGGCCTCCACGCTCAACAACCTGGGCATCGTGCTGACGCACCTGGGCCGGTATGAAGAGGCCGTCGCGCGGTACGACCAGAGCCTGCGGCTGCACGAGAAGCTCGAGGGCTCGGAACACCCCAACGTCGCCTTCGCCTCCCACAACCTCGCCGTCGCGCTTCGGCGCATGGGCAAGGCGCTCGAGGCCCGCGCCGCTTTCGAACGCGCGTTGCAGATTCGCCGCAAGGCGCTGGGCTTCAATCATCCCGAGTCGCTGCACAGCGCGCAGTCGTTGGTGCGGCTGTTGACTTCGGTCGGCGAGCTGGATGCCGCCCAGGTGCTGCTCGCCGAAGTGAAGGACACTCGCTCGCTGATGAGCGGCGCTGATTCGGCAGAGATGATGGCGGTGCTCGAGCTCGAGGCTGACCTCTTTCTCGCCGGGGAATTCTGGGGCGAGGCGCTGCAGTCGGCCACCCGGCATCTGGCCATCGCGAAGCTGCGGGGCGCTGCGGGGGAAAAGGAGATCTCGACCGCGCTGCTCGAGCAGATCGCAGCGTGGACGCAGCTGGGCGCGTGGGCCGATGCGCGGAAGGCCCTGGGCGAAGTGCAGCGGCGGTTGGCGGCGGGTGACGAGACCATCGACGCGGCGGACCTCGCTGATTGTCAGGGCCGGCTCGAGCTCGCGCAGGGGCATGCGGAGCTGGCGATTGCTCCGCTTCAACGTGCGATGGAGTCGAGATCGAAGCTCGGGGGTCAATCGGCTGGGAAGACCGAGCTGTTGCTGGCTCAGGCGTTCTTGCATGTGGGGAAGGCGGGTGAGGCGATTGGGCTGGCGACCAGTGCTCAGCAGCGTTTTGCCGAGGCGCAGAACGAGCGGCTGCTGCTCGATGCGCAGGTGTTGATGGCCGAGGCGACGTGGCTCGCGCGGCCGGAAGAGCGGGGCCCTTCGGCGGAGATGTTGTCGAGTTTGATGCCGAAGCTCAGTGATTCACGCCGTCAGCCACTGGCGGCGTGGATGAAGAAGAACTCGGTCGTGCTGCCTGATGCTGGGTTTTGACCGTTCTAACGAACGGACACCGCTCATCCCGAGAGAAGTCGAGGGATTGCCTCTGGTTCGCGCTGCAAGTGCCCCCTCGAGTGGGCTCGGGGAGACCGGTGATGGAACCCGATTCCTATTTCCGCCAACTCTCTCGAGAGAAACGGTTCAGAAGAGTTCGTAGCGTGCGCCGAGGAGGACTCGATCGTTGCGGTCGAAGTAGCCGAACGGACTCCACGGCTTGCCCTCGTAGAACTCCGCGGCCACGAAGAGCTTGAGCCCCTCGATGCCCTGGTACGTCACCCGCGGCGCGAGCGAGAAGCTCTGCTGCACCGGCTCGAAGGTTCCGCGAAACGAGACCTCGAAGCGCTTGTCCCAGAAGGTGTAGCCGAGCACTCCGATGAACAGATGGAAGAACGCCGTGTGCGGAGCGCCGACCGAGGTGGCCGGCTCGAGAATGATCAGCTGCTCGCGCGCCCCGATGTCGGGCAGCGCCATGCCCAGGTAGCTCACCGAATACAGAAACGGAGAATCCGACGCCTGGCTGTAGCTGGCGACCCAGGTGACCTGCGCCTTGTCCACCGGCGAGAAGTCGGCGTCATAAAAGGTCTGCCGCGGCGAGTACGTGAGGTCGACGTCGAGCTGACCTGGCCCCAGCAGCGCAGAGGCCTCAGCGGAGAAGAGGTGCTGCCTTCCGTAGAAGCCCCGGTACAACGTCTCACCCGCTTGAAAACGGTTCAGCACCGAAACCGCACCCGCCTGATCCGGAGTGCGGCCCGCAGCCTGCGCCGCCAACACGCGACCCAGCTCGGGATCCACCGTGACGCGCGAGAGCTTCTCGTTCATCCACACCCAGCTCGCGCCCACCTTCACGCGGCCTTCCGCGGTCACCCGCAGCGCGAGGTCTCCGGCGAAGGGGGGCGGCCGCTGGGTCTCCAGCACCCGGTCCTGCAGGAAATCTTCGACCGAGGGGTCGATGCGCCGGTTGTCGAACGACTGGCCGAACGCCGGCTGCAACACCCCTTCGTCCTGACCGAAGACGAACACCCGGTGCGGTTGGAAGAACGGCACGTACGCCGCGAGCCACGACAGCTTTCCCAGCTCGCCCTGCGCGCGAATCGCGAAGACGGGGAGCAGCGCGTCTTCGAGCTCTCCACTGCTCTCGCGCAGGTCTCTGGGGTTGAGCGCATCGGCCGGAGCGAGCGCTGCGTTGGCCCCGAGCGGAATGCGCTGGTTGCCCACGCGAAGGTCGACCTTCGAGGTGTAGAGATCGACGAACGCGTCGCCGAGCATCGGCTCGAAGAAACCCTTCGCGCGATCGAAGTCTCGCTGCGTGGCGCCCCGCACCTGCGCGCGGCCTTCGAGCACCAGCCGCACGTGCTCGTTCAACTTCACGTCGACGCCCAGCACCGCGCGCAGCCGGCCTTCCCAGACGTTCTCTGCCAGCGCCGCACCGCGAGGTGAATCGAAGCGCGTATCGAGCGAGGTGTACGCCGAGGTCCACCCGTAGATGCGAATCGTGGGCGCCGCGGGCTCAGTCTTGAAGGTCTCGAGCGGAGCCGCCACCGCCGTGCCCGCATCGACCTCTTCGAAGGTCTCGATGCCCATGGCTGGGCCGCCGTCTTCCTGTGCAAACGCAGGAAGGGCGAACAGCGTCATCAGAAACGCGAGGTGCTTCAACGGGGCTCAGCCGCGCTCGAGCGCACGATCGGTGAAGGCCTCGTCACCCAGCGTCGAGTCTTCCAGCTTGAGAACGGTCATCTGGGTCTTGGTGCCCGACTGCAGGTTCTCCATCACCGACTCCGAGGCCAGCACCCTTTCCTTGAACTGCTTGAGCTTGAGCGTGCGGTAGCGCTTGAGCGGCTTGCCCGACTTGTCGGAGTACTCGACCTGCATCGGCACCCACGTCTGCTTGTCGACGAACATCTTCACCTGACCGTAGGGCGACGAGTCGTCACCTTTTCCCTCGAGCACGAAACAATCGCGCCCTTCGATCTTCGAGTCTTCCAACCGCTTGGTGTCTTCGTCGCGCGTGCCGTTTGAGCCGATGTCGGCGTAGGAGAAATCGGTGTCCATGAACGCCTTGCCGCGATCGCTCTTCGCCACCTTCCGAACGCGCTTGAGCCTGGGCAGATAGAGCGAGACGTCGTCGCCCTGCCCCTGGTCTCCGGCGATGGTGAGCACCGCCACACCCGACACGCCCGCGGGCGCAGAGAAGCGGGCGAGCGCGTGGCTCTTGCCGTTGATGGTCTTGGAGGTCGAGGTGAGCACCTGCTCCTTCGACTTGCCGTCGGCTGCGATGGAGACGAGCTTCATCTCGGCGGTCAGCCCGACCAGGTTGAGCGCACCGCGCTCTCGTGACTTCTTCGAGATCTCGGCAGCCGTGTCTTCCGCCAGCGCGGCCGAGGCGACCAACGACACGATCATCAACGTGACTCTCATGGTGCGTGAAGGCCTATCTGAACTCCGGCAACGTGGCGCGCAACTTCGTCTCTGCATCCTTGAGCCGCTCATCTTGTGGGGCCGCCACCCTCGCCTGCCCCAACCGCTCGAGCGCACGACGCGGGTGGCCTTTGGCCAATTCACACCGGGCATCGGCCTCGAGCGCCTGCGCGTCGTCTGGGCTGTAGGTCAACGCGGCCTGACTGGCTTCACACGCGTGGTCGATCTCGCCAGAGACCAGAAACGCGCGGGCGAGCGCCACCCGGTAGGGCACGATGGCCGGCGCACCTCGCACCGCCGCCTGAAGCGCTTCGGCAGCCGCCGGACCTTCTCCTTGCTCGAGCAGCGCCAGGCCCAGCCGAGCCAACGCATCAGGCGAGTTGGGAAAGAGCAGCGCTTCGCCCCGCACCAACCGCAGGGCACGTGGCTCGGTAAAACGCAGCCCCGCCACCATCCACTCCGCGACCTGGGCATAGCGGGGAAAGCCCTGCGGCCACTCCGCCACGAGTTGATAGACGAGCGTGCCGCGCGGCACGAAGAACACCATCAGCCGGCGCACGCCCCCCGTCTCTTTGATGGTCACGCGAACGCGCAAGCCATCGCGGTCGGCCACGCGCCACGCTTCAGGGGGCTCGGCGTGCACCCAGAGCACCTCGTCACCCAGCTCGCGCGGCTTGAGGCGCTGCTCTACGAACCGCCGCGCGGCCTCGTTCACGTCAGCGCCTTCCGGCATCTCGACTGCTTCAGCGGCAAAGCTCGCGCGGCCCGCACTCGACAGGCCGTTGAACCAGGCGATGGAGCCCAGGGGATCCGCGCCGCTCACCCAGCCCGACGGCACGGGCATGGTGAGCCCGAAGGCGTCAGAACGCTCCACCCTGACCCGCGGGAGGAACTGCCCGAAGAAGAGAGGTTCGCCCAGGAACACCACGGTCAACACCGCCAGCGAAGGCGCGGCTCGCAGCGCCGGCTCCCACCAGAGCGGGCGCGCATCGGCCAGCAGCCGCGGCCGCATCAACGCACCCGTGGCGATGCCCGCGAGCAGCCCGCCCACGTGCGCCCAGTTGTCCACGCCTTGCGAGGTGATGCCGATCAGCAGCAGCCCCAACACGGTGGGGATCGCCGCGTCGCCCAGCAGGCTGCGGTACGACGGAGGCAGCAGGCTGCGGTACTTGAGGCCGAACGCGAGCACGCCGCCGAGGCAACCGAACACCATGCCCGACGCGCCCACGGTGATGGCGTCGTTGAGAAAGAGTGAGGTCGTCATGGTGGCGATGCCGGTGAAGACCAGCAGCCAGAGGTAATCGAGCGTGCGGTACGTGTTCTCGAGCACCCCGCCCACGTTGAAGAGCACGAACATGTTCAGCCCGATGTGCAGGGCGTCGTGGTGCAGGAAGTTGGCGGTGAAGAGGCGCCAGACCTCACCCAGATCGAAGATGAGCGGCCCCACCTTGGCCCCGCTGCGCACCATCGCGTCGAGGCCCAATTCACCGTTCTGCGCGGTGGCCAGGAAGACGGCCACATTGATGAGGATCAGCCCCGACGTGAGCCAGGGGAAGCGGTTGAGCGAAAAAGCGCGTCGAAAATAGGCGCGGCGGGGCTGGTTGAGCCGCTGGTACAGCTCGAGCTCACAGGCCGGAACGAAGTGGGCCTGGGTCACCGCCGGCAGGCGCACGAGGCTCTGCGGAGAGATTTCTCCCTGCTGCAGACGCGCCTCGAACTCGGCCAGATCGAGGTCTTCGTCGCCCGCGTCGGTACGCAATGTGACAGGGCCGGCCATTCGTCCGATGTGACTGTAGTCGAAGGCCCCTGGCATGATCAGGCTGTCGATCTCCAGAACGATGTGGAAACGTTCGGGTTTCACCCGCCATGATTGGTGTGCGGATCCATACAGTGATGGTAGAAAGGTGCGGCGTGTTGAAGCTGATCATCGAAGACGACGAAGGCCGGAAGACCGTCGTTCCCTTTGTGAGGGACGAGATCACCATCGGTCGTCAAGAGGGGAACACCATCCGCCTGACGGAGCGGAACGTGTCACGTCGCCATGCGCGGCTGATGCGGAACAACGGTCACGTGCTGATCGAAGATCTCGGGAGCTACAACGGGATCAGGATCAACGGCGACCGGATCTCCGGACAGGTGCAGGTCGCTGACGGCGATCTGATTCAGATCGGCGACTACGATCTGGCCCTCCAGGCGGAAGAAGGGAAGCAGGCCACTGCGGCCACCGTGCCCTTCGAGGCGCCCACCCGAAAGCTCCCCGACCCCGGCGCCACCCTGCCGGCGCTGCCCGCGGTCGAGGCAGCGCAAGAAGCGGCTGACGAAGACGTTCGCGACGACGAAGAAGGTGAAGTCGGCAGCGATGCGCCCCCGTCGATCCCCAAGCACCAGTCGACCGCGGTCATTCGCATCGATCAGATCGAAGGCAACCGCAAACGCGCGGTAGCCGAGATCGACTCGACCCAAGCGCCGCGCCTGGTGGTGCTCAACACCGACTTCGCCGGCCGCGAGTTCGTCTGCAACCGCACCGAGATGAAGATCGGGCGCACCGACGACAACGACATCGCGCTCGATCACCGCTCGCTGTCCCGCACGCACTGCAAAGTCGTGCGTGAAGAGTCGGGTGAATGGCGTGTGGTCGACATGCAGTCTGCCAATGGCCTGATGGTCAACGGCGAGTCGTACGCGCAGGTGACCCTGCGCCCAGGCGACGTCATCGAGCTGGGCCACGTGAAGCTGAAGTTCGTGGGCCCCGGCGAGCAGGTGAACATTCCGCCCAGCACCTCGTCGAGCGTCACCGCTGAAGCCGACACGGCCGTGGCCTCGAAGACGCCGCTCATCGCCATCGCCGTCGCGCTGCTGGTCGTCATCCTCGGTGGTGGCGGCTACATGGTGTGGAAGAGCAGCCAGGAGACCGTTCCGGTTCCGCCGAAGGACAAGCCGGTGGTGCCCATCGCGGTGAAGAACCCGCCGCCCCCCGAGGTGAAGCCCGACCTCGAGGCGCTCAAGATGGCTGCGCTCGCGAAGCTGGCCGATGCCCGCGAAGGCGCCTCTGAGCTCGACTGGAACAAGGCCGAAGCGCTCGCGAAAGAGGCGACCGTCGAAGGCACGCTCATCCCCGAAGCCAGGACGTTCCTGCAGCAGCTCGAGAGCGAGAAGCCCGCCCGCAACGCGCTGGAGCAGGCGACGAAGCTGCTCGACACAGGTTCACTTGAGAAGGCCAAGACGCAGCTCGACTCGGCCTCGGGCACCAAGCTGCTGCGCGCGAAGTACGACGAGCTCGAGTCGCGCCGCGCCAAGCTCGTGTCCGACAAGATCGCCGCGGCGAAGGTCGACCCGCCTACCAGGGTGGATCCTCCGGTGGTGAAGGTCGAACCGCCCACCAAGGTCGAACCGCCCCTGAAGGTCGACCCGCCCAAGGCGCCCACCGCGAAGTCGGCCGAGGCGGAAGCGCTGTCGAAGGAAGCGGCTGACGAGAAGAAGGCGCGCAACTTCGAGAAGGCAGCGATGCTCCTGGAGCGCTGCATCAAGGCCGCGCCCAGCTACCACCCGTGCTACCGCCAGCTCGGCAGCGTCTACGCATTCATCGCTGGCCGTGACGGCAGCGCCAACGACATGGAGAAGGCTCGCAAGAACTACGAGCGCTTCCTCCAGGTCGCTCCCCCTGACGACGAGTACGTGCCGAAGGTGAAGGCCATCCTCGACGCGGCGAAGAACCCGTAGTCCCTCCTCCACCCCAGGACCCCTCCGTGCGCGGCTCTCAACAGATCCGAATCCTTGTCGTGGACGACGAGTCCGATAACGCTGAACTTTTCAAGGCCCTCTTGATCAAGGAGGGCTACCTCGTCACAGCCCTGCTGGATCCGACGAAGGTGATCGCGACCCTCAAAGAGGGGAACTTCCACCTGGTCATCCTCGACATGATGATGCCCAAGCTGTCGGGCACCGAGGTCCTGGAGCAGATCCGCGAGGTCGACGACGACGTCGCCGTCATCGTGGCCACCGGCTTCCCCACCGTGGAGACCGCTGTCGCGAGCCTCAAGCTCTCGGCCAGCGACTACGTGAAGAAGCCCATCGACCCGGTGAACTTCATCGAGACGGTGAAGCGGGTGCTCGAGAAGAAGGGCATCACGCGGGATCCCGAGGCCGAGCTGCACCGCACCATCGGGCGTTTCATTCGCGAAGGCCGCACGCGCCAGAACCTGACGCTCAAGCAGCTCGCACGCCGCACCGGTCTGTCTGTCTCGCTGCTCTCGCAGATAGAACGAGCCGAATCATCGGCGTCGATCTCGTCGCTCTACCGGATCGCCACGGCGCTCCGAGTGCGAATGAGCGAACTGTTCGCCGACGTCTAAGTTCGAACAAAGGCTCCCTCGCCCCAAGGGGTGGGGGTGAGGGGCAGTCACGCCCCTCTGAACTTGGGAGGCCGTCGAGCCAGCAGCGCCTCCTTGCCCTCCCGGGCATCATCACTGTTGAACGAAACCCGTCGCAGCGCCTCATACGCAGCCAGGTCTTCGTCGTGCGCGTTCCCAAGCAAATCAAACCCGCGCTTCATGCCCCGCACCGCCAGCGGGGCGAGCGCTGCGATCTCCGTGCACAACCTCAGCGCCTCTGCCTCTGCGCTCTGCGAGAGCACGTCGAGCAAACCCAGGCGCGCTGCCTCATCTGCGCCCACGGGCCGCGCCGTCAAAAACATCCGCCGAGCCGCCTGCTCGCCCACGCGTGACGCCACCCGCTGCAGGCCCTTGAGCGCGTACACCACGCCCAACTTTGCCGGCGGCATCGAGAACCGCGCCAACGAATTCCCCACCCGAAAATCACACGCCGCCGCGAGCTCGCACCCCGCGCCGACTGCCGGGCCCGTCACCAACGCGACGCTCGGAGCCGGATGCCGCGAGAGCCTGTCGAACACCTCGCCCATGCGCACCTCAGGCAGCGGGCGGCCTTCCGGAAACCCATTGAGCGCCGTGAGGTCGTAGCCCGCCGAGAAGACGCTGCCCTCGGCCCGCAGCAACCACGCGCGCACACCCGCCTCCTGGGTGAGCACCTGCTCGAGCGCGTCGAGAAAATCAGCGTCGAGGGCGTTCTTCTTTTCGGGATGGGAGAGGGTCAGCGCGCGAACGCCTTGAGCGACTTCAACGACCTGCAGCGAGGCTGGCATGAAGCAGCCCGTAGCAGCCTTGGGCTTGGGTGGGGCTGTGCTATGCGCGCGGGCGAAATGTCGAACCGCCGCGCGACCCTGAAGGCCGTTCCCATCGCGGAGGTGGTGAACCTCCACGACGCCCGCCTCTCGCGCCGCGTGGACAACTACCGCGCCCGGCTCGACCGGGTGCTCAAGGCGAACAAGCGCGCGGTCACCCGGCTCTTTTCCACCGGCCTGCTGTTCACCAAACACGGCACCCGGGCGGGGCGCGACCTGCTGCTGGCGCACGAACACCTGCTGCGCGTGGTCTGTCTCATCGAGCGCCTCGGCAACGAAGGCGACGTGCCGGCCCCCCGCCGCGCGGAAGAGATCGACGCGATCTTCTTCGAGCTGGATCAACTGCTCGATCGCACCAGTGAGCTGACCGAACACACCGCGGCGCTGCTCGAGGAACTGGGGAAAGACTGATCAACCTCGCGCGATCTTCTGCATCAGGCTGAACAGCCACTCGGTCACCATCCCGATGGGTCCAGCGAGGAAGAAGCCTCCGCTCGCGATGACCGCGAACAGCACGAACGGGCCAAACCGCACGAAGCTGTCCCACGAGTCCTGCCACTGCCTGGGAACAAAACGCTCGATGATCCGGCTTCCGTCAAGCGGAGGCAGCGGAAGAAAGTTGAAGATCGCGAGCCCCACGTTCAGCTGCACGCCGTACATCAGCAAGAAGAACAGTCCCTGAGTCCGCGCGATCGTCTCAGGGGCAAACCGCATCAGCACTCCCATCGTCACCGCGCACACCAGCGCCAGGATGAGGTTGCTGATGGGCCCGGCTGCTGCGGTGATTGCCATGCCGGTCGACATGCTCACCCGGCGGTTGAAGCGCACCGGATTGACGGGGACGGGCTTCGCCCAACCGAACGGGATTCCGAGCAGCGGCAACAAGATCGTCCCGAGAGGATCGATGTGCACGAGAGGGTTCAGCGTGAGTCGACCTTCGCGAGAAGCCGTATCGTCACCCAGTTTCCAGGCGCTCCAAGCATGCGCCCACTCGTGAACGGAGAGTGAAAGCAGCATTGGAATGATGAAGAGGACCCTCATGGCAAGGGCTTGGGGCTCCATTCAGTCACGCTCCGCTTCAGCCACGAGATCGAAGTCGGGGATCTCTTCGCGCATGTACTTGCGCATGCGATCCATCAGCGCCGCCTCGAGCTGCCGCGCGCGCTCGCGTGACACGCCGTAGTGGGCCCCGATGTCCTGCAGGGTCATCGGCTCATCCGAGGTCAGCCGCTTCTCGAAGATGTACCGATCCTTCTCGCTGAGGCCCTCGCTGAACTTGGCCAGCTTGGTGCGGAAGAGCTCTCTGAGTTCTTTGTTGCCCAACGCTTCGTCGGCGCCGACGGCGTTGTTGGGCAGCAGGCGATCGCCGCGCGTCGTCTTGTCGTCTTCGGAGCCCGCAATCGGCGCGTCGATCGACACCTCGTCGTTGCCGAGGCGTTGATCCATCTCCACCACGTCTCGTTCGGTGACGTTGAGGCGCTCGGCGAGCAGCTTGGGCGTCACCTCGACCCCCAGCTTCAGCATGCGCTCCTGCTCTTGGCGCAACTTGAAGAAGAGCTTCCGCTGGGCTTCCGTGGTGCCCAGCTTCACCATCTTCCAGTTGTCCATGATGTAGCGAAGGATGTACGCGCGGATCCACCAGGCGGCGTAGCTGGAGAGCTTCACGCCTCGCTCGGGGTCGAACTTCTTGACCGCCTGCATCAGGCCGATGTTGCCCTCTTGCACCAGGTCGAGCAGCGCCAGCGGGTTGCGATGGTACTCGTAGGCCAGCTTCACCACCAGGCGCAGGTTCGAGGCGACCAGCTTGTACGCCGCCTTCACGTCACCGGTGTCGCGGTAGCGTTTGGCCAGCGCCACCTCTTCTTCCCGGGTCAGCAAGGGGTGTTTCGTGACCTCGGCCATGTACGACGAGAGCGGATCTTGCCGGGCCAGCCCCGTGCCGCGGGCGGCCTTCACCTTCACGGCGATCTCGGGCACCTCGACTTCGGGCGAGACGTCTTGCATCTCGTCGACCGCGGGCTCGACGTCTTCGGCGCTCTCCGCTTCTTCGGCGCCTTCGGTCTCGACGACCTCGGACTCGACCACCTTCTTGGCCACTTTCGCGACCCGGGCCTTCGGCGCCGCTGGCACGATGGGCGTCGTCTCGACGAACTCGGCGTCGACCACCTCTCTGGGCCTGGGAGCGACCTTCTTTCGCGCAGCCATCGTTTACCCATATTCCCACCGAAGGCAGAACGCACGCCGCTCTGTTCGGGGGTCGGCAAGCGCCTTGAAGGCAGGGAATGAGTCGTTGCCACGTCGGGGGGGCACGGGTACATCCGAAGAGAATGACTCAGACTCAATCCGAGCTGCCGACGGGAACCGACGATCGCCCCGAAGAATACCGGGCCGAGATCAGCTTCGATGACATGGGGCTCTCGCCTGAGCTTCGGCGCGCGATCTCTGAGCGTGGCTACACCCACCCCACGCCCGTGCAAGCCAAGGCCTACGGGCCGGCGTTCGCGGGCAAGGATCTCATCGTTCGCAGCAAGACCGGCACGGGCAAGACCGCCGCTTTCGGCATGCCCCTGATCGATCGCATTCCGGTCGGTGCCCGCGGCGTGCGCGCGCTGATGATGTGCCCCACCCGCGAGCTGGCCATTCAGGTCGCGCAGGAGCTCACCGAGCTCGCCAAGTACCGGGACATCGAGATCGTCTGCATCTACGGCGGCTCGTCGATGTCGCAGCAGGAAGACGCGCTGCGCCGGGGCGCCGCCATCGTGGTCGGGACACCCGGCCGCGTGCACGACCACATTCGCCGCGGCAACTTCAAGCTCGACCAGTGCATTCACGCCGTGCTCGATGAAGCCGACGAGATGCTGAACCAGGGCTTCTACGAAGAAGTCACCCGCATCCTCGATCAACTCCCGAAGAAGCGGCAGGTGCTCCTCTTCTCGGCGACCGTGCCCGAAGACATCAAGCGGTTGATCAGCAAGTACACCACCGACGCCGAGACGCTCCTGCTGTCGGGCGACGTGTTCACGGTCGATCACATCCACCACATCCGGTACGAGCTGTCTGACGCGTACCCCAAGCCGCGCAACCTTCTCTACATGCTCGAGATGGAAGCCCCGGACAACGCGATCATCTTCTGCAACACCCGCTCTGACACCGAGCTGGTGACCGCGGTGCTCAACCGCAATGGCTTCGACGCCGAGCTGCTCAACGGCGACCTGGCACAGAAGGAACGCGAGCGCGTGATGGCCCGCGTGAAGAAGGGCGAGCTCGCCTTCATGGTCGCCACCGACATCGCGGCGCGCGGCATCGACATCAGCGACCTCGGGCACGTCATCAACTACTCGTTGCCCGAAGATCCCGCCGTCTACCTTCACCGGGTGGGCCGCACCGGCCGCATCGGAAAGAAGGGCACGGCGCTCAACCTGACCTCCGGCCGTGAGATGACGACGCTCACGACCCTGGAGAAGAAGTTCAACGTGGTATTCGAGAGGAAGCCGATGCCGAACGCTGAAGAAGCTGCCCGCATGTGGACGGACCGTCACGTCGGTGAGCTGAAGGAAGCCGCCAAGGGCAGCATCTACGAAGGGTTCCTCGCGCTCGCGAACGACCTCAAGGTGCGCAACGACGCCGATGAGTTGATCGCGTTCATGCTCCGGTACTTCTTCACGCACCGCCGCATGGAGAAGGCGCAGTCGACCGATCCGAACGCGGCCCCTGGTACCGAGACCGCTCCGGCGGCCGCGCCCACCGGTGGCCACTCGCGGGGTGATCGCCCGAAGGAAGATCGGCCTCCCCGCCGTGAGGGTGGCCGTGAAGGCGTCCGCCGCGAAGGCCGGGATCGCCCGCCTCGCGAAGATCGCCCCCCGCGCCGTGAGGCCCGTTCGAGCGAAGAGAAGACGGTGTCTGCGGGAACTCCGGCGGTGGCCTCGGCTGACGGTTCGGCTCCGGCCGCGCCTGCTGCGCCCCGTGCGCCCGCGAAGAAGCGCCTGAGCGATCGCGAGATGTTCGAGCTGATGCAGTCGGGTCAGCCGTTGCCTCCCATCGATGACCCGACCACCGACGGGCCTTCCGAATCGACGTCGGATCGCCCTCCCCGCCGGGAGCGCAGTGAGCGTTCACCCCGCGGTGAACGGGGTGCCGAGCGCCCGGGTCGTGGTGAACGCCGCGAGCCGCGTGAAGAGCGTGTCGAAGTCGCGCCGGGCAACGTGCGCATCTGGGTGAACCTGGGCAAGGCCGACGGGGTCGATGAGGCCGGGCTGGGTACGGCGCTGGCGGCGCTGGGTGCTCCGAGCGACAAGGTCTCCAAGCTCGAGCTGCGCGGCACGTACTCGTACGTGCACGTGGCTGAGGGTGATGCCCCCGCATTCGAGTCGCTCGCCGGAAAGAAGCACGCTGAGAAGGAACTGAAGATCGAGCGCGCTCGCCGCTGAGGAATCTGCGGCGCCCAAAGGCTCCCGCGGCTCCCTCTCCCCCGCGGGGGAGAGGGTTGGGGAGAGGGTTTACGCCGCAGCGCAGCTCGCAAAAATGAAAAGGCCCGCTGAGATGCGGGCCTTTTTTTTGCGGGGTTGATTTGAGCTCCCTCACCCCAAAGGGAGAGGAAAAGACCGGCTCAGCTGGTCGGCTGTACCTGCGCCTCGACCTGCGGCGCCGACTTCGGCTTACCGCGGAACTCGAGCATCGAGTTGATGCCCACGTAGAGGAAGCCCGACTGGAACAGCACCAGGAACGGCAGCGAGGTCCAGATCGCCTCGGTCCACGCGAACCAGACGGCGCCCGTGAAGTAGAGCCCGAACAGCAGCTCGACCACCGGCACCCAGCTGCGCTTGCCGCGATAGGCCTTCTGCACGGCCTTCACCGACTTGCCCTCAGAGCCCGTCTTCGGCGTACGGGTGAACTCAGACTGCTTGTCGAGCAGCGCCTCGACCACGGCCTTGGCCTGATTGACCGCCATGCCGATGCCCAGGCTCATCACGAAGGGCAGGTACTTGATGCGGCCCCACCAGCTCAGCCCCAGCTCGCGGCCCGTGGCCACGTAGAAGAACCCGACCGACGCGGTCGACGCCACGAACACCGGCAGATCGAGCCACAACGTCGCGTACAGGCCCTGTTTGAAACGCAGCACCATCGACAACGGCATCATGATGGAGAGCACCACCATCAACAGGTACGCCACGTTGTTCGACAGGTGCATGAACGCTTCTTTTTTCACCGCGTACGGCAGGTTGCTGCGGAGGATCGCCGGCAGCAGCTTCTTGGCCGTCTGAATCGAACCCTTCGCCCAGCGGTGCTGCTGCGACTTGAAGGCGTTCATGTCGACCGGCACTTCAGCCGGCGAGATGATCTCGGGCAGGAAGATGAACTGCCAGCCCTTGATCTGCGCGCGGTACGAGAGGTCGAGGTCTTCGGTCAGCGTGTCGTGCTGCCAGCCGCCGGCGTCCTTGATGGTCTCGCGGCGCCAGATACCGGCCGTGCCGTTGAAGTTGAAGAAGCAGCCCGAGCGGTTGCGCGCGGTGTGCTCGATGAGAAAGTGACCATCGAGCAGAATGCTCTGCGCCTGCGTGAGGATGCTGAACTCGCGGTTCAGGTGACCCCAACGCACCTGCACCATGCCCACCTTGTCATCGACGAAGAACGGCACCGTGCGCGTGAGAAAGTCGGGGCTCGGCACGAAGTCGGCGTCGAACACCGCGACGAACTCGCCCTTGGCCAGGTGCAGCCCGTTCTCCAGCGCGCCGGCCTTGAAGCCCTGGCGGTTGGTGCGGTGCACGTAGACGATGTCGATGCCCTTGGCCTTCCACTGATCCACCCGAGCGCGGGCGATGCCGCAGGTCTCGTCGGTGGAGTCATCGAGCACCTGCACCTCGAAGAGATCGCGCGGGTATTCGATGCGGCAGACCGAGTCGACCAGGCGCTCCACGACGTACATCTCGTTGAAGATGGGCAGTTGAATGGTGACGCGCGGCAGCTGCGCCATCGGGCCCTTCGGCGTGGGCAGCTTGTACTTGTGCCGGTAGTACAGGTACGCCATCCGATAGCGGTGCGATCCGTACACAGACAGAACAGCGAGCACGCTGAAGTAGACGGCTAAAAACACGATTTCTACGGGGCTCATTCGGGCGCCGGCCTCTCCAAGTACCCGGAACTTCTTAGGAATCCACCTCCCGGGCGAAGGTCGAGACCTTCTAGGGAGGATGGCCCCCTGTGTCAAACCCTTCGATCAATTGAGTTGACGCAACGCGCTGTTGAGCGGCAGCGCGAGACGAGCCCCGGAAGGTCGACCGCTCAGCGGCGCAGCAGGTCGCCCGCGTAGCTGTCGGCGATCAGCTGGGCCTTCTGCAGCTCGCGTTCGTCAGCCACTGAGCCCTCGAGCACCAGGGTCGAACCAAGGACAGAGGCCTGCGCGTTCTTGAGCCCCTCGCGGTGCAACGCGGCGGTGATGTTCTGAGCGACCGCCGGCAACACCCGCGGGTCGAGCCTCGCGAGAATGGTGACGTTGGGGTCGTTGCCCACCAGCGCGCGCAGCCGCTGCAGCTCGGAGGGAGAATCGAGCAGGCCGTCGATCACCGTGCGGCCGCTGAACTCCTCGACGCGCAGGGATGGGTTGACCGCCGACTTCACCAGCTTGCCGATCTCGCTGCTCTTGCCGTCGTCGACCACCACCACGCGCGTCTCCAGGCCCTTCGAGGTCCAGAGCGTCAGCGTGGTGCGGCCGCGCGCGCGGGCGGTGACGAGCAGCTCACCTCGCCCGGTGGTGGTGACGTCAGCGATGTTGGGATCACCGACCCCCACGCGGGTGAGGTTGTGCACCCTCACGACCTCCTGAGCACCGGGAGCGAGGCGAATGGGCTCGGAGGCAGCCAGACACAACGTCAGGAGCGCGGTGATCATCTGCGCAGTCTGACGTGGTGCCCGGCCTGCTGGGAAGGGGGCAAGACGCCTACCCGACGTGCCGCGAAGGCAGGGCGCGCTCGGTCACCTGGGGCAGCGGCTGCACGTCGATCGTCTCGTTCGTGGCCAGCGCGAGCAGCTTCTCGCAGAGATCTTCGAAGGTCAGGCCGCGCTGCTTTGCGATTTTCGGGAGCAGCGAGGTGGGCGTCATGCCCGGCAGGGTGTTCACCTCGAGCAACACCTCGTTGCCCACGTCAGGGCAGATGAAGTCGATGCGCGCGGCGCCGCGGCACCCCAGCGCGCGGTAGGCGGTCAGCGCCATCGTCTCGAGGTTGGAGATACGGGTGGGCGGTAGACGGGGCGGCAGATGGTAGCGCGCGCCGCCTTCGTACTTGGTGGTGAAGTCGAAGGTAGCGCCGGGCGAGGCGATTTCGCAACTGCCGAGGAGCTCGCCGCCGAGGATGGCCACGGTGACCTCCTTGCCCTTCACGTAGCGCTCGACCATCGCTTCTCCGCCGTACCGACAGGCGAGGGCCACGGCGGGCTGCAGCTGCTCGAGGGTGTGCACCAGGGTGAGGCCGACCGACGAGCCCCCTGAAGAGGGCTTCACCACGCAGGGAAACCCGAGGTCGCAGTGCAGCGCTTCGACCTGGTCGAGCTGCGCGGTGCTCACCACGTAGCCCGCGGGCGTCGCGAGGTTGTGCTGGCGGAAGAGCTTCTTGGCGAAGCCCTTGTTCATGGCGAGCGCCGAAGCGAGCACGCCTGAGCCCGTGTACGGCACGCCCATCACCTCGAGCAGGCCCTGCACCTTGCCGTCTTCACCCATGCGGCCATGGAGCGCGAGGAACGCGACGTCGATGCCCGCGCCGCGCACGGCCTGGTCGAGACCTTGGCCAGCGAGAATACGGGTGACGGCGTGGCCCTTTTTCTCGAGGGCGGTGGCGATGGCTTCACCCGTCTTGACCGAGATGTCCTTCTCTTCGCCCCACCCGCCCAGCAGCACTCCGACGCGTCGTTGATTCATGTGTCCCTGTGTCCCTTGAGCCGCGGTGTTGCGCCTCGAACCGCTTGAAAAGCAGGCGCCGTGCCGACCCGCAAAGAGCCGACAATAGGGGACGCTACAGGTCTGTCACAGGCTGTCGAATTATTGACGCAGGCACGGGCTCAATCGACCTGAAACGCGTAGAGCGCGTACACCCTGCGCCGGTTGTCTCCTAGCGACCGCGGCTCGATTGGGCAACGGCGTTGCAGCGCACGTTTGGCATCGACGTGTGGACCTGTCACTGCGCCGGCCGCCGCACGGTGCGCGCCATCGTCACCAACCGGGCCACCGCCGAGGCGATGCTGCGGAGCATGGGGCTGGCTGGCGCGCCGACTCCGAGGGCACCCGCACGTCCGAAGTCAGGAATGCGGCCCCGTCCGCTGCTCCCCCGCACGCATTCCGGGCCGTTCGACGCGGCCGTTGCGCTCGGCGCTCCCCTCGGGCCACCCTGCCTCCTCTCGATTTCGCCGGGTTGTTCTTCCTCTCTCTCTCTGTGGTCTTCGTCGCGCGCGAGGACCTCTGCATCTCCCGTTTCAGTGCACGTAGATGATGCGGCGTACGGCCGGGTCTGGGTCGAACAAGGTGAGGTGCGGAGCACCGGTCGAGTCCAGCTTGAGCGAGACCGTGCCGACCGTGATGGGCTTGGGGTCGATGGTGGTGATGGTCCACCCTGAGGCGCTCTTCACGGCGTAGCGAGCCACGAAGTTCGTGGTGCCGACGAAGGCGATGTGCGGCCAGCCATTGAACCACTGCAGCGAAGTAGCCCCGCCAAAGGAACCGTTGGGCACGGTCTCCGAGACCCACGCCCCGCCATCGCGCGTCGAGAGGCGCAGGTCGCGGAAGTTCGGGTGCTGAAACGAGACCCACGGCGTGCCCGAGGCGTCGAGGGCGAGGCTGGCGTCGTGGAGCACCGAGACCCCGATCGTCGAGTTGACCGTGGTCTGCGCGAAAAGCCCACCATCGGGCAGCCCCCCGTCGACGGCGACGCCATGGCTGAGCACCGAGGCCTGAACGCCGACCGACGCGTTCGAACTCGCGACGAGGTGCGGGACGCCCGAAGCGAGCGCGAGGTTGATTTGATTGCCGTCGAACATCGCGAGGCGAACCGACCACCCACCGGTGCTCGCGCGACGGGCGTAGTGCCCGCGGCCGCTGATGTACGCACCGACGTGCACTTCGCCCGTCGACGGGTCGACGGCGATGCTGGAGGTGCCCACCGCAGTGATGGACGCGCTGGCGATGATCTCGATGGTGGCAGCACCATTCACCGGCACGCGCGCGTACTTGAGCGCGTAAGGGAACTGGTTCTTGTTGTACGCCACGTGCGCGACCCCGGCGGAGTCGACGGCCAGGCTGACGCCGCAGCCGACGTCGCCCGAGTCGATCGTCTGCACGGTGAAGCCCGCAGGTCCCCGGCGCGCGAGCTTCACCGACTGCGCGTCTCGAAATGCGATGACCGGCGAGTCGTTCGCGTCGAGCGCGAGCATGTGCTCAGGCCCACTCCCGAGCGCCGCAGTCACGGGCTCCTTGCAGCAGAACTGCTGACCCGCAGCGCAGGCGACGCACGCGTCACCGCAAGCGACGAAACCCGCGTTGCAGGCAATCGCGACGCAGGTACTGCCGTTGCACGCGGTCGCTGAGGCCTGACCCGGGCAGGTGGGGCACTGCCCGTTGCACAACAACCGCCCGCTCGGGCACGCGCTCGCCTGACACGCGGCGCCCACGCACTGCGTCGCAGCGGCACCCACCGGGCAGGTCGGGCACTGTCCCGCGCACGCCAACCGACCGCCCGCGCAAGTCGCGGCTTCGCAGCTCGCGCCGTTGCACTGGGTGGTTGTCGCGCCAGCGGGACAAGCGGCGCAGGCGCCGCCGCACGAGAGCGCACCAGCGTTGCACGTCACGCCGCACCCGGCGGCCGTGCAGGTCGCGGTGCCGAGGGGATCAGCCGGGCAGGACGAACAGCTCGTTCCACACGTCGCCACCGAGTCGTTGCGCGCGCACGTCGAGCCACACCGATGAAAACCACCCGCACACTCGCAGGCGTGGGTGGTGGTGTTGCACGTCTCGCTGGCGGTGCAGTCTTCTGCGGCATCGCAGCCGACGGCGCACAGGCCCGAGCTCGCGTCGCACCAGAAGCCGACGGCGCAGCCCTGGGTGCGACAGGTCGGGTCTCCCGCGTCGACCTCGCCCGCATCGGTGGTGGTCGACGGCACTTCAGGACATGCGCAGAGGAGCAGCACCGCGAATCGCGCGACGATCTTCATTGCACGCGACTATCAAGCTCTCAGCGAGGGGAGCGAGCCCAAAACGAGCTCATGCCTCTTTACGCTCATCACGGTGAGGTGCTGACTTCTGACGAACGGGCGAACGGGCGAACCCCGGGAGAGCGGTGGTGCCCCAGACGACGCACCGCACCTGGGTCGTGGCGGGCGAGGTCTTGGTGCGCTGAGCGTCCTTCACCGGGTTCGCGCAAGGTCCCTCGGCGTCGAACAGGCACAGCAGCCCCGACAAATCGATGGTCTGGCCACCCAGCGCCCAGCTCCTTGACTGGTCGCAGCGCGGCTCATGAGCGTCAATGCTCATGAGTTTTTTCCTGCACTCAACGACTCGCAGGTGTGACCCGGTGGCCTTGTCGAGGAGGGCTAGCAAGCCGCGCGCTCCCCTTTGAGGTACCGAAACTTTGGTTCCGCTCGGCTGCAATTGGCCCGCGTCGAAGGCTCGCCGCGTGCGGCAAGTTCTCCGCACGATATGCGGCGACCCTGTTGCACCTCTCCGCAGTTCGTGCGGAGAATAGAAGGTGTTCATCTGGGAACAGCCGACGTGGCCGAACTTCACCTGGTCTCCCGAAGCGCTCCTTCCGGGGTTGAGCTCAGCGCGGCTGCGCCAGGGAAGGCTGCTGGGCGAACTCGAGGCTACCGGCTTCGAACTGCAACAAGAAGCCGAGCTCGCCACGTCGATCGTCGACGTCGTGACGACGAGCGCCATCGAGGGCGAGATGCTGGCGCCCGCGAGCGTGCGGTCCTCGGTGGCGCACCGCCTGGGTCTCGCGCGTGAAGGCGTGAAGGACCGCCAGGTCGATGGGATCGTCGACATCGTGCTCGACGCGGCCCGAAACGCGAGCAAGCCGCTGACCCGCGAACGCCTGCTGGGTTGGCACGCGACGCTGTTCCCGAGCGGGCGCAGCAACTTCCAGCGCATCGCCGTGGGGCGCTATCGCGATTCGGGCAGCGACCCCCTGCAGGTGGTCTCAGGGGTGCTCAAGAGGCACCCGGTGGTGCACTTCGAGGCGCCCCCGGCGAAGCGACTTCCGGCTGAAATGAAGGCGCTCCTCGCCTGGCTGCGAGGGCCCGCGCGCCAGCTCGACGGGCTGGTGGCCAGCGGACTTGCGCACCTCTGGTTCGTGACCATTCACCCCTTCGACGACGGCAACGGTCGGCTGGCCCGTGCCCTGGCCGATCTCGTGCTCGCGCGCGCCGACGGTGTGACCCAGCGTTTCTGGAGCATGTCCGCGCAGATCGAGCGGGAGCGCGCTGATTATTACCAGCAGCTCGAGAGAGCCCAGCGGGGCGGCCTCGAGGTCAGCGGCTGGCTCGAGTGGTTCATCTGCTGCTTCGAGCGCTCGGTCACCCTTTCCTTCTCCACGCTCTCGCGCGTGCGCACGAAGAGCGCCTTCTGGGGAGCGATGGCTTCGCTGCCGCCGTTCTCAGAGCGACAACAGAAGATGGTCCGAAAGATCCTCGAGCAAGATGAGTGGACGACCACCGTGAAGCAATGGGCTGCCGTGTGCCGGTGCTCGATCGACTCCGCGCAGCGCGACATCGCCGAGTTGGTAACCCGCGGGCTGCTCGCGCGAAACGACGGCGGCAGCCTGAGAACCAGCTACCGCTTCAGCTGGGCTCCGACGTAAGCCCGCAGTCGCTCGCGATGGTCGGTTTTGGGTCGCCGATCGAGGCCAAGACTCCCCCAGGGCCGTTGATGCGATTCCCCTGGTGGTGCTGCCGCCGCCCGAGGACGAGGCGGTGGAGGCGGTGCTGCATCGGCTGGTGAGGCAGGAGCGGGCGCTGGTGGCGCCGAGCAGGAAAAAAGGGTCAGTAATTGCGCAAGTCGTCGTGGTCTTCGGCCTTCTTCTTCTTCTCGGCCTCTTCCCGCTTCTTGCGCTCTTCTTCGTCCTTCTTCTTCTTCGCGTCGGCTTCGGCCTTCAACCGCGCCTCTTCTTCAGCCCTGGCCTTCGCCTCTTCTTCTTCCTTCTTCCGGCGCTCGTCCCCTTCCTTCTGCTGCTTCTTGGTGAGCTTGCCGGAGCCCTTCTTCTCTTCTGCCTTCTTCGCGCGCTCCTCTTCTTCAAGGCGCTTCTTTTCCTCGGCGGCCGCCTGCTTCTCCTCTTCGCGCTGCTTCCGCTCGAGGGCCTCGCGCTCCTTCTTGCTGAGCTTCTTGTTGCTGCGCTCGTCGTCTTCCTTCTTCTTCTTCACCTCTTCCTTGCGCGCAGCCTCTTCTTCCTCAGCGCGGCGCTTGTCGTCGGCGGCCTTCGAGTCGTTGTCCTTCTTGCGCTCTTCTTCGCGCTTGCGGTCTTCCTCGCGGCGGCGCTCGTCGTCTTTGGCGCGATCGGCTGCGGCGCGGCGATCTTCGGCCGCCTTGCGGTCGACCTCGCGGCGCCTGGGGTCGTCGGTGCTGCCCTTCTTCTTACCGGGTGCAGCCGTCTCTTCAGACTCCGCGCTCCCCAGCTTGTCGGTCAGCAGCAACACCCCACCCGTACCCGCAGCCAGGATGCCGATGATGTACGAGACGTCGGCCACCGCCGCGTAGGTCTGGCCGTCACGTTTGAAGTTGGCGGAGTTGAACGTCTGGCTCTGAGGCGTCGCGCGGAAGTCGTTGGCCTTGCCGTTGGCCATGATGCCGAACACCCCCCCCACGATGACCGCCGCGGCGCCCGCGCCCAACAGTGAGATGCCGGCCACGGTCTTCACCGACGCGCCGCTGCCGCCCTTGAAGTGGTGCACCGGATCTCGGCCATCGTGCTTGGCGTCTTTGCCGGTGAGCGCATCGAAGAACGCCACGAGCTGCTCGGGATCGCCGGGGTTGACGGTGGCGGAGCGGAACGAGGCGTTGTGGCCGTCTCTGACCTCGAGGCGAATGCCGGTGAGCTCGAGCTGTTCGCCCGCAAGGCTCTTGCGCGAGACCACCAACAACACCTGATCGAGCTGCGCGGCCTTGCCCAGCGCCTGCGCCGCGCTGTCACGGGTGGAGCCCTCGGGATCCTTCTTGATGTCGCTGATGGCCTTCTTCCAACCGGGGCCCAGCTCGGCTGCGGCCAGCGAGATGACCTCTTCACCCGGCCCGGCCTGACTCTGCCCCAGCGCGTAGCCGCCTCCTGAAGCGGCGACGAAGTGTTTGGCGCCCGTGAGGCCGGCCACCGTGACTGGGCTCACGCCGCGGTACAGGCCGTCGACCCACACGCGCGCCCCGGGAGGTTCGGTGCGCACCAGCAGCTCACCCTTCGCGTTCGCGGCGAACTTGCGCTGCGCTTCAGCGAACTTGATGAGGTCGGGCGTGAAGAAGGTCGGCGTGAATTCCGCCTTGGGAGAGAGCGCGACGACCGACTCGATGTCTTTCTTGGCCGGGCCGTTCTCGCCGCCGGTCGCGTGACCTGCTGCCTTCATCGTCCACGCCTCGAGCAGCGCGGGGAAGTTGCGGGAGAGATCGGTGGTCTGCAGCGCTTCGAGGGCCCGGGTGAAAGCCTCGGTCGCCTTGACGTTGTCGAGATCGTCGAGCGCCTGCTTGCCTGCCTTCATCTTCTCGCGGGCCTCTTCGAGCTTCGCTTCCTGCTTCTTCGCCACGTTTGGGTTGAACGCGTCGTGCACGGAAATGAGGGTGAACCGGGCGGCGCGCTCGAGCGCGGCCTCGGCAGCGCCTTCCAACGCGCCCTGCTGCTGCGAAGCACGCAGGTCCTGAGAGACGACCACCACTGCGATGCGCGGCCCGCTCGCGGCGAGCGTCAACTGGGTGAGGAGCTCAGGTGCAGAAGCCTGCACGGGAGGCGGGCGCACCAGCGCCACCACCAGCAATGCAATGAAGCACTGGAGGGCCAAAGAAGCGGGCCTGCTCGACGGGCGCATGATGCGCATGGTCGCTCACCCCGGCGCCTAGCGCCACAGTTACGCACTGCTCACCGCAGGAGAGAAACACGCGCGAGACACCACCGTTCGCGTCGAGCGACTGCTCTCCTGAGGAACGGCCCACACCGTTCGCATCGAGAGGGTTGACGGAAATAGGAAATGACTCCAATCACCGGTCTCCCCGAGCGCAGTCGAGGGGGCACTTACCGACCGAAGGCGAGGTAATCCCTCGACTCCGCTCGGGATGAACGGTGGGCGCTCCTTATTTCGATCAACCCTGCGAGCGCAGTCGAGATGCCACCTCTGCTTCGTGCGGCAAGTGACCCCTCGACTACGCTCAGGGTGACCGGTGTGGGCTGTTCCTCAGGAGCGAACTCGACTGCGCTCGGCGCTCACTTGCTGCAGGGAATGTCGGTGCACATGCCCCACATGCCTGTTCGGTTGGTCTGGGCTTCGGCTTCGTACGTGGCGAACTCCTCCTGCCGCGCCTGACCACCCGGCGAGACGTAGAGGAAACACGCGAGGCCCTGCTTCGCCAGCTCGGCGTTCAGGTCGACCCCCTCGACGCTCACGTACGCCAGCGTGCGGCCGAAACGATCGGTGCAGCTCTCTTCGTCGTACGAAAGCGAGAGCGTCTTGCCCACCACGCGCGAGACGGTGAACGCCTTCGCCTGCTCGCCGTAGCAGTCGTTCTTGCCCTGCGTGGTTTCTGGCGTGTCGACCAGCAGCAAACGAATACGGGTGCCATCGAGCAACACGAGCGTGTCGCCGTCGATGACGAAATCAACCTGCGCCGTCGAAGGGCCACACTTGCTCCCGGGGGCTGAACAGCCCGAGAGCAGCATGAGCACGAGGGCCGCCTGTTTCACGGGCAGGGAACGTTGGGCAGGCCGGGCGTGCCGCGGTTTCCCGTCGCTCCACCATCGGCCCCGATGGGCCCGTAGCGCACGTTGGTGGGCGTGGTGCAGCGGTTGAGCACGATGTCGTTGTCGATCGGCGTCTCGGAGCCCGGCTTGATCTGCACCGAGGCGCCCGAGGTCTCTCCGGTGCCAGTGATGGTGTCGTAGATACCGCCATCCGCGCCGAGCACGGTGATGGTGCTCGCGGTGGTGAGCGCGCCGCCGAAGGTGCTGGTGAGCGCCGGCAGGTTGCCGTTCTGCGCCGGGTCGTTGTTCTTGCCGAACACCAGGTAGCTGTTGGCCACCACGGGCACGCAGCTGTTCGAGTTGATGCGCGTCACGGTGGTGCCCACGCGCACCGAAAGGCCGTTGAGGTCGCCCGCGCTCTTGGCGAGCACCTCGAAGTATTCGCCCACCGCGTCGGAGATGGCGCCCGGGTCAGACATCCACTCGGTGATTACCAGGTCGCCCGCAAGGTGCCGCACCACCGGGCGCAGCGCCATCGTGCTCAGGTCGAGGCACTCGGCGGAGCTGGTCATCATGCCCGCGTCGGTGCCGGCGTCGACTGCGCCCGCGCAGCTGGGGTTGGCCACGCCGGGGCTGCCGTTGTCGCCACCACCGTCGGGGTTCCACTTGTTGGGCGAACGGCAGCGGTTGCCGGGCAGGTCGTTGTCGCTGACCGTCTCGAACCCGGGGATGACCTGGGTCGAGGCGCCCGAGAACTCACCGCTGGCGGTGACGCTGTCGTACAGCCCGCCGTCCGAGCCGAACAAGCTGATGGTGCTGGTGCCGGTGAGCGCCGCGCTGAACGACGCGGTGAGCGGGGGCAACATGCCGTTCTGCAGCGGGTCTCCGTTCTTGCCGAAGACCAGAAAGCTGTTGGTGGTGACCGACAGGCAGTTCATCGACGAGATGGGCGTGCGGCCCGTGCCCACCTGCAGCGTCATGCCGTTCAGGTCGACGTCGTTCTTCACCATCACCTCGATGAACTCGCCGTTGGCGGCCGAGGTGGCCGCAGGCGAGCTGTGCCACTCAGAGATGACCAGGTCACCATCGGCCGGGTGCACCACCGGGCGCTGCAGCCCCGTGCCGGTGTCCACGCACACGTTGGGGTTGGGCTGGCCTGCATCGACGGGACAATCGGGGTTCGCAGCGCCCGGGCTGCCGTAGTCACCGCCCCCATCCGGGTTCCACTTGAGGGGCGCGCGGCAGAAGTTCGCCGGATCGTCGTTGCTGCCCGGGTCGAGCTTGAGTGGATCGAGCTGCCACGCCTTGCCCGAGGCCGAAGGCGTCAGCGCGATCTCATCGATGCCAGCGTCACCCCGCGAAAGCGAGATGCGCTGGTTGGTGGTGTCGGCAAACGAGATCGACCCGTACACGTGGAGGGGCGGCGGGAGAGCGCCGTTGACGAAGCTGTCGGCGCTGCGGGCCAGCAGCACGTACTCACCGGGCTGCACGCGCAGGCACGCCTGGTTCTCGATGCGCTCTGAGCTGGTGGTGGTGTTGATGGTCACGTCGTTCAAGTCGACGGTGGCCCGCGCGAGGATCTCGATCCACTCGCCGGTGGTGTCGCCCGTCGCCGCGGGGCTGGCCATCACCTCGGTGATCACCAGGTCGCCGGGTTGCGGCGAGGTCATCGCGCGCACGGTGCCGTTGTCGACGCAGGTGCCCGAGGTGGCCTCTGCCATGCAGCGGGGGTTGGCTGCGCCGGGGGTGCCGGCGTTGTCGCCGATGTAGAGATTGCCCGTCGGCGTGTCGCAGTAGTTCGCCTCGACCGCGGCCACCGCGCTGCTGGGCTCGCTGACGCCGTTGAGCATGCGGCTGCGCTGCGGCTTGGCGGCGGTGTTGTAGGTGAACTCGGCCAACGTGGTCATGCCGCAACGAATGCCCACCACGCCGCGCGCGTTGCCCATCGAACCCAGCGCATCGCCGTAGGCGTAGTTGATCCACCCCGGGTTCGGCCCGGAGCGGATGTCGCCCGCCACGAAGTAGCCCCGCGCCGGAGCGGTGCCCGCGCGGATCGGGTGCGTCTTGGCGCCCGAACCATCGGTGTCGCGCACGTAGAGCGTCAGGCCCTTGAGGTCGAGCGGCGTGCCCAGGGTGTTGAACAGCTCAATCCACTCACCGCCCGTGTCGGTGCCTTCGGGGTCGAGCATCACCTCGGAGATCACCAGATCGCCTGCCACCCGGCCCAGACAGGCATCAGGCGCCGGCGGCGGAGGACAGGACATCAGCAGGGCCGCGGCAGCGGCGATCGAAACGGAAATTCGGTTCATCATTCTCCCTCATCCTTGTCGCTGCTCCCGGCCTTGGAGTCAGTCGACAGCATCTGCTCGAGCTCCTCGCTGGGAGCCAGAACCTGACCTGGCAACGTTACCTGCATCTGGAGCGCATCGAGGCCCCTGGAGTTACGGTATTTCTGTACGACTCCGCGCACCTGCACGTACTCGCCCCGCTTGAACTGGAGCCCGGTGTTGAGCAGCACGTCGCGATCCCAGAAGACGATGTCGAAGTTCTGCGTGCGGGTGCGGGCGAGCTTGACCACCGCCGGCCCGTTCTCGCGCTGAATGACTTCCTGCACGGCGCCCAGCACGGTGACCTCCTGGCCCAGGCGCTGCTCGAGCTTGAGCATGGCGTCCCAGCGGGTCAGCGCGATGTTCGACTCGGGGCGTTCGATCTGCTCGCGCTCGAAGCGGGTGATGCCGGCCTCTCGCTCGGCCCACCAGCGCAGGCGCTCGTCGTAGTCGTCGTAGTGCATCGTGCCGGGCTTCCAGATGCCGCGTTTGGCCTCGATGGCTTCTTTCTGGGCGTCGACGAACTCGTGGTGGAAGCGGCGACTGCGCCCGTACTTCATGAAGTAGGGGCTGTGGCCCGCGCGCACGCACTCGACGTTGTAGTTGACCCACTGGCCGTTCTTCTTCGCGAAGATGTAGGCCAGGTAGCGGCCGTAGAAGTCGCGGATCTCGCCCGGGTGATCTCGCTCCAACCTGACGCTGTCGACGCCCTCGAAGAAGTCCTGCGCGAAGTGTTTGGCGTCTTCACCCGCGGGCGTGGCCATCTTCACCGGGCGCACCGAGTTGCCGCGCATCTTCTTCTTGTAGTCTTCCCAGCCGGCGGCGAACGCCTGGCGCTCCCAGTCTTTCTTGAAGGTCTCTTCGGTGTCGACCGCGAGCAGGCGCAACGAGGCCTGCAGGCCCTTCACGCGCACGGTGTCGCCGTCGATCACCGCGCCAGGCCCGTCGAAGGGGAAGTCGCCCAACTCGAGGCTGACCACCTCGAGCTTCTTGAGCAGGCCCGAGGTTTCGTTGCGCGTGAAGCGCTTCGATTCGGTGGTGGTGTTGCACGCGCAAAGCGCCACCAACGACAAGCCGATGAAAAAACGGAGTGGACGCATGAGGTCTCTTAGAAGTTGGCCCGGAGGTCGAGCTGGAAGCGGTTCTCGGGGTTGGGCACACGGTTGGCGGTGCTGGAGCGCTGGTCGAGCCAGAAGAACAAGTCGTAGCGCAGGCTCAACTGCGTGCCCTTGGTGATGAACACGCTGCCTTCCACGAAGGTCCAGATGTTCTCTTCGAGGTAGGTGGGATCTTCGATGGCCTGGTTCAGGTAGCGGGCGCGCACCCTGAACTGGAGAAAGTCGACCGGCCTCGTGCGCACCTCGGCCCAGAGCTGCAGGTCGTTGCGGAACCGATCCTTATATCGAATGTCGTCTCGCCAGGTGAACGAGCTCTGCAAGGTGGCCTCGACCAGGCGGCGCAGCGGCTTGATATCGACGCGCGCGGAGATCTTGTAGAGGTCGCCACCGCAGGTGAACGGCTGGCCCTCGGTCAGAATGACGGTGCCGCTCGCGCAGGTGCCGTGCACCGAATAGGGCAGGTTGCGGTTGCGCATGTCGACCCAGATGCCGGGCTGAAAGAACTTCCAGCCGTTGAAGTCGACCCGGCCCAGCACGTACAGGTTCGGCACGCCCGCGGGTGAGCCGGCGACGTCGGCCCAGGGGTTGACCCAGAAGTTGGCCGTCAGCCGGGTCTCCCAGTCTTTCGACCACTTCGCCGCCCAGCGAAAACGGGCGCCCGCTTCATTGCGCGCCCGTTGCCCCTCGAGGACGTCGGGCGAGGCGATGGGGCGCGCGTACGGTGTGCCGAACCCCGTGTCGTAGAACCGCAACGAGAGCTCGAACTCGTGGCCCCTGGGGCTGAAGGTGCTGCGTTGTTCGACGCCGTAGCCGCCTGCGCCCGCGGTGCCCACCCGGCCGTCGAAGTTGTGCGTGGCCTCGAGGAAGAAGTTGAAGGCCTTGAAGCTGGTGTGCGCGTCGACGCCGATCGCTCCGAAGGCGCCGCCCGAGGGGTAGCGGCTGTATTCCTGGAAATCGAGCTGCAGCGGGGCCTGCCGGAAGAAGGGCATCGCTGCGTAGCCGGTGACGCCGAGGGTGAACCGGTAGCTGGGCTTGATGGTGACGTGACCGCCGCCCGTGAGCTCATCGAAGGTGTTCGTCAGCGTGCTGAAGACCAGCCGCGAATTGCCGTCGGGCAGGTAGACGCTGGGCGACTTGCAGAAGTCGTTGCCGTCATCGCGCGGGTCTGCGCAGAACCGCCGATCGTAGAGCTCGTACTGGTAGATCGAACGCTGCTGGTACGAGGCGAAGCCGTACAGCGACATGCTCGCTTCGGCGCCCAGCTTGAGGTCTTCGATCGAGCCCGCGATGCCGCGGAAGCTCTCACGCCAGGTGTAGTCGGGCGTGATGTAGAGGTTCTTGCCGCCTTCCAGATCGCAGCCCGAGGTGGGGTCGGCCAGGAACCCTTCGCCCGAGATCTTGCACGTCTGAGACAGCGGTATGACGCGCCGGTAGTCTTCGACCAGGTAGATGCCGCGGGGCGTGACGCGGCGGGTGTTGTCGAGGGTGAGCCGCTCACCGAAGCCGATGGTGAAGGTGCCTGCCACCAGGCGGGCGTTGCCCGGTTTCCACTGGGCCCAGATGCGCGGCAGGTGCGGGGTGTAGAGAAAGCCCTTGCTGGCCAGCGCGTCGTTGGTGGCATCGTAGGTGGGCGAGCCCGCGCGCCTGCGGGTGGTGAACATCATGAAACCCGCTGAGAGGTTGAGCGGGGCCTTGAGGCGGCCGGCCAGCAACGCCGGGGGCGGCACGTTGTCGGTGGCGGTGAAACGGGTGGCCGCGTGCACCTTGCCGCTGACCGGGAGAATGGGCGCCGCCGCATCGATGCGCAGGAAGGGCGCGATCTGGATCAGCTGCTCGGGCGTCAACGCCCCGGCGCCCACCAGCTCTGCGGGATCATCGATGCGCCCCTTCGACTTGCGGTACTCGAGGACGGCGTCGACGTCGGCGTAGGTGATGCCGGGCAAGTCGTAGAGCTGCTCGCGGCTGGCCGAGTTGAGGTCGACGCCTTCGCGCAGAATCTCCACCAGGGTCTGCGAGGTCTCTTCAGAGATGTCGCCTCGCTGCTCGAGCTCGAAGAGATCTTCTTCGCCGTCGATGTCGATGGCGTTCTCGTAGATGGCGGCGTGCGCCGGCCCTGCGACGAGACTCAACGTCAAAACGAAGGCGGAAAATCGCATCGGGCCGGGCGACAACGTACTTCACCCGGCGTGCCCACAGTTCAGAGATTTGAAAGCAGTTCGCCCAGAATGACCCGCGCCCGGCCTTCCATGGGCAGCTCCGTTTCTGTCACGACGAGCCCCTGCGCGGTGGCCAGCTCACCCAGGTGGCGCATCCACGGCTTGTAGGGCATCGAGTTGTCTGAGCAGCAGGGCACGATGGCGAAGGGCACCCGGTGCATCGCCGCATAGTCGATGATCACCCGCGTCGCGCCGTCGGGGTGCATGCCCACCACCAGCTCGCAGGCGCAGGGCTCTTCGAGCGTGAAGTCGCGCTCGGCGAAGGTCACCGGCAGGTGCTTGTGCCGGCGATCGAAGGTGAGCACCTCGCAGCCGCGCCGGGTGAGCGCCTCGTTCAACTTGCCCTGGCCACCGGCGACGTCGAACACCCGCCGGGCGTTGGGAAAACGCCCGCGGAGCAGCTCGGCAAAGAGATCGAAGCGGCGCTTGTCAGCCATGAGTGCGGGCCCTGCTTACTCTACCGAGACCAACCGCACCTTCTTGTAGATGCGCCGATCGAGCGGGAGCCGCACGTCGATGAAGCCCAGGGCCTCGTCGAACTCGAAGGTGAAGGTGGGCACCGGGGGCGAGATCGAGATGACCAGCTCGAAGCTCCAGATGGAGGTGAGGGTGGCCCGCCCTTCGAGCGCTTCGGGAGGAGGCGGCGGCAGCTTCTCGGCGGCGGTGCGAACGTCGACCAGCGCCTCCTTGTCGATCTTCGCGTCACTGGAAGGCTGCACCAGCTCCACCGAGGTCAGCTTGCCGGTGGCGTCCTGCACCACGCGAATCACCGCGCGCCGCGTCGCCTTGTAGGCCTCGCGCATCTGCTTCTGCAGCTCTTTGCGTTGCTCGAGATCGACGCCCGCGATGCCGCCGACCCGATCGTTGACCGCGGCCCTTCGATTGGTGGTGTTGGGCAGGTCGCCCAGCGGGTTGCCGCTCTTGCCGTAGATCGAGGCGCGCTCGGCGTAGATCTCGTTGTACAGCTTCAGGTTCTCGCCGGTCTGCTCCATCAGGCCCTTGAGGCCACTCTTGGCCACGCGATCCGCATCCCAGTTCTTGAGCAGGGCCTTGCCGAGCTGCGAATAGTACGGGTGCACCAGGCCGCGATCGACGCGCCCCAGGCCGAGTGTCTCTTTCGCCAGGGATCCGACGAGATCTCTGGGCGGCTCGAGCGCGCGCAGGCCCCGGTTCCTTTGCACCTCGGCCTCCACATCGATCACGCCCGCGTCGAGTGAGATGGCAAACGCAGAGCCGGGAACCAGCGTGACCTCCGCCCGTGGAATGTCCGACTGAACTCCCTCTCCCCTGGGGGGGAGAGGGTCGGGGTGAGGGGCAGGAACCACTTCCTCGCGCTGACGTTCTTTGACCACCGGCCGAGGAGGGCGAACCACCGCAGCCACCGGAGGAGCAGGTTCAGGAACAGGAGCAGGCGCCGGAGGAGGCTCGAGAAAAACAAACTCCGCGGTCACCACCTTCTTTTCCACCACACTGACCGGCCGCCACACCGCCCACGCAACGAAGGCGCAATGGACCGCGATGCTCGCCACGAGCGCCACGCCTTCCCATTTTCGTTCCTGCGGCCCCACGATAATGAACTGTGCCTCAGAGTTTGAAAACGCACTCAGGGCTAACAGGTCCAGCCCTTCGCCGCCGCACGAACCAGAGCACCCCGAGCCCCGGCCACCACCCCAGGCCCGTCGAACAACTCCGCGCCGCCGGCAGCTCCACCCGGCCCACCGGCAAGGTGACCGGAGGTGGATCCTGACACGCGGTCGCGCCCGAGATCCCCGCGCTGCACCGTTGCCCGGGCAGGCAATCGGCCGCGCGCACACACGGCTGGCTGCACCGCGTGCGAGTGGTGTCGGGCCCATTGCAGACCGCGCCGTTCAGACAGAACGTCGCGCCGACCTGGCAGGGTTCCCCCGGTCTGGCCGCAGGCAACTGAGGCTGCTCGCACACCTCACGAGCGACATCGCACGTCATGCCGCCCGAACAATCGGCATCGGTGCTGCACACCCGTGAACAGTACGTCTCCACGTGTTGCGCATCGTTCACGCACTTCCGCCCACGGCACTGCCACGCGGCCTGACAGGCGCTGCCGAACGAGGCGCAGTCGGGGTCTGCGGGCAGACACGAGCCCACCGCGCACACGAAGTTCGGAGCGCAGTTCTCTTCCCGCTCCGAAAGCCACTCCAGAATGAACGCGGCCTGTGCATCGACGCGCGTGTCGGCGCCATCGAGGCAGTCTTCGGTGCGCGTGAAGCTGTGCACGCCGACCAGCCGCTCGACGCCATCATCGAAGGTGTGAAACGTCGGCCCGCCCGAGTCGCCGTGGCACAAGCCGACGCTCACGAAGTCGCCCAGCGAAATGAGCCGGTCGGTGAGTTGTCGGATGGTGAGGGGGGCGGTGCGTTTGGTACCGGTGCCTCCATCAGGAGAAGCCGCGCCGTAGCCCACCACGCGCACCGCTTCACCGCCCAGGCCCGAGAGGCTCTCGCGATTCCACGGGCTGCTCCCCGCGTCGGGCGCCGTCTCCAACAACAACAGCGCGAGATCGTCACCGAGCCCAGCAGCCGCGTTCCACCGCGGATGGAGCCGGGTCTCCACCACCAACACCGTGTTGGAAGGCGTCATCTGCGCCACCGTGGGCGCGTTCGAGGCGGTGATGATAAGGCTGGCCTCACCCAGCATCGCGGGATCGACGCAGTGCGCGGCGGTCAACAGGGTCCGTGGCGCGATCAACGTCGAGCTGCACCGGGTGGCCGCGCCGTTGGTCCCGCGGATGTCGAGCATGAAGACGGCTTCGTCGCCCACCGTGGGCGTGCCGCCGACGATCGCCCCGCGCGTTTCGCCCGCGTGCAGCGCTTCGCCCTGGCGTGAGCAGCCGAGGCAAAACAGGCAGAGGGCGGCGAAACGAAGCGGGCTCACTTCGTTCAGTCTGCCAAATCGTTCAGCCGCGCGCCCGTCGGCGGCGCAGGAGGGGAACCGCGAGTAACCACAGCGCCATCCCCATTCCCGTGGCGGAGCAACCCGGTGACTGCGCTCCGAGCGCGGCCGGCGCGGCAGGCAGGCTGATGATGTTGAAGCGCAGGGTGGAAGGCCTACAGAAACGCTGCGAGTCAGAGCCCGCCTCGCACACCGAGCCGCTCGGGCAATCGTTGGTCACCAGGCAGCCCTTCACGCAGCGCGAGATGCCGCTCGCAGGGCCGGTGCAGATGCCCTCGAGGCAGTAGTCGGTGGCGGAGTAGCAGCTTTCGAACAGCGTGCGTTCGGGGCGCTGCTTGAGCACGCACGAACCCGCGGCGCACTCCATGGTCGCGGGGCACTCGGCGTTCGTCTGACAGCCCTTGCTGCAGTAGGCGCTGGGGTTCTGGCGATCGTTCACGCACTGGCGCGACTGGCACTGCACCGCCGCGGCGCAGAACTGACCGGTGCCCACGCAGTCGACATCGGGGCGGCCACAGGTTTGGGTGGAGCAGATGCTGTTCTGCGCGCAGTCCCGCGGGCAGTCGGGATCCATCGAGGGGTCGACGCACTCCGAGCCGCACACCCCGTCAGCCTTGCACACGCAGTCTTGATCGACCGGGGTGCAGCCCGCCACGCAGGCGCCATCGGTAGCGCAGGTCGGCTGCTCCCACGCGGCCATGGTCTGGCGGATCCACGGAGCGGCCACGTCGACGCGCCCGTCGTAGCCCTCGTACATGCAGTTCTGGTCGCCGTAGCTGACCACGCCCACCAACACCTCTTTGGTACCGCCGGGCATCACCATGAAGCCCGGACCACCCGAGTCGCCCTGGCAGGTCTGCTTGCCCTGGGCGCCCGACTCGATGGTGAACGGCGTCACGCCGCGCAGCCCATAGCTGACCTCACGTTTGGTGCCTGAGGTCTGCCCGCCAGCGACGGTGAGCCCGAAGCCCACGTGGCGGATCGCCCGGCCGATGTGCGCCTGCGTGATCGCCGTCTCATTGATGGCGATCGGCGTGACGTCGAGCACCGGCGTGGCCAGGCGCAGAATGCCGAAGTCCCACGCGCTCTGGTTGTAGTTGGGGTTTCTGTACTGCTGCGCCACCAGCACGGCTTTGGTGGGCGACGCGGAGTAGGTGCCAAAGGTCACGAAGTACTGAACGTTGGTGCCGTACGCGTTGATGCAGTGCGCAGCGGTGAGCACCGTCTTGGGCGCGATGAGCGTGCCGGTGCAGATCGACTCGTAGCTACCGCCAGAGCGAACGGCCATCGCCACCACCGCCGGGTCGCCCATCGCCAGCGTGCCACCGATGATCGCGTCTTCCTGCGAGGCAGCAGGCTGCGCTGCAGGGTCAGTCAATTCCGAGGGGCCACAAGCGAGTCCAACGAGGGCGCCGGCCAACGCCACGTGGAGTGCTCTGCTCTTCATGCGTGGGAAACTCCGTTTGCAAAAAGACACGACTGCGCGGCTCGCCTTAGCAAGGTGTGTGCCCTTTCGTGAGATTGAGCGATTTCAACCGACTAAGAGCCACATCACCGCGGAGGCCACGACGTGGGCGACTCGATCTGAGTCGGTTGAGGACAGGGCTGCACCATTCCCTGTGAAGCGGCTTGTCGAACGGGATACCCTCGCGCCCTCAGTGGCGACCGTTCTCAAAGGGGGGACCATCGTCGATCTCGAGCCTGCGGGCGTCGAGGTCGCGGATCTCCGGATTGATGGTGATCGAATCGTCGAACGCGCCACGGCGCTCCAGCCAAAGCCCGACGACGAGGTGATCGACGTTCGCGGGAAGGTGCTCTTCCCCGGTCTCGTGTCGGCGCATCACCACTTCTACGCCACGCTGCTTCGCGGCGCCCCGCGCATGGCCACAGGCTTCGGCGGCGAAGCGCACGCGCTGCATCGGCTCGAAGACGTGATCGATGGCGATCAGCTCGAGGCGGCCGCCACCGCGGGCGGTCTCGAGGGGCTGCTCTCGGGCACCACCACCGTCTTCGACGTCAGCGCAGCGCACTCGCACGTCAGCGGCTCGCTCAGCCGCGTCGCTCACGGGCTCAACGGCGTCGGGTTGCGCGCGGTGCTCGGCTACCAGGTGACCGATCGTTCGGGCGCCATGGTGCGCGAAGAGGCGCTGGAAGAATGTGCCTCGTACTTCGGCCGCGCGCGGGGCCGCTTTCGCGGGGCCTTCGCGATCGACGGGCTCGGCTCGTTGTCTGACGACGGGCTCGCAGGCGTGAAGGAAGCGCGGCAACGCGTCGAGGCGATGTTGCTGGCGACGGTGGCTGAAGATCCCCGCGAAGAAGCGATGAGCCGCGCTCGTTTCGGGCACACCGCCGCCGAGCGCCTGGTGGGTCTGGGGCTGATCGGCAGCCGCGTGGTGCTCTCTCAAAACGTGCACCTCACCTGGCCGGAGCTCTCGTCGTTGATCGCTGAAGGCACCTGGCTGTCTCACAGCGCGCGCTCGAACATGGCCTCGCAGACGGGCCTCGCCACGCCCTCCAAGTTCGGCGTGCGCGGGTGTCTGGGCACCGACGTGATGTCGCTCGACTGCTTTGCCGAAGCGCAGGCGGCCAGGTTGCGCACCACCGACTCTGGGCAGCCGATCGACACGCTTCGGTTCCTCGCGAACGGCCACCGGCTGGCCAGCGAAGCGTTCGGCACTACCCTCGGTCCGCTCCAGCCGGGCTCGTTGGCCGACCTGCTCGTGCTCGACTACCACCCGCCCACGCCGCTCGACGTCGACACGCTCGCCGCGCACGTGCTCCATGGTTTCTCGTCACGCTGGGTCGAGTCGGTCATGGTCGACGGACTGTGGCGCTTGTGGAAACGCAAGGCGCTCTCGCTCGACGTGACCGAGGTGGCTTGGGCCTGCAGCGCGGCGGCGAAGGCGGTCTGGGCGAAGATGCAAGAACGTGGCGCCGAAGGTTGACCGTCGCTACTTCGGGTCTCTCGATGCTCTCTGTGCTCCTCACCTCGATGTTGGCCGCGCAGCCGATGGTCGGTGGCCTCGCGCCCGACTTTACGGTGAAAGACGTCGATGGTGTCGTGCTGAAGCTCTCGTCTCTGGTGGAACGTGGACCCGTCGTGTTGGCCTTCTTTCCCAAGGCCTTCACACCTGGTTGAACGCGTGAGCTCACCGCGTACCGGGACCGGTATGCCGACATTCAGAAGAACGCGGGCACGGTGATCGCCATCTCCACGGATGACGTGGAGACGAGCAAACGGTTCCGCGACTCGCTCAAGGCGCCGTACCACTTCGTGGCCGACGAGAGCGCGACCCTGGTGAAGGCCTTCGACGTGAAGGTGTTCATCTTCACGCTCGCCAGGCGGGTCACCTTCGTGGTCGGCCCCGGGCGGAAGATCCTCTCGGTCAGTGAAGGCAGCGACGCGATCGACCCGTCCGGCGCGGTCAACGCGTGCAGCCTCAAGCCGCCCGAGGCGCTCCAATTCGTGACCGGTCAGGGCGCGGCCGATGCGGGCGCGCCTGACGCATCGCAGCGATCGAAGTAGAGGCCGATGCTTGACGTGTGGGGAAACGCGTGGTGTTCCGCGCACCCATGAACCTCAAAGCCCTCTCCTTCGGTGCCGTGCTCGGTTTCGTTCTCGCGGTGATCCCCTCATGTGGAAGCAACACGTGCGGGCCTCAGAACTGTGAGGGCTGTTGCGACGCGATGAACAAGTGCGTGCCTCAATCGGCCAGCAACTCGAACGTGGCGTGTGGCCGTCAGGGCCTGACCTGCGCGAACTGCTCGACGATGGCGCAGGTGTGCAACCCCACCTCGTTCGTCTGTGAGACCCCCGGCCAGGGTGGCGGCACCGGCGGCGGCTCGATGGGTGGCGGCGCGGGTACCGGCGGCGGCTCGATGGGTGGCGGCACGGGCGGCGGCAGCACGGGTGGCGGCACCGGCACCGGCGGCGGCAGCACGGGCGGCGGCGCAGGCGGTGGTGGTGGTCTGGTGACGGGTTGCAACATCGGCGCTCAGAACTGCCAGCCCGGCGAGTCGTGCATGCTCACGAACACCATGGGCGCCACGGCCTGCTTCCCCGGCGTGTGCGACGTGGTCACGCAGAACTGCCCGACGGCCAGCGACAAGTGCTCCTACGCGGGGCTCGCCGATGGCGGCACGGGCCGGGCCTGCGCGCCGGCGGGCAACATCGCCGAAGGACAGGCGTGCGGAACGGGCGCTGACCTCTGCGCGAAGGGCCTCGTCTGCATCAACGGCAGCTGCTCGAAGTACTGCTACCAGATGAGCAACTGCACCGCGGCCACCAACGGCCAGTGCGTGGGCGTGGTGCAGATCGGTGGCACCGCTGAACTGCCCACCACCTGCATCAACATCGCGTCGTGCGATCCGCTGCTTCAGAACTGCCCGATGACCACCCAGGCCTGCTCGCTCACTCAGAGTGGCGCCGGCTGTATTCCGGCGGGCAACGTGGCGATTGGGGCGGACTGCAGAATGGGCAACTGCGTGAAGGGCGCTGCGTGCATCGGCAACCAGACCGCAGCGAACTGCCGCGCCTTCTGCAACCTCGACGGCGGCATGCCCTCGTGCGGCACCGGCACCGGCGGCTGCGGCGGCGTGGCGAACGGCAGCGGCGTGCCGTTCCCCTTCGGCGCCTGCCAGTAAGCTTTCGTCAGTGAGAAGAACGGGCCCGTCTCCTTCGGTGGAGTCGGGCCTGTTTTTTACGACTGACGCGAGAGCAAGCCGACCGCGGGCCGCTCTTGCGGCGTCGGCAGCGGCGCGCGCGGGTCGAACGTCCCAAACCGGCTCTGCGCCTTCAGCAGTGCACGCTGCTCCGGCGAGTAGTGCTCGTGCGCGTGCTTCGCTTCGTGACGCGGCTCACGCACCTCCCACACCACGCGGAACCACGAGAGCACCTTGAGCACGTAGTACGTGAGGTCCAACTCCCACCAGAACCAGCCCTGGCGCGCGCTGATCTGCGACGAGTGGTGGTTGTTGTGCCAGCCCTCACCGAAGGTGATCAACGCGAGCAGGAAGCTGTTGCGGCTGGTGTCTTGCGTGAGGTAGCGGCGTTTGCCGAACAGGTGCGAGAGCGAGTTGATGGTGAACGTCGCGTGCCACAGCAGCACCGTGGGCACCACGCCGACCCAGACCACCGCCGGCAGACCACCCACGAACCAGGCGATCACCAACCCGCTGATCGACGGCACGAGGT
>JAYVFP010000333.1:0-24053 GCA_043773025.1 Archangium sp.
AATCGACCAGAACCAGCGTGGTGTCGAGTTCTGTTGCATTTAGCTGTGGCGTGAGGGTGTCGCGCACGTCAGCCAATGTGGCGAAGGCGGTGACGATCAGACTGACAGGACTGGTGACTTTTTTATCCTCCCCTTCGTCCTTCCACTGCGTGCGCATTGAGAGCGAATCTTTTCCCACGGGGATTGATATTCCCAGCGCGGGGCACAGCTCCAGCCCCACCGCTTTGACCGTCGCATACAGCGCCGCGTCTTCACCGGGCTCGCCACACGCTGCCATCCAGTTGGCTGAGAGCTTGACGCGATCCAATTCAATCGGGGCGGCCAGCAAATTGGTGACCGCCTCGGCCACCGCCATGCGGCCCGACGCAGGCGCGTTGATGCTGGCCAGCGGCGTGCGCTCACCCAAGCTCATGGCCTCGCCCGCGAAGCCTTTGAAATCAGCCAGCGTTACGGCGCAATCGGCTACGGGAACCTGCCATGGGCCGACCATTTGGTCGCGGTGGCTCAAACCGCCCACGGTGCGGTCGCCGATAGTGATGAGAAAGCGCTTGGATGCGACGGTGGGATGGGCCAGCACGTCGATACAGGCCTTTTGCAGATCGACACCAGTTAGATGAATAGGCTTGAATTGGCGGGTGATGGTCTTGACATCACGGTGCATTTTGGGCGGTTTACCGAGCAGTACATTCATCGGCATGTGGACAGGTGCTTGCAGCGTATCGTCCCCATCCGCAACAACAAGTTCGCGCTCTTCAGTCGCCACGCCCACCACCGCAAACGGGCAGCGCTCGCGCTCACACAAGGCTTTGAACAAATCCAGCGACTCAGGCGCGATGGCCAGCACGTAGCGCTCCTGGCTCTCGTTGCACCAGAGCTCGAGCGGCGACATGCCCAGCTCGTCGCTGGGGATCTTCCGCAGCTCGAAGCGCGCGCCACGGCGGCTCTCGTGCACCAACTCGGGCAGGGCGTTCGACAGCCCGCCTGCGCCCACGTCGTGAATGGAGACGATGGGGTTCTGCTCGCCCAGCGCCGTGCAGCGGTCGATCACTTCCTGGCAGCGCCGCTCCATCTCGGCGTTGTCACGTTGCACTGAGGCGAAATCGAGGTCTTCCTTCGAAGCACCTGACGCCACGGAAGACGCTGCGCTGCCGCCCAGGCCGATCAACATGGCCGGGCCTCCCAGCACCACCAGCGCGGCGCCCGCGGGAATGGAGCCCTTCTGCACGTGCTCGGTGCGCACGTTGCCCAGGCCGCCGGCGATCATGATCGGCTTGTGGTACCCGCGCAGTTGGCCGTCGAACTCCTGCTCGTAGGTGCGGAAATAGCCCGTGAGCGCGGGCCGGCCGAACTCGTTGTTGAAGGCCGCTCCACCCAAAGGGCCGTCGAGCATGATGTCGAGCGCTGAGGCGATGCGGGAAGGCTTGCCGTGGTCCACTTCCCACGGGCGGTGAGCTCCCGGCAATTTCAGGTTTGAGACCGAGAAGCCCACGAGGCCCGCCTTCGGCTTCGAGCCACGCCCCACGGCGCCTTCATCGCGGATCTCACCGCCGCTACCGGTCGACGCGCCCGCGAACGGCGAGACGGCCGTCGGGTGGTTGTGCGTCTCGACCTTCATGAGCAGGTGCATCGGTTCGGTCTGTGCGCCGTAGATGCCGCCGTCGGGGTTCGGGAAGAAGCGGCCAGCGCGGTGACCTTCGATGACCGAGGCGTTGTCTTTGTACGCACTCAACACGCCGGCAGGGCTCGCTTCGGTCGACCGGCGGATCATCTTGAAGAGCGAGTCGGGCTGGGTCACGCCGTCGATCACGAAGTCGGCGTTGAAGATCTTGTGCCGGCAGTGCTCGGAGTTCGCTTGCGCGAACATCATGAGCTCGACGTCGGTCGGGTTGCGTGCGAGCTGCGTGAAGGCGTCGACGAGGTAGTCGATCTCGTCAGGCGCCAGCGCGAGGCCCAGGGTGGTGTTGGCTTGTTCGAGCGCGAGCCGGCCCTGTTCGAGGACAGGCACCGTTGCGAGCGGCTTGGGGGTGTGGCGCTCAAAGAGGTGCGCTGCTGCTGCGACGTCGGGGAGCACCGATTCGGTCATGCGGTCGTGCAGGGCGGGCGCGCAGGTCAGTTCACCTGCGAGCGTCCAGAGAATGCCTCGCTCGATGCGCCGCACGGCCGTGAGCCCGCAGTTAATGGCGATGTCCGTGGCCTTCGACGACCAGGGCGAACGTGTGCCCAGTCGGGGCACGACGACGAAGCTCTTTCCGGTGATGCGTCGTTCGGCTTGCCGGGGACCGTAGGTGAGCAGCTGCGTCAACGTGCTCAGCTCGGCTTGGGTCAACGCGCGTTCGACGTCGAGCACGTGGACGAAGTCGGCCGTCGCATCGGTCAGACCGGGGTGTTGATGGCGCAGTCGGGCGAGCCGCTTGTCGAGGCGGGCGGGGCTGAACGCGGGCGGACCGGGGATGATGACCATGGCGCCAATGTGCCGGATCGGGCGCCATCGGGATAGCTGATGTGAAGTGATGACTCCCATCGCGATTCGCGATGGCTGCCGAAAGGGGTAGCGCGTGTTCACTGGCGATCGCGATCTTCGCGCTGCCGTTCGTTCTGTATTGGGGGCGGCGGGTCGAGGCCGCGATGTTCGCACCGAGCGCGTATGCGGTGGTCGCGCTGGTCGTGGTGACGGTGGTGCCCGGGTTTATCACCCGCGGCCGGCGGAAGCGCCTGGGTGTGGTGCGGAAGGTCGTCGGGTTGGGCTGCGATCCGGCGTTCCGGTACCAGTGGCGCCGCGCGGAGACGGTGGGCGTGCTGATGGGCCAGGTGGGGGCACTCGGTCTGCCTTCTTCGCTCGAGACTCTGGTCGACCGCGTGTCGTCGATGGACCAGGTGCAGTTGGAGTTGGTGTTTGCGACGGCGTGGTACCAGTCGGTGAGTGACTCGAAGTGGATGGCACTTCGTGAGTCCACGCGGGCACGGCTTGCCTGAATGGAGTGGTGGTTTGGGTGGGCCTTGGTTCAGCGCTCGACCCTGACTGGCCTCTCTGCTTCGGGCTCTTCGTGCACTGGGTCATGAACTGACGACTCGTGTGTCGCTGGTATTGTGGGGGCAATACCAGAGCCACACATGTCGGACCCCTTCGGTATGAACGCGCCCTGGGGGTGGGTGGCGTGGACGATTTCAGGGATTTGGCTCGAGAGCAGTTCGGGTTGGTGTCGCGCGAGCAGATATTCGCTCGCGACCTCACTGCGAACTGGATCCAATGGAAGATGAAGAGTGGTGATTGGGAACGATTTCTGCGTGGCGTGTATCGTCTTCGCGGAACCACCGTCACGTGGTCGCAGAAGGCGATGGGTGGGCTGCTTCTCGCTGGCGAGGGGAGCGCGCTCTCGCACGGAACGGCCGCCTATCTGCACAAGCTCGATGGATTCACGAAGAAGCGGCCTGAGATCATCGAGGTGACGGCCACCTGTCAGTGCGTCGCGCCGGGCATTCGTTTTCACCGCACGCGCGATGATGAGGTGCCCACCGAAAAGGTGCAGAAGTTGATCACCACGTCGCTGCCGCGAACGTTGGTTGATCTCGCCAGTGTGCTGAAGCCCGAGCCGCTCGAGATCGCGCTCGATTCAGCGCGAAGGTCGAACCCGATGTTGCCCGAAGAACTCACGAAGTACCTGGCGTCGCTGGGCCACCGAAGACCGCGAGTGGGGCTGCTCGAGGAGTTGCTCGCGGCACGGACGAGCCCGCTCGACTCATCGAAAGAGGTGACGCTGAGCCGGGAGATCGCAAAGCGCGGTCTGCCCCCACCGGTCGCGGGGTACTCAGTCTACGTGAACCGGCGTTACATCATGAAGGTCGACTTCGCGTGGGTGGACGCGTTGGTCGCGTTGCACTTCGACAGCTACCACTACCACCACCATCGGCAGCGCTTCGAGCGTGACGCGCGGCAACGAAGCCAACTCGCCGCGGCCGGCTGGACGAACATCATCGTGACGAGTCGCTCGCTCAGCAGCACCGACTGGAGTGACGCGGTGAAGCAGCACCTCACCATCACGAAGCCATGAACCGGGGTGCACGTACCCCCGCGCCAGAGAGGCCAGCCAGCCAGGGCAAAACCGTACGACACCGAATGGCCCACACCCCTCGATGCCGTGACTAAAGTCGACCTCTCCGTGGCCCTCTCCCGTCGCACGAAGACTTTGCTCTCGCTCCCCGTGGTGCTCCCGGCGCTGCTGGTCATCACCTGGTACCTCTTCACCCGGCACGTGCCCTGGAAGATCCCCGAGCAGCACCAGCCGCCGCAGACCTGGCGACAGCCACGCACCGACGGACTCAAGCTCCGTTCGCTCGGCATCAGCGGCTACGAGCTGACCGACGGCACCACCACCGTGCTGATGGATCCCACGCCGACGAGACCCGATCCCACGGCGCTCATCACCGGCCCCATCGACCCCGACCTCGCGCTCGGTGAGAAGGTCTGCCCGCGCGCCGACGTCATCCTGATCAACCACGCCCACTACGATCATCTGCTCGACACCGCCGCGATCGCCGCCCGCACCGGCGCCCTCGTGGTCGGCTCGCAGAACACGGTGAACTTCGCCCTCAGCCGCGGCGTGGCCCAGGAGAAGACCCGCGTGGTGCGCGCGGGAGATGAGCTCACCATCGGAGCCTTCACCATCGACGTACGCGGCTCACGCCACACCGACATCCTGGTCTCGCAGCCCATGAGCGGGGTGATCTCCCCCACCGCGGGCGCGCTCTGGTTCTGGAACTACGCGCTCGACGAAACGCTGACCTACCGCCTCACCGCGGCCGGCACGACGGTCTGGTTCCACCCCACCAGCACCTACGAGCCGGGCGAGCTCACCGGCCTGGCCGCGAAGACCCTCATCGTCGGCGTGACCGGCGAGAAGCAGACCCGCCAGAAGATCGACGGCCTGCTCAGTGAGAGCAAAGCCGCGCGCGTTCTCCCCACGCACTACGACAACTTCTTCCAGCCCTGGGAGCGGGGGCTCGCCCTGATGCCCGGCCTGAACCTCGACGCCGCGAGGCAGCTCTTCCTCGACGCGAACCCGAAGCTCGAATGGGGAGTGCTCGATCTCGGCGAGAGCATCGCCCTGCCCCCCGACGCGGAGTAGAAACACCCCGTGGGCCCGAACCTCATCGCGCTGGCGATACCCTTCTTCTTCCTCGGCATCGGCCTCGAGCTCGCCGTCGCGAAGAAGCAGGGCCGCTTGGTGTACCGCTTAGGCGACGCGATGGCCGACATGGGCTGCGGCATCATGCAGCAACTGGTCAGCTTCTTCGTCTCGACCGGGGTGGTGTCCACCGCGTACGTCTGGCTCTCCGCACACAGGCTTTGGATCATCCCCACCGGCTGGCTGCCCTGGGTCGCGGCGATCGTGGGCGTGGAGTTCGCCTACTACTGGTGGCACCGGCTCTCGCACGAAGTGAACCTGCTCTGGGCCGCGCACGGTGTTCACCACCAGTCAGAGGACTACAACCTCGCGGTCGCGCTCCGGCAGTCGGTCACCACGTGGATGACCACCCTGCCGTTCTACCTGCCGCTCGCATTGCTGGGCGTGCCGGTGCTGCACTTCGCGGTGATTCTCGGGCTGAGCACGCTCTACCAATTCTGGATTCACACCGAGCTGGTGCCGCCGCTGGGTTCTCTCGAGAAGATCTTCAACACGCCCGCGCTTCACCGGGTGCATCACGCGATCAACCCGCGCTACCTCGACAAGAATCACGCGGCGACGTTCTCGTTCTTCGATCGCCTGTTCGGCACCTGGGAGCCAGAGACGGAGCCGTGCGTGTACGGCACCACCCGCCCCTTGAACTCGTACAACCCGCTCTGGGCCCAGGTGGAGCTGTACGTCGACCTGTTTCGTCTCGCGCGGCTGGCGCCCACGAAGCTCGACGCGCTCAAGGTGTTCTTCAAGTCGCCCGCCTGGCGCCCGGCGTGGATGGGGGAGGCGCCGCGGCGCGACTTCTCACGCAAGTACGATCCGAGCGGCAGCCCCCAGACCATGCGTTACGCGCTGGTCAATTGGGTGGTGGTGCTCATCGGCGTGTTCTTTTTCCTGCTGTGGGGCGGTGCGTTGACTGCTCCTTCGAAGTTCGCGGCGGTGGCGCTGGTGGTGCTCAGCGTGGTGTCGCTGCCTTCACTGGTGGAAGGGCGCTCCTGGGCGAAGGCCCTCGAAGGCGCGCGGCTTCTCTTCGCTCCGCTCGCCCTCGGGTTGATCGCGATCGTCGGCTGACGAACCGACTTCGCCCGAAGGAACAACCCACCGTTCGCACCGAGAGGGTCTTTGGAAATAGGAATCGGGTTCCATGACCGGTCTCCCCGAGCCCAGTCGAGGGGGCACTTGCACTGCGAAAGAGAGGCAATCCCTCGACTTCGCTCGGGATGAGCGGTGTCCGTTCGCTCTTTCGATCACAGCCCTCGATGCGAACGGTGGGTTACTGGTTCTTCTCGGGCCACTTCCAGGTGAGCAGGCCCATCGCGATCTCTTCGCGGGGCGCACGCACTGAAGCCGCCACGCGCTCGATCAGCTCGTCATGCCGCTCGTACTGGTTGGCGAGGAACTTCACGGTCTTCCCGTTCTTGAGCAGGAACACCAGGTTGAGCCCCTCGTTCATGTGGTTCAGCTTCATGCGCGCGAGGTAGCCGCCCAGCCCGCCCGCGACGACCGGCACGTGCAGCACGCCGAAACGTTCCACGTCATCGAAGTTCACCTCATCGGTCACGATGCCGCGCGCCTCGAGCCCGGTGGGCGTCACCTTCACGCGCATCTTGGTCAGGCGAAACAGCAGATAGATCGCCGCGGGAAACGTGACGCACAGAAGCATCAACAACACGGCCACCACGGTGAGCGACGTGCGCCCTGGCTTGTGCACCGGAAATTCGAGTTCGTTCATGAGCCTTCCCTCTTGGAATGGGACCTTCATAGCCCTACAAGGCGCCATGCGCGTCTCCCTGCTTGCGGCCCTTGCGGCCCTGACGATCTGCACCGGCTGCGAGAAGAAGCCGACTGAGGCTCCGAAGCCGGTCGAGGCGAAGCCGGTCGCTGACGCCAAGCCCACCGAAGGCGACGTCATCCTGCTGGGTGAAGTCGGCTCACTGACGGGCAGCGAAGCGGCGTTCGGCATCTCGACGCGCAACGGCATCGAGCTCGCGCTGGAAGAGGCGAACGCGTCGGGCGGCGTGAAGGGCAAGAAGCTCGCGGTGCGCGTGTACGACGATCAGAGCAAGCCTGAAGAGGCCGCCTCTGCCGCCACGCGATTGATCACCCAGGACAAGGTCGTCGCCATTCTCGGAGAGGTCGCCTCTTCGAACTCGCTGGCCATGGCGCCCAAGGCCCAGGCGGCGAAGGTGCCGATGGTCTCGCCCTCGTCGACCAACCCCAAGGTGACCGAGGTCGGCGACTACATCTTCCGCGTGTGTTTCATCGACCCCTTCCAGGGCTTCGTGATGGCGCGCTACGCGCACGACACCCTCAAGTTCTCCAAGGTCGCGATCCTCACCGACAAGAAGAGCGCGTACTCCGAGGGCCTGACCGAGGTGTTCCAGAAGAAGTTCACCGAGATGGGCGGCACCATCGTGGGCGTGGTCGCGTACTCGAAGGGCGACACCGACTTCCGCTCGCAGCTGACCAACGTGAAGAAGCTCAAGCCCGAAGGCGTGTACGTGCCCGGCTACTACCAGGACGTGGCGCTGATCGCCGAGCAGGCCAAGGAACTCGGCCTCAAGGTGACCCTGATGGGCGGCGACGGGTGGGACAGCGACAAGCTGTTCGAGCTCGGCGGCGCGGCGGTCGAAGGCAGCTACGTGTCGAACCACTACTCCGCTGATGATCCGTCGCCCCGCGTGCAGGACTTCATCAAGCGCTACCAGGCGAAGTTCGGCGCCGTACCCGACTCGCTCGCCGCGCTCGGTTATGACTCGGCCCGCGTGGTGATCGACGGCCTCAAGCGCGCCACCGATTCTTCCGGGCCCGCGCTGCGTGACGCGATCGCGGCGACCAAGGACTTCCCCGGGGTGGCCGGCAACATCACCCTCGACGAGAAGCGCAACCCGGTGAAGCCCGCGGTCGTGCTCAAGGTCGAAGGCGGCAAGTTCAAGTACGTCGACACCATCTCGCCCTGATCGCGCCGTGTACGAGTTCATTCAGCACCTGATCAACGGGCTGGCGGCGGGCACCATCTATGCCCTCGTCGCGCTCGGCTACACGATGGTCTACGGGGTGCTCAAGCTCATCAACTTCGCCCACGGCGACGTGATGATGGTGGGCGTCTACGTCGGCTACGCGGTCGCCTTTCTGATGGGCCGCGAGTACCTCGGCACCCTGCCCGGCGTGTTGCTGGTCTTCGCCGTCTCGCTCAGCGCCTGCGCGGCGTTCGGCTTCTTCATCGAGCGCTTCGCCTACCGCCCCCTGCGCGACAAGCCGCGACTCACCTCGCTCATCACGGCGATCGGCATCAGCTTCGCGCTCTCGTACGGCTTCCAGCTCGACCTCTCGTTCATCGTGAACGGCACGAACGTCACCGTGCTCCCGGGCGCTGCGTCACGGCGTTTCCCCGCCATCATCACGCCCTCGGAGTGGCTGGTGCTGGGCGACAACGACGTCATCATCTGGAACTGGCAGGTCATCTCGTTTCTGATCGCCATCGCGCTGATGGCGGGGCTGCAATACCTCGTGTTCCGCACCCGCTTCGGCAAGGCGATGCGCGCGGTCTCGCACGATCACAAGGTCGCCGGGCTGCTGGGCATTCCGGTCGACAGCATCATCGCGGGCACCTTCATGCTGGGCAGCGCGCTCGCGGCAGGCGCCGGCATTCTCTACGCCATCAAGGACAAGTCGATTCAGCCGCTGATGGGCGTGATGGTCGGGCTCAAGGCCTTCGTCGCGGCGGTCATCGGCGGCATCGGCAATCTCCCCGGTGCGGTGGTGGGCGCGTTGTTGCTCGGCCTCTGCGAAGAGTTCATCGTCGGCTACACCGCCTCGAGCTGGCGTGACGCGGTGGCGTTCGGGTTCTTGATCGTCGTGCTGCTGTTCCGCCCTGAAGGCCTGTTCGGGCGCGCGCAGGCCGAGAAGGTCTGAAGTCTTCTTCAGCGCGCCCCGAAGCCGCGCTGCAGTGAACCCTGGCGCGAGACCCAGCCGCTGGGCTCCACGTCGAGCCCGGGCACGTCGTAGGCCACGATGTCTGAGTTCGAGAACACGTACGCCCGGCCGCGGATGATGGCCGTCGCGCTGTCGACCGGCGTCGACAACGGGCAGTGCAGCACCTCTTCACCGCGGGCATTGACCGCGCCCAGCAGGCCCGCATCAGGCAACTGCGCCGTCCACGCCACGCCACCATCACGCAGCAACTCGAAGTCCGGCGAGAAACCTCTGACGCCGCGGTACCCGAACGCGCGAACGCCGCTGGTCAGGTTGACCGAACGCAGCACCTGGGCGTTGCCATCCCACAGCACCAGCTGCTGCCCGGTGAGAAATGGGGTCGACGACGAGCCCGCGCCGGTCATCGTCGAGAGATCCGTCAAGGTCATCGCGCTGTCGAGCCGCTGCAGCTTTCCGTTCGCCGCGCCGATCGCCACGCCCTCGCCGTAGATGGAAGGAAGCCATTGCACGAACTGAGCGGCCTGCTGCGCGCCCGAGCCATTGAGACGCACCATTTCGCCCGCGACCGCCCAGCAATTGGCCGACGAGGTCCACAGCTCGCCGCCCACTGCCACGCCCGCGCCGTAGAGGTGACCCTTGCGATGGAACTGCCAGCGAAATGCGCCGTTCGCTCGATCGAAGACCTGCACGTACGAGTGATGATCAGAGCCGCCTTCGGTGATCGGCACCCCCACCGCGTCGGTGCCCACCAGCATCGGCGTGGAGGCAGAGAACGACGCCCCACCGTCGGCCCGCGGCTCGTACACCGGCAACCCCGCGCTGGGCGTCATCGACCACAGCAGGTGACCATCATCAGTGCTGCGCGCCTGGGTCAGGCCTCTCGCGTTGAAGAACAGGCGGTGACCGGCCGAATCGATCGAGTACCAGAGGCCCGAGGTGCAGCTGCTGCAATCCGCGGTGACCTCGACGCGAAACCGCACCACGCCGGTGGGGCTCAAGGAAAGCAGGTAGGTGGGGGTGGCCTGCACGCGGTCTCCTGCTTCCTGCCGCGGCGCGCCCGAGAAGCCGCCGTTGCGCACGAAGGGACCGGTCTCGGTGGCGTAGAGGTTTCCCGAGTCATCCACATGACCCAGGAAGACGAGCGTCAGGCCGGGCCGCGGGGTGTACCGCCAGGCCGGGTTCAGCGCCGTCGGAGCAGGCAGCTCACAGGTCTGCTGCCTGCAGATGCCCGGGCCGCGGCACGTCGTCGGCGCCTTGCACTGCGAGCCGTCGGGTGAAGGCCGCGTGACGCATTGGCCGGTGATGCAGACCTCGGCGGTGAGGCAATCGTTGGTGCCACACGAAACACCGTCGACCGCAGGCGCGAGCCCACACCCCGTCGCAGGCGAACACACGGGCACTTCGCACGCGCGCAGAGAGCGTGGACAGGTGACGGTCTCATGCACGCACCCGGTCGAGGCGTCGCAGGCATCGGTGGTGCACGCGTTCGCGTCGTCGCAGTCACGGGCCTTCCCGACACACTCACCGGCCGCGCACACGCCCGAGGTGATGCACTGGTTGGTCGCTCGGCAGCTCACGCCGTCGGCGGCCAGCGCCTCGTCACAACCACCGGTCAGTGGATTGAAGGTGACCGTTCGGCAATCGCGCACCGCACACGTCGGAGGCGCCACCGCCATCGCCCGCAACGGCACCCGCTGCGTCGTTCCATTCGCGCTGACCCGCATTTCACCTTCGAGCAGGCCGAGCTGCGACGCGGTGAGGCCGAGCTCCACCTCGACACGTTCGCCGCCCCCGATGCGAATGGAAGGGGGCACATCGAACGGGGCGCTCGACTCGAACGTCACCTCGAGGCCCATTCGCGCGGTGTTCTGCAACTCGAGAATCGAGGTGTCCCGATGGGTCAACCACACGGAGCCGAAGTCGACGCGCGCCGGTTGCACGAGCAGCTCGCCTTCGGTGGCGGAGACCTGGTTCTCACGGCAGCCAGAGAGACCGCAGACCACGAGCAGGCTCAGAATTCTGAAGCGTTCCATAGGGTGCGCGGCCTTTTGCAAGCAGCGAACCAGTGCCCCGGGCCGCTCGTCTTCGAGGGCAAACAAGCCGAAATCAGGAGCCCCACCGCCGGGTCGGGGTGAGGGACCTCTCCGGGCACCGAAGCCAATCAGTGCTCCGCGCGGGAAACTGAGATGGCCACCATCAACAACGCACAGTTGGCGCGTGGGATGACGACGCGAAGGAAGAGGTCGAGCGCAGCGTTCAAACGGTGAAGGGCCTTCGCCGCGCGGGGCCGTCCGTCGACGAGTTCGTGGAGACGGCCGCCCACTTCGCCGTCTTCGGGGCCGTAGGCGGGGTCGTCATCGGGGGCTTGATCGCGCTGGCGTTGAGGAAGCGAGAGCCACGTCAGTGATAGTCACTCTCTCGCTGGTGGCGCACCGCGAGAATCGTCACGACGTCATCGCCCTCGATCTCGAACAGCGCGACGTAGCCACGCTTCCCGAAGGGAATGACGAGCTCGCGGAAGCGAGAGCGAGGGATGGCGGTCGACGCGCGGCACGACCATGGAAACTCTTCAAGCAACGAAAGCGCCCGCTCGATGGTGGCCAGCGCCGACTGGGCCGCAGTGCTCGAGTGCGCAGCGAGAAAGGCATGCAGTTCGAGAAGATCCTCTCTCGCCGCGTCAGTGAAGCGGACCTCGTAGCTGCCACTCACCGTCGTTTGCCCTGATTCTTCCGCGCCGCGCGCGTCTGCGCCTTGAGTTCTCGCAACACCGAAGCAGCACTGTGATAGCGCCCGGTCTTCTTGCTCTCAGCGCGTGAAGCCAACGCTCGGGCGCCAAACTCGGTATCCGCGAGCCGCCGGTCGACGCTGTCTCGGACGGCACGTTCGACGAACGTCGAGATCGTCTCGCCGGGTTCGAGGAGGCGCTCGACGTCTTTTCGAAGCTGAGGTTCGACCCGGAGCGGAGGGATGGTCGCGGTCTTCATGACCAAAATGTATCGCAGAGGCGATACGTGGCGCCACTCAGCGCTTCACCGCATCGCCCAGAGCGCCTACTCGCCGGCGTCGACTCGGTCTTCGCCGAGCGCGCGCTCACCTCTGAGCTCCGGCTCGACTGACGGTCTACCGGTTCGACCACCGGTAGAGCACCTGCATCGCCACGAAGACCACGGCCGGGCCGAGCGCCGTCGCGAATGAGAGCGCCAGCCGCGACGCCCACCTTTTCCAACCCGACCCCGAACACGCACCACGGCAACACCAGCAAGAAGAGGATCGCGGTGGGCTACCACGTGTCTCCGTGAGGCGTGCGCCACCCGCGTGGGCTCGCGATGAAGGGCTCGGTGAAGAAGCCGTCGACGAGCTCCATCAACCCTCCGCCGACGAGCCGCATGCTGAGCAGGCCCAGGGCCGAGGCCACCGCCGCACCGATGAACCACCAGCGCTGCTCGAGAGGGAACGCCTTCACTTACCGCGCAGCGACTTGCTCTGGCCCGTGCACGTCGCCACGAGCGCCGAGAGCGCCGAGAGCGTCGAGAGCGTCGAGAGCGTCGTCTCGGTGCCGGCCACGTTGAACTTGCGATCTTTCAGCTCGGGGCTGCGCTGGCCCAGGATGATGCCGGTCGCGATGCACTCGTCGAACTGCGCCAGCGCCTCGGGCTTCTTGCCCTTGCCGATGAGCCCCTTCGCCGCCTCGTACGCCTTCTTGGGGCCCTCCTCGAACGCGAGGAATGGAATCACGTCCTTGAGCAGCTTCTCGGTGGACCGTCTGCTGGCTGCACAGGGTGAGCACTTCCTTCGGCGTGCTGTTGCGGCCGTCGAGCAGCACCTGCACGTTGCTGAGCATGGGGTACTCCTTGACCATGCCGCCGCCGTCGGTGGTGCACGACGCTGACCCGGGCGCAGTGGAGCGAGACCCACATCTTCGCGGTCGACTGGTACCGGGTCGAGGACGCCGGCGTGGTCACCGACGTCCGCTTCGACGTCTATCTGGACGCCGAGGTGGCCGCCGACGGCGCCCTGCGGAGCCTCGCCTCGCCGACCACCCCGCCGGTCAAGCTGCACTCCTACTCGCTCAAGCAGCTGGTCGCGGACCACAACGCCGATGCGCGCCTGCCCAAGGTCCCGGACTGGCAGACCCTCGACGCGGAGTGGTCGGCGCAGGCGTTCGTGCTCAACGTCGCCGTCGGCGGCACCTGGGACCCCGACCTCGGGGCCATCGAGTCCGGCGCGTGGCAGCCGGCGAGCGGGTATGACCGCGGTCAGCAGCAACGGGAAGACCCTGCCGCTGACCGTCACCCTCCTTCGACTTGACTTTGACCTGCATCAGAAGCCCTCGATGCCGAACGTGCAGGCGGGGCAGGCGACGGAGGAGCGAATCGCGCCGGTAGGGAGTTGTTCGCCGACACACCAACCGCCCAGCTCCCGAATGAACCAATAGTGTCGAACGTCTTGGCTGCGCACGACCTGCCCCAGGCCCGCGGTGTCGGTGGACACCGACATCTCGCAGCTGGCGCCACGCAGCGGCACGAAGCTGAGCGTGGCTCCGTTCGCGAAGGGCGGCGTCACCCCCGGTCGGCAGCCCACGACGGAGACGGTCGCGCTGAATGCGTTGGTCGCGCAGGTGTCTGCGTTGCAAAGCGGAATCTCGGCACCGCACGTCATGCACTCATTGCTGGGCTCGTAGTTGCAAGTACGGCCCGCGTCGCCGCCACGGCATTCCGAGACGCAGCGTTGCTCGACGCACGAGAGCGAGGGTGTCTGCCCGAAGAGGCACGCGGCCCAGGGCGCTGCCCTGCAGTCGGCACCAATGAGACATTCCTGGCCGCCATCGGTCGAGGTGCCAGCGTCAACCCCTGCATCGACCACGCTTCGCCCCGCATCGACGCCGCCGTCTTGCTCCACCTCGCCGACGGGCTCGAAGCACTGACACGCAGGCACGGCGAACATGAGGAACAGCCACGCAGTCGGAAGACGATGCATGCCAGCTTCAAACTCCCGTGGCGGCCCGGGACCAAGCGTTGTTCGTCGTGGTGGCGACGTGTGCTGCCTCACGCATGGTTGTGTGCCCACGCTCAGCCTCGGTTCCGCGTCTTGCGTTCGAGCGACGAGATGGCCTGCGCGCGCGCCGCGTGAAGCGCTTGTCGCCACCAGGCTGACGGAGCGCCCGCAGGAGCGGCAGGAGGGAGGCGTCGCCGAGCGTCTCTGCGGCTTCGACCACCAACACGTACACGGGGTGGGTCTGGAGTTCGGCGCCCAGCGCCTTTCGTGGACTTGCTCCTGGAGCGCGGCGACCCACAAGGCGCAGCCTCGACGCGCGGGGCAGCGTAGCAACGAACGGGAATAGGGCTGCCGGCCCATCGGGTACCGTGTCTCACTCATCTTTTCTTCGAGAACGCACCATGACCCAGCCGCCCGACGTGCAGACGCAGCTCGACCGCTTGACGCAGGAGGTGCAGTCGCTCCGTGAAGAACGCGCCGCCCGCGCGCGCCTGATGCGTCGAATCGGAGCAGCGCTGGTGATGACGACGCTCGTCGTCGGCGTTCGCACCGCGCTGGCCGCGGGCAACTGTGCCCAGACACTACCCGCGCCGCTGACCACCTTCTGTGGCAACGACCCCGCGCTCGCCGGCGAGGTGAACGGCAACTTCCAGCAGCTCGTGACTTGGGTGCAGCAGAAGGTGGGCACCGTCGGGTCCGCCAACGTCACTATCACCGGCAGCGAGACCGTCTGCGGGAAGCTCACTGCCAACAGCGGCCTCGACGTGGTGGGCAACACGAATTTCAACGGAACCACCGCGGTCGTGGGCAACCAGAGCGTCAGCGGCACGTCGAACCTGACGGTCTTGAACGTCTCCGCCGTGGCAAACGTGAACGGCCTCACCGCCACCGGCGCCCTGCGCGTCAGCGGCTTCACCGTCGATGGCTCGGCCAACGTATGCCTGGGCACCTACGACTGCACCTCGCACACCGACAGCTGCGGTACCGGCAGTTGCCCGGCAGGGAAGTTCGTCACCAGCGCGGTGATGCCCACGAGCTGCGCGGGGTCGAGCAATCACTCGGTGACGTGCTGCCGGCTCAGGCTGGTCAACGCCGTCAGCGGCGTGTGCCCCTGTGCGTCAGTTCCAGTCGATGAAGTAGCTCACCATGCGCTGCTGTTCGAACTCGGAGCGCACCTCCCGCTTCACCCGCGTCGACATCGCGCCAGTGCTTTTTCGCGGGTCGGGCTCGGCAGCGCGTGCGTGATGACGATGTACAAGCGCAACTGAGTTCGTAGGCTCACGGGGTGCGCGTGGTCTGGTGCCTCGTCGTGTTTGCCCAGCGCCGACAGCCCTCGTCGGTGGCGCTGACAGCCAAGTGATTCAGAAGAGCCTCGGCGCGGTCTTCGGTGATGAGTTCGCTGGCGAGTTCGTCAGCTTCCTCACCACGTTCACGGCCCTCTTTCGCAGCCTCAACGTCGGCGTCGGCGAGATGCGCCGCTTCTCGATGCGCACCGTGCCGCGCGCGCGCTCACCGCTCTTCGCGTCGGCGATGCGCCACGCGAGCTCGCCGTTTAAGAGCGGCTGCGACTCGAGCGCCCTCACCAGCGCCGGCCGCTTGCGCGCCACCCACCGCAGCCCGCGCGGGAGCGTCACTGTCCACTGCCGGTAGCCCACGCGCGGCAGCACCTCGCTTAGGTGCGTCGCGCTTTCCAGGCTCCGCTTCGCCGCGCACGAAGACACCAGCCGCGCCCCATGCAACTGAAGGCCACCAGCCGGGAGTCCTCGCACTGCCGTCGATTCGTGGCAGTTGCGCGCGAATGAAGTCGGCGCGATCGCCGCCGACGAGGTCTGCGAAGGCAACCCTCGAGGACAGTTCGACGTTCATCGTCACCTTCCGTTGCGTCAGTCGATCGATCGCGCAATGCCCAGCGCACAGGCACCTGCGAGACTATTCCCCCGCCCCACGCAGACCCTCGAGCAGCGAAGCCAGGCGCTCGCCCATTCGTTGTTGGGCCTGGCCGAGCCAGTCGCGCCGCCGCTCCTACCCCCGGCCGAGTTCGACCTGACCCGGCCCCTGCCCGCTGACCTTTTCTTGCGCGTCGTCAACGACGCTCGCTTCAGGGCGCTGCCTTCGCTGCGCCTGCGTGGCCGCACGGGGTATCGCGATTCTTTCGATGCCAGCCTCGACGTCTTCTCGGCGCTGCCCTTCGCTTGGGCTTCTTCACCACCAGGAAGCGGACCGACATGGGGAGGCTCAGCGTCCACTGCCGGTGCGCCACCCGCGGCAGCAGCGACTCCAGGTGCGCACCTGTGTCCAGCGCGCGGCGCGTCGTGCATGACGGACACCAGCCGCGGCCCTTGCAGCAGAACGCCACGACTCGCGACTCGGCGCAGTCCGCGCAGCTCACCTCCACGAAGCCGAACCTTGCGTCGCCGCAGGTCAGGAAGCGCTCCAGCTTCACGCGCGTCGGCATCGTGCGCGACACCTCCGGCCACCCGCGCCGGAAGGCCTCATGCACCACCTTCTCCGGCGCCCTTCCCCGCCCCTCCACCGCCTCGCCCACCCGCCCCGTCTACTGCCCACCCCTGACATTCCCCCCGGCGTCTGTGTCGTTACGGGTCACCCGGTGTCACCCGGGCCGGCTCTCCCAGTTCTGACAGAAGCGGCAACCTCAGTTGCAGAGAGTACCCGCGCTTCAACGATCGGGACGGGAAGCAGGGCCTCCTCTCAAAGTTCGTCTCGGAGCTGAGCGCCTTTGCCGCTTTCCTATCGCGCGACCTCGGCGCCACGCTTGCGGTCTGCCACCAGCACCACCTCCCGTCCGCCATTCAGCATGACGCTCACCTCGTCAAGCGGCTCAAGCTCGCGCTGGCGGAGTGCGGGCTGATGCTCGAGGCGATGCTGTCTGAGACTTACGGGCTGGGCGCAGGCGCGTTCGAAAGAATCACGAAGCGCTGCGCAGACGCCCGGCCGCCCACGATCGGCTCGGTCAACAAACTCGATTGCGAGTGATGAATCTACGAGCCCAGGAACAGCTTCTTGAACCACTCCGTGAAGGCGTCAGCCGCAGCCGAACTCTGGCCGAAGTGCTTCCTCGCGATCGCGTCACCATAGGGGCGTCCCGGCTCTTCGACGTACGCGAGGTAGGTGTGAAGAGTCGCCTTCAGCTCATCCTTCGAACGAAAGGCCCCAGTCATCTTTGACGCGATTGCCACCGACGACTGCGCGTGGCCGTACAGGTCTACAAGCGAGGGACCGAGCGAAGCGACAAAATGCTCCAACTCTCCGAACTGCTGGTTGTCTGGCATTAGCCAGATGCCCCATCGCAGAGGCTTCGTCGGGCCTTCAACGATCAGACCTGACGGCGGTAAAATCTCGGGGAGGTGCTGGTTGACTTGCCGAAGAACCTCTCGCACCCGGTCCCATCGTCGATCCTTCGTGGAGTCCCGGTCGACCACAAGGCCGACGCGCTCGAGCTTCTGGTTCTTCAGTGCAAGAGCAAACGCGTCAAGCGCATGGTCGAAGCTGCCAGAGGGATGGATGATTTTCGTCGTCGGCGCATCATTCGTAAACGGAGCGCTTGGTAGCCTTCGATTCATCAGGTTCGAGATCACATGGAGGTCGTCGTGCCCCTCGACCCAAAGGCGCTGCAGGTTCTTGTCGAGCGCCATCAACGCACCTCCTGGTCGCTCATGAGCGCCACTGAGACATCTCTGGCGCCAAGGTCGACCGTGTCAGAGCGCCCTGCTTCCAGCCGGTGAACGGAGATGTCGAGCGCGACTTCTGGTTGCTCGCGATAGAGGAGGTCTATCGCTTCGAGACAGTCCTTCGAGTGGGTGGTCGCGAAGACCTGGACATCAAGTTCTCGAGCGCCCTCGACAAGAAAGCGCCAGAGCTTCGGCAGCAGGGAATAGTGCAAACCGTCGTCGATCTCGTCGATGAGCAGCACACCCTTTCGACACCGAACGAGCGCGCACGCCAGAAGCAGCGCGCGATGAAGGCCATCACCGAAACCAGCGATCGGAACTCGAGTCTGCTTGTCGAGCATCTGGACGTATATCCCCTCCCAGCCCCGAGGCGACGCCAAGGCTGCGACGACGAGCTTCTTGATTCGGGGGTCGACCATCGTGGCAAGCCGATGCACGTAGTCTTCTTCGGGGTTGCCAACGATCTCTGCCCACAGGGCACGAATGTCTTTCGCAGCGGCGACTCCTGCCGGAAGGAACAGCACAGCTGGGTTCTCCGGGAATCCAGAGACCTCAGCCTCCTTCACCTCTTCGTCCCCAAAGCCCGTCGGCGATCCCAGCGTGAGCACTCCCCCGAATCCGGTGCCGGTACGACTGGACTGAGTCTCCACTCGGAATTCACGCTGTCTTGGCACCCCAGACTTTCGCTCAATCTTCGCCACCAGACGCAGCTCTTCCGGCTCTGCTCCGTTCGCGAGCGTCGCGGAAAAGGAGAACGCGGCACCATCTCGAAGCGCGTCGGGGCGACCCGCAATCAACTGCGTGAGGTCGTAGTTGCTCGTTTCGCCAGTTGGGGCCCGAGACCCGCCAAGGAACTCGCCTCTTCGTGCGAGGTTGGTCCAAATGCGCGCTGGACTCCCCTTCGCCGCAATGAGCTCAACCGCTTCGAGCAAGGCGGTCTTTCCCGAATTGTTGGCGCCTACGATCAAATTGACGCGAGAGAGACCGCGAACAGTGAGCGCCCTGAAACAGCGGAAGTCATGAATCTGCAACTCCGTGATGCGCGACATGATCGACATCTTAGGCCGAGTGGCGTCATCGGTGACGGAGTTCAGCGCTGATGCGACAAGACGAGTGCTCGCACCCGCCAAGCCGAGAGGTCTTGACCTGACTGACCGAACAGCGTCGGTCGAGTCGCAGGCCCGTCTTCGCCCTCGCCGCCAGTCCTTCGACCGCGGACTCGGCTCACTCGCATGAAGCCACGCGGCGATGCTGCGCTGGTTCATGGATCGCACGGCGACGCAGTATCCGACCGCGTGGGCGCTCTCGGTGCGATGCTGCTGTACCGGGAGCGATGCTGGCGGGAGCTTGTGGATAGCGTTGTCGCTGATGTCGTGGCTTCGCTTTGGCTGGAAGTCGGCCGAACAAGCAGCGGGCATGAAAACGCCCTCGCCGTTCTTCACGGCGAGGGCGGACCCACTCAGTAATCAGCGGTTACAACGACTGCCCCCGATGTGAATCGAGACCGGCCGGTTGTAACGACGGATGGTCCCATCCGGCTCGCGGCGCGAGTACCGGAAGATGATGTCCGCACCACAGTATTTGCAATCCAGCCGAGGCCGCTTCGGTTTCGAGGCAGGAACCTCCGCGCTCTGAGCGCTGGGCGGCGGCGATGGTGGCTGCTGGTGCGGGGGCGGTTGAGTGACGAGCGGGCGCAGCCTGGCGTTGGGGGCGTAGGCGCCGTGGTGAGAGGTGAGGTGAAGTCTGGCCGGAGGCAGGAGGGCGACGAGCCGACGCACCACCGCTGCGGCGGTGAGGGTGAAGGCCGTGCCCTTCTTTGGCGAGTACTGGTAGCTGCCGTCGTCGAGCGCCTCGAGTCGGGACTCCGCCAGCGGCCCGCGCGCACCGTAACGACACAGACGCTCGAGGCCTTCCCTGTCGTGCCCATGCACGGCGGTGTTCGCGTGCAGCGAGAAGCCGTCGCGCACCGCGAGCCGTCGCGCGTGCTGGTGAGGCGCCGGCGCCTCGACGAAACCCAGGCGCTCCTGAACGGCCTGCTGCTGGAGTTCCTCAGAGTCGTCCTCTGGCCAGGCTGCTTCGAGGTCCGCCCAGTCCTTCTTCGCCTCTCGCAGCACGCGGGCCAGAATGCGGGTGACCTCTTCATCACCGCGAGGAGCCACCGGCACCGCGGTGATCGTCGGCTGTGGTCCCACCACGGATTCCCCTTGTTCGCCTCGAGGTGGCATCTCGACTGCGCTCGATGTGAACGGTGTGGGCTGTTCTTCAGGAGCGAAGTCCAGGGAGCACTTCCGCTCAGACCTTCTTGAAGGCGCTCGCGTCAGGCAGGCCGCTGCCGCTGAGGTCAGCGCCCATCGCGGTCAACACACCCGAGAAGATGTCTGGCTCGTTCGAGGTCATCTTCCCGGGGATGGCCACGCCCGTACGCGCATCGAAGCCGTAGGTCAGCGCGGTGTTCGGGTCGACGCCACCGAGCACGGTGTTGCCCTTCACCATTGGGGAAATCATCAGGAAGCCGTTGTTGAGATCGTGGCCGGTGCCGAAGACCGTGGTGTTCCCCGGGCGCACCCGGGTGCGGCCGAAGTCGGTGGCCACGTAGATCATCGTGCGATCCCACAACGTCTCGCCGGTGGTGGTGTCGAACGGCTCGTTCTTGAGCAGGCCGATCAACGCGTCGACCGTGGCGAGAATGCGGGCCCACATGAAGGCCTGCGCGCCGCGGTGATCGTTGTGGCTGAAGTCGAAGGCAAGCGGCGGGTTCGCGAGCCCCGTCGGCCCACCGAGCACCACGCTGAAGTCGGGCCCCAGGGTGACGGACGACGAGACGCGGTGTTTGAAGAGCAGGAACGCGAGGGCCGCCTGGCCCTGAATGGGGTCGGTGAAGAAGTCAGGGTACGCGGCACGAACCCGAGCGCCATCAGGTGAAGTCTCGAGGCCGTACTGCGTGAGCGGGATGCTCGGCGGCATGTCGGGCAGCACGTTGAGCTTGGTGATCAAATCGAGCGTCTCGATGCGCGGCTGACCACTCTTGCGCTGCTCATTCCAGCGGGCCATCGCGTCGGCGTCCTGGAAGGTCTGACCGAACACCGACTCGGCGTCGAGGCGGTGGCGGGTGGCGCGCGCGAGGTTCATCACGTTGCGCGGAGGCGCACCTTCGATGCCCCGCGTGCCGTCGAGCCCCAGCGGCCACAGCGAGGGGCTGGTCACCACTTCGCCGAAACACGAGGCAGGCAACGAGTCGTCGGTGCCGCGCTCGGTGTAGCCGGACGTGCCCATGTTGATGTTGGGCAACGGCATGCCGCTGCCGAACTGCAGCGCCACGACTTCCTGCAGCGTGCGACCGCGCCACGCCGCGTTGCCCGTGAGCGAACGCTTCTGCGCGATGACGTGATTGACCGAGGTGCCCACCGAGGTGGCCACCAACATCTGGTTTTTGTACTTGTTCACGAACGCCAGCTGGTCCGTGTTGATGGGCACACCCGGAATGGCACCGAGGCCGGTCGCCTGGTACCTCACCGCACGGAACGGGCTGTTCGCCACGGCCTGCACCGAGCCGTCAGGGAAGCAGTTGATGTTCGCGGCGTTGTTCGACTCCGAGGCGCGCACGGCCAGGAAGCTGTCGATGATGCTCGCGCCACCCGCAGCCGAGATCACCACGAGGAACTTCGGCTTGCCGTCGAGCGCATCGCGGCGCCCCCCCCGCTTCTCGAGCGACTCGGGCGTGTCGAGCGAGCTGCGGCAGCCACTCAGAAACGGAGCGAGCGTGGTGGAACCGGCGGCGCACAACGACAGCGCGTGGAGGATTTCGCGGCGGGAGAGGCGACCATTCTTCTTGAGCGTCATGGCTGTTTCTTCCTCAGTAGAAGACGGCTTCGGCCGACGAGAGCACGGCGAAACATGCCGCTTTCATCCAGGTGGTGGCGGGGTCAGCCACGTTGGTGGCTTCGAGGTCGGCGTTGAGCTGAATCAAATGCTGCAGCTCTGCCTCGGTCGGATCTCGCAGCCACCCTCGCTGCGCGAGCTCGGTGAGCGCGAGGCGAACTTCCGGCCCCTGCGCGTTGGTCAGCTTGCCCGCGTTGACCGGGATCGACTTGAAGACGATCGCCGTTGTGGGCGTGGCGAGATCCAGCGTCACCCGCTTCACGCACGAGGCGAGCGCCACGCGATCCACCACGATGGCCGTCGTCGAGCCCGTCACCTGCGGGACCTCGTACAAGCCCTTGCCGTAGGGGTCGACGCCGCCGAGCGCCACGGTGTGCACGGTGAAGGTGCAAGGGTACTGGCCCAGCTCGTTGCAGAGCTGATCGAACGGAATGCCGAGCGCCACGGAGTAATCGAAGGTGAGCCGCTCGTTGCCCTTGAAGCGCAGGTTGCCCCTGGCCGACTTCGCGTAGCCCGCGTCGGCACCCGAGCCACCACCGCTGCCCCCTCCCGCCGCTCCGCCGCCGCTGCCTCCGCCGGTCGCGAGGCCGCCGCCTGCGCCGCCGCCCGTGCCTGCGTCTTCGACGATCTTCCCGGGGCAACCGGTCAGCGCAATCACCAGCACCCACATCAATTTTTCAAGGCGCACCGTAGGCCTCCGTGCGGATGAGCTGATGGAGCATCGGCTTGACCCGATAGTTGTGGTTGGTCTTGAGCGCCTGCCAGAGCGCGACGAACTGCGCGTTCTCTTCAGCGGTGGGCGCGTGGCCCATCAGCAGCTTCCAGTAATCCGTGACGGTCGAGCGAAGGAACGCATCGGAATTGGACGCGACCTGCGCCCACTGCACCAGTGAGGTGACGGGCTGGTTGAAGATGACGCCACTCTCCGGGGTCATCGCCAGCGTCGCGCCCTGGTTCGCGAAGAGCGTCTCCATGCGGTTGGGCACGTAGCGGGCGAACGAACCCTGTCCCCCCGAGAGCCCGTTGTAGTTGCGGTACGGATACGAGAGCGGGTCGAGCGTCGCGTGACAGGCAGCGCAGGCCGCGGCCTGCACGCCCTTGGCGTCGTAGTCGCGAGGCTCGGTGGCGACGCTGTAGAGGCCCTCCTGCTTGGCGATGTCGAGGCCCAGATACGCGCGGTACATCTGCGAGGCGGCGTTGCGCGGAAGCGCTGTGAACATCACGAAGTAGGTCAGGGTCCACGCGCTCGTCATGTTGCCCGCGCGGTGCGCCAGGTCGACGGCCTGCGTGCTCTTGAGGGTGACCGGCGTGTAGACGGTGGGGTTGGTGCCTGAGCGCGCCACGAAGAAGTCGGCGGTGAGCACGCTGCGCACGTCGTGATCATCGGTGTGCGCGTAAGCGAAGAGCGCGTAGTCGTCGTAGTAGTCAGCCAACGGAATCTGGCCCTGGTCTTCACCCGACTTGAGCGAGCCGACCGGGCGGATCTTCGGGTGCGCGAGCTTCCACAACGTGCCGTTCTTGCCGCGCCAGTAGTCGGTGCCCAGGCAACGATCGAGCTCTTGATCGAGGTACGTGCGCTTGAACTCGTCGGTGGAAAGCGCCTGGAACGTCTTGATCATTCCGTACGTCGGCGAGAAGCCGCAGAAGTCGAGCAGCAGCTTCCGGTAGACGTACTTCAGGTCGTACTGACAGACCTTGTACTCAGGGTTCACGCCGCCCGCGCACGGGAGATCGGTGGGGAAGCTGCTCGGATCTCCCGGCAACGTGCCGCGCTGGATCTCGATGAGATCGGTGACCGCGTCACCGTCGCTGTCGAGGCCTTCCACCGCGGCCAGCGCGGCAGGTAATGCAGAGGTGAAGTCGCCGTCAGACAACGGCCGCGTCGCCCCGGGAGCGAGCCACGTCTCGAGCGCGGTGCCGTAGACGTTCCGCTGAGGCGCGGCCACGTGACAGTAGGTGCACGCGGGCACGGTGCCGACGCAGGTGGGCGCGGTGGGGTACTTCGCGCAGAAGGCCGCTGGGGCAGGCGGTTTGGCCCACGGGCTGGTTGACGCGAACAGCGCCAACACCACCAGCGACCTCAAGGGGAGTTGTGACACGCGACCTCCGTGCGGGGGAGTGAGCCGGCTTTGTAGAAATGGCTGCGGAATGGACACGCTACCCCGGCAGAAACGGAAAGGTGGCGGTGGCCCTTGGTTTGATAAAAGTGACGGATCCTCGTCCTGCGGAGGAGACTGTTGAAAACGCCCTCTCCTTCGCACTGCAAGTGCCCCCACGACTGGGCTCGCAGGGTTGATCGAAATAAGGAGCGCCCACCGTTCATCCCGAGCGGAGTCGAGGGATTACCTCGCCTTCGGGCGGTCAGTGCCCCCTCGACTGA
>JAYVFP010000334.1:0-2640 GCA_043773025.1 Archangium sp.
CCTGCCGATGTCACCGGGTACCGTTGAGTCGGGAGGAAGGCTAGAGAGTCGCCCATGGCTGGAAATGCTTCGGACGGCGATGACGAGATCGTCGGGATCAACGTGACGCCGCTGGTGGATATCGTGCTCGTGCTGCTCATCATCTTCATGGTGACGGCGAACATGATCGTTCGCGAGACGGTGGAGGTGGATCTCCCCTCGGCTGCGAAGGTCGATGGTCCGCCGCCCAACCCACCGTTGATGGTGACGATGGACAAGGACGCCAAGATTTTTCTCGACGGGATCGAGGTTCCGTCGGGGACCTTCGTTTCCAAGATGAAGGATGCCGTCACGAAGGACAAAGAAGCTCGCGCGGTGATCAGCGCGGACCCGGCGTTGAACTACGCCAACGTGGTCAACCTCATCGACCTCGTGAAAGAAGCGGGCATCTCCAAGTTCGCTCTCAACCTGCAGAAGGAAGCGAAAGCGGCGGTCGTCAGCCCGAGTCCGTAGAGGGTCAACGCGTCGGGCAACACGCCCTGTCGTTCAGTCGGAGCAGCGACACCATTCGCAGCTTGGAACGTGACCCATCACCGGGCCCAGACCACAGCGTAGTTCACACAAGAACTCAGGAAGTCCAGTCTTCTTGCCGTGTTTCAAGAGCACGTCGAGTGCTGCGGCAGCAAGCAACTCGAGCGCTTGTTCGACCGTGGAAAGACGAGCCAAGACTCTTTTCGCACTGCGCTTCGCTTGTGGAGCATCGCTTGCCGTCAACTCCTCGGGGTGAACGACGGGATTGAACCCAAGTTCTTGAAGCAGCTCAGGTAATACCTGGGCATCGAGGTCCTGCGCTGCGAGTAGCCAGGCTTCCACCTTCGCCATCGCTACGCCCGTGGCGACCGGCAGCGGCTTTCCGACCTCCGTACTTCTGAACGCCCGAACAGCCGCCTCGAGTTCGGCACGCTTGGATTCTGCGTCAGCCTTGTCGGCGTCGCGGAGCAAGATGACCCCACTCACGCCTTTGCCACTGGCCAAGTGCAACGCACGCCTTGCGGTCTCGGTGTCTGGCCCCCAGCCCTCCTTGAATCCTTTGTGCTTCGGCACATCTTGTCGGTTCGAGATGCCAGCCCACGTTGAGAGAGGTTTCCATCGTCAATCCCTCGAAAGTCGAGCGACTCCGGAGTCAGCCAGTCGGCCAACGCAGAGAAGGTACGAACAGTGAGTTGGATCGAAACTTCGCGATCGACAGATCCCTCACAGACAACGATGAATGAGTGGCTGGGGGTCATGCGCCCTTGGGGAGGAGACGCGCTTCCATGAAGGACCAGTACTCGCCGGCATCAAGCTCCTTCACCCAACGCCCAGCTTCCGGCCCGTCCGCGAGGCTCATGCAGCGCGAGGCACCGCCGATCTCTTTCACGACTCGTACCTCATCGAAGTCGAACTCGCTCAGGATGTAAGGCGAGTGCGTCGTACAGATGACCTCGATGTTCCCCAAGGAGACGACGGCGCGAAGGAGCTTCACCAACTCCCGTTGTGCAGTGGGGTGCAGTGCACGGTCGAGGTCATCGATGAGAAGCAAAGTCGGCCCAGTGGCCAACTCGGTCGCTGTAAGCAGGGCGAGCGCGAGAAGTGTGCCCTCGCTGACTTGCGAGGCCTTCAACCTGGGACCGGTGCTCATGTCGAGCACCAGGCCGTACTGGTCGGTGCTCCCGACTTCCTGTCGTTCGATCGCGAGGGCCTTCACCGCAGGAACGATCGTCTGCAGCTGAGTTATCAGTCGCTGGAAGGCCGAAGGGTCGCCACCCAGCTTGAGATCGAAAATTGTCTGAATCACCTGCTCTGCTTGGAAGACCGCGGCGTCCCGAGGGCCCGGACGCATCGGCCAACGAAGCTTGTTGAGGTCGACGTCGAAGAGCCGTGGGTACGGCACGGTCTCCTGCACGCCTTTGAGTTTTGAAGGAAGCGGCACCGCCTTGTGAGGCTCGAGTTCATCGAAGACACAGATCGCCGGCTGACCCTTCCTCTCGATCCATCGCGTGATCGAACGTCGGTGACCGTCGAAGTTGACCATCTCGACAACAGTCGACCCGGGAACGACATGCGACGCATCGACTGAGAGTCTGAGGTCGAAGCCGTCGGCCCCTCGGCGAACAAGGTCGAGTCCCGGCAATGCTGGCAGCGCGGGAAAGTGAGAGAACGCTGCATACAGGGCGGCTTCGAGGACGCTGGATTTTCCGCTGCCGTTGGGTCCGACGAAGACGGTGAATCCGCGCGCCCCGAACGTGATTGTCTCGTTGCGGAAGCTCTTGAAGTCCTTGAGCACAAGTTCTCTGAGCACGACCACACCTTAACCGCGGCGAGCGATGCCGACGAGTTTGGTCTCAAGCTTGTCGCTGATCCGTTCTTCGCTGTTGCGGGCAGGTGCACCAGTTGCAGCGTGACGTGGCGATGCGCCGGCGCCCAGACCAGGAAGCGCTCGTCGAGGAACTCTTCGCCCAGCTCGACCACTCCCGTGAAGTCGAGCGTCACGTGGCCGTGGCCGGCCACCACGTCCATCATCAGCAGACGCGCTGAGAGGCGGTAGGCGCTTCCGGCGGTCGCCACTTCGAGGCGTTGATGGAGCGGGGTCACTCGCTGGTAGCGCGCGGCTCTCGCCTT
>JAYVFP010000335.1:0-23884 GCA_043773025.1 Archangium sp.
TGAGCGCACCTCGCGACGTGCGAAGAGCCCGCACGCGATGAGCACGAGGGAGACCCGGGCAGCCAGCACCTTTCTTTCGGGCTGCAGGTCACTCAATCCACTCAGCTTTGTCATGGGAAGAGCGCCACGCGCCCTCGTGCGTTTCAGGTCCGCATGTTCACCGCGCTCGCCGCCGCGCTCATTCTCTCCTGCAAGCCCTGCCAGCACCCGAAGCGCCCGCCCGTGAAGGTGACGTGCGAAGGCAGCGCTCAAGTGGGCTGCCGGGCCGGTGAAGCTGGAAGCACTGAAGGCCGCGGTGCGTGAGGAACGGCCCCTCGCCCTTCCTTCGGTGGAGCTCGCCGCCTTTCCAGATGAAGGAGCTGAGCGATCTCCAGCGCAGCGGCCCCCAGGCACCCGCGTGGAAGGACCTGCTCTCGGAGTTCACCTGGCTGGAGCCCAGGTGCTCAATCAACCTCGCGGATTTTCACGAGCCTTGAGATGCGATTCCCCGGCCCGGTCCCCCACGATGGCATCAGAATGATGGTTCAGTGTGGGCCGCGGGGCCCAGCAGCAGGTCGAGCAAATCACCGAAGCCCGGGCTCGCCTTCGGGGCCGCCTTCCTCACCGCGGGGACGGGGTTTCCGATGACCACCGTCATTGGAGTCGACAGGCCCGCGTGGAGGGCGAACACATTTCGCAGCCCGATGATCGCGTGGATGAATCTGCAGGCCACCACGCCGGGCTGCATCAGATACGCGTCGAAGGCTTTCACGCGCAAACGTGCGCTCTCCACCGTTCGAGGCTCCGCCACCGAGCCGGGACCGCCGTTGCCCGGCATCGCGTAGTAGCGGCTGACCCAACCATCGAAGAACTCTGCGGTGAGTTCGCCTGACTTCATCAGGTCGCAGAGCTCGTTCATCGCGTCGGTGGTGATCACACCGGTACGTCATTTCACCCGGCGTGCCACACCGATCCTCCCGAGAGCAGTCGAGGGAGTACCTCTGCCTCGCGCACCAAGTGGCCCCTCGACTGCTCTCGGGGCGAACGGTGGCGCTGTTCCTTGGGAGCGAAGTCGAGGGGAGACCGGTGTGGAAACCAACGGTGGCCACTCACGGCGTGAACGGCACGTTCACCGCGGGCACCCAGGTGCGGCACGGCTGACCACGCAGTGACGGGCACGGCGGCGCCACGGTGGGCACCGGCACGCCCGCGAGCCTCGGCAACACGACCTTCGACGGGTGCGAAGCGTCGTGCGCGATGCCGTACTTCACCATCTCGGGGAACTTCTTGATCGCGAAGCGCCAGTCGGCCCGCACGCCACCCGGCGTATCGATCGACACCCGCACCCGAGAGCCCACCCGCATCGCGTGCGCAAAGCCGGCCGTGCCCACCCGCACCGGCGTCCACTGGTTGAGGGGCAGCAGTTCCCAGGCGTTTTCCTGCAACGTCTGCGCGGGCCACAAACGTGTCGCAGCGAAGCCCGGCTTGCGGTGACCTGCACGCAGCCAACCCGACTGCACGTACATCTCCTTGCCGTCGGCGCGGACCTCCGACAGCGTCACCTCGAGATCCGCGTCGTCGACCGGCGAGTTGAGCCAGAAGTCGAAGCTGGCCGTCCCCATCAGCATCAGGTCGATGGCGAGCGGCTCCGACTCGAACACCACCGCGCCACCCGCGGCCGGCTGCTGCCACGCGTAGTCAGGCAGCCGGTCCCACACGTTGCCGCGGGGCGCGAGCACGCCGATCGCCCCGGCCGCCGGATCGAGCGAGAACACCGAGGCCGCTTCGGTCACCGTGGGCGCAGCGACAGCGAGCGCCGCACCCGGCTGAAAGTAGACCTCGAGGGGGTCGGTCTCGGCGGGAGGCCACTGCGTGAAGCCGTGCTCGAACGTCTCTTCCGGAGCCCCCAGCGCCATCGCATCGCCCGCACCGCTCTCGAAGAGCACCTTGAGTTTCGGCTCGGCCTTCCACGCGGCGAGCGCCTCTTCGTACGTCGCATAGCTCGAGTACCGCGAGGCCGGCAGCACCAGCGGTGCGTCGAAGAACTGCGTGTAGAGCAGCGGCGAGACGTTGCGCACCTTCATCGGATCGATGGGCTTGCGCCTGGCCACGAAGAGTTCGAGGAACGTCAGCCACTCCATCGAGATGCGCGGGCCGAAGCCGTCGATGTGCACGCCGTTGGTGGCGATCAACCGCTGCGAGGGCGAGTTCACGAACTTGTCGAACAGCAGGAAGAAGTACGGGCCCGTCTGCTCGTCCTGCCACGAGCCCGTGAGCAGCACCGGCACCTCGATTCGATCGGCAAACTTCGAGGGGTTGAAGCGGTCGTGCTCCTCCGGCAGGTAGTAGGTGATCTGCCGGGCCTGGGCGACGTTGTCGATGAGCTGGCTGTGCAGCAACTGGTTTTCTGCGCAGAGGGTGTCACCTGCGTCGACGCGCTTGTGCTCCCAACCCTGGCCGTAGGGCACCGCCTTGGAAAGCACGTTGGTCACCCAGCTCACCGCGAACCCGTCGTTCAAGATGCCACCGGGGAGCAGCGTGCTGTCGGTGCTGCCGATGACCGACATCGGGGCGATCGCCGCGAGACCGGGCGGCTTGACGCTGGCGACGAAGAGCTGGGTGATGCCGGGGTACGAGAGGCCGACCATTCCGACCTGGTGATGCAGGGTCCATTCCTGCGCGGCGGCGATCTCGATCACGTCGTAGCCATCGAGCACCTGGAGCGTCTCGAAGTAGTCGTACGCGCCCCCAGAGCAGCCCGTGCCACGCACGTTCACGCTCACGGTCGCGTAGCCCATCATGCCCGCCAGCATCGCGGAGGGATCGGTCGGCGGCGTGCACAACACGGGGAAGTCGGTGCAGAGAAACTCGAGATCGGGGTTCGCGTCTTGCGGGCGCGAAGCGTCGTAGCCCGAGTAGTTCACCACCGTGGGGAACGGGCCCCTTCCGCGCGGCAAGGTCACCCAGGCCGACAACGTCGTGCCGTCGCGCATGGTCAGGTAGTTGAAACCGGCCACCAGCTTCTGCTCGGCATACGTGGGCACCTTCGGCGCGCTCGAGCCCACCGACATCACGGTGAGCGGGCGCGTCTGCTCCGGGTTCTGCCCCTGTGTCCTGACGAAGTAGTCCTTGCCGGGGGGCAACTTGCGAAAGACGAGGCTGCCCTGCACGTCGACCACGCCCGAAGCGAGCTGCTGACCTCCGGCGTCGACCACCAGCAGCGTGCTGCCGGGGACCGCGTGCGTGACGTGGAGCTGCTCCACGCTCTCGCGCACCTTAAAGGTCGCCTCTTTCGCGCAACCGAGCGCCAGAAACACAGCCACGACCGTCAGAAAATGTAGTGACCGCATGGTCCCCCTTTGAAAGTGACCGCGATGTAGCGGGCCAACAGCTGTCAGCGCAAGAGGGGGAGCAGGTCTTGCGGGCGTTCAAGGAGGAACTGGGCGCCCGATTCCATCAGCTCTGCCCGGCTGCGAAACCCCCAGAGCACGCCAATGCCCACCATGCCGGAGCGCGCAGCGGTGCCCATGTCGATGGGGGTATCGCCCACGAAGCCGATGCGAGCGGGCGGCAGGTCGAACAGGCGCGCCAGCTCGAGGGCCGCGGTGGGATCCGGCTTCCTGGGCACGCCGTCACGTTCACCGCGCACGTCGAGGAAAGGCCAACGCCCGAAGGCATGCGCGACGAGGTGTTTGGTGAAGTCGTCACGTTTGTTCGAGAGCACCGCCATCTTGCGGCCGCTCGCGACCACGCCGTCGAGCATCACGTCGATGCCAGGGTACGGCGTGGAATTCGCGTGCCCGAGCTGCGCGTACTGCACGCGGTACGCCTCGACGAGCTCCGGCAGCGGCCGGGGAAGTGTCTCGTTCGAGCTCGAGCGCCAGTCGAGCCCGAGGGCTGCGCGCACGGCACGTCGAGCGAGGTTCTCTGCGCCCTCCCCCACGAAGGCCTTGTAGGCCTCCATCGAGTGCAAAGGGAGCGAGAGCTGCGACAACACGGCGTTCATCGCGACGCCGATGTCGCCAATCGAATCGGCGAGCGTGCCGTCGAGATCGAAGATCAGCGCGTCGAGACGAACCGTCACGCCTGAACGGTGATGGGCATCGACAGGTTCAACATGACCGCTTCGCGCACCAGCTTGCGCAGCACGGTCTCCTGGAGCTCTGCGAGCGAGCTCAGCGAGAGGGTGCGGGTCTCGCCGTCACCGGTCAGCTCGCTGGCGGAAGGCAGGTGCCCACCGCGAAGGAACTTCACCAGCACGGTGCGCTCAGAGGGAACGATGCGCGCGAAGATGCCGTTGGCGAAGTACGCGGGCGAACCGTCATCGAGCAGCTCGGACGCTTCGGGAGCGGCCTCGAGCACCAGGCGGCGCAGCGTCTTCACCACGGGCTGCACGGGGGGCGGCAAGCGGCTGATCAGCCCCTCGACGTCGGCCTGCGCCAGCGCACGATTGACGGCGGGGGGCAGCGGCTTCCTGGGAGAGAGCGGCGTCGCCCTGGGCACGATGCGCGCGGCCGGCCTCTTCGCGACCACCTTCGCCTCGAGCACGACCTTCTTCGCGGGGGCCTTGGCCGACTTCTTCTTCAGCGCAGGCGTCGTCTTGGCCCTGGCCGTCACTGCTTTCACCGACCTCACTTTGATCGCCGGCTTCTTCTTCAGAGCCGTCTTGGACTTCGTCTTGCTGCCGGACTTCGCCTTTTTCTTCGAGCGGGCCTTGGCCATAAGTGGCGCGACGCTAGCCGTGGCCCTCTGGCAAGGCATCGGAAATCTCAAGAGGACCTGCTTCTTTGAGCAAGTGTGGGGGCTTGCTCCGCCAGAATCACCGTGAGAGAGAAGAGGGCATGGAGCCCATCTCGCTGACCGTGTGGTCCGACTACGTTTGACCGTGGTGTTACATCGGCCTCGGCGAGGTCGACACGCTCAAGAAAGAGTTTGAGTTCGTCATCGACTGGCGGCCGTTCATGCTGCGCCCCGATGCCCCTGAAGAAGGCTGGGCCTTGCCTGACCGGATCAAGCAATCAATCGCTGACCCCAACAACCCGCTGACCGCTCGCGCCAAGGCGCTGGGCATCGTCATCAAGCACCGCGACCACGTGCCGAACAGCCGGCGCGCGCACGAGTGCACCGAGTACGCCCGGTCGAAGGGCAAGCTCGAGGCGTTTCATCACGAGGTGCTGCATCGGTACTGGTCGCACGGCGACGATCTGCACGACTGGGCGGTGTTGAGTGCGGCGGCCGTGGTGGCCGACCTCGACCCGGTGGAGATGAAGGCGCAGGTCGAAGCGGGCCGCTGGAAGCAGGAAATGGAAGCCGGCATCGCGGCCGCTCACGAGCTCGGCGTCAACTCGGTGCCCACCTTCATCGTGGGCAACAAGTTCGCGATTCAGGGTGCGCAGACGGCCGCCGTTTTCCGGCAGGCCTTCGAGCGGATCCTCAGCGGGAAGTAGCCTCACCGGTCTCCCTGAAAGGGTGGGCGGAAATAAGTCACCGGTCTCTCCGAGCCCAGTCGAGGGGAGACCGGTGATTGGAGTGACTTCTATTTCGATCAACCCTGTCGATGCGAACGGTGTGAAGCCAGCTCAGAACTGGTGCTGCTCGGTCGAGTCGACCATCGCGCGCGTCGAGGCGTTGCCACCCGAGATGATCTCGGTCACCTGATCGAAGTAGCCGGTGCCGACCTCACGCTGGTGGCGGGTCGCCGTGTAGCCGTACTGCTCGCTGTCGAACTCGGCCTGCTGCATCTGGCTGTACGCCGCCATGCCGCTCTCCCGGTACTGCGAGGCGAGCTCGAACATGCCGTGGTTGAGTGAGTGGAAACCGGCCAGCGTGACGAACTGATAGCGGTAACCCATCGCGCCCAGCTCGCGCTGAAAGTTCGCGATGGTGGTGTCGTCGAGGTTCTTCTTCCAGTTGAACGACGGCGAGCAGTTGTACGCGAGCATCTTGTTGGGGAACTTCTCGTGCAGCGCCTCGGCGAAACGTTTGGCCTGCTTCAGATCGGGCGTGCTCGTCTCGCACCACAGGAGATCCGCGTACGGCGCGTAGGCCAGGCCACGCGCGATGGCGAAGTCGTCACCGTTGCCCTTGAGGCGGTAGAAACCTTCGGCCGTGCGCTCCTTGCCGTCGATGAAGGGCAGATCGCGCTCGTCGATGTCGGAGGTAAGCAGCTTGGCCGACTGTGCGTCGGTGCGGGCCACCAGCAGCGTGGGCACGTCGCACACGTCGGCTGCCAGGCGCGCAGCGACCAGAGTGCGAATGAACTGCGAGGTCGGCACCAGCACCTTGCCGCCCATGTGGCCGCACTTTTTCTCAGAGGCGAGCTGATCTTCGAAGTGCACGCCCGCCGCGCCCGCGTCGATCATCGCCTTCATCAATTCGAAGGCGTTCAAGGGGCCCCCGAACCCGGCCTCGGCATCCGCGATCATGGGGACGAGCCAGTGGCGCTCCTTGCGGCCCTCGGCGTGGTCGATCTGGTCGGCGCGGCGCAGTGCGGCGTTGATGCGGCGCACCAGGTTGGGCACTGAGTCGACGGGGTAGAGCGACTGATCGGGGTACATCTGGCCCGCGGAGTTCGCGTCGGCCGCGACCTGCCACCCGGAGATGTAGAGCGCCTCGAGACCCGCGCGCACCATCTGCACGGCCTGGCCGCCCGTCATGGCGCCGAGCGTGTTGACGTACTGGCGGGTGTGAAGCAGTTCCCACAGCCGCATGGCGCCCTGACGCGCGAGCGAGTGTTCGACCTTGATCGAGCCGCGCAGCTTCTCGACGTCGGCCTTCGAGTACGGGCGCTTGATGCCGTCGAAGCGTCGCGCGTGGAGATCACCTGGGGTCAGGTTCGTCGGCTTGATCATTTCAGTCATGACAACTCCTTGGAGGGCGTGCTGCGAGGCAAGGCGGTGCCGCTCGCGGCCTCCGAATGAGGTCGCGTGAGATCACCGCAGAGATGTGTGGGATTCAGACGGCTGAGACTGGATGCACTTCGGAGGCCAGCAGTTGTTGGTACGCCGGCAAGGTGAGAAATTCCTCGAACTCGGCTGCGAGGGACAAGGAACGGAACAGCGACTTCGCTTCTAAGAACTTCCCTCCGCTGGCGCCTGCGAGCTCTTCAGAGATGACCTGGTCGAGCTTCTCCGTGGTGATCACCCCATGGCGGACCTGCTGCCAGACCTGAGCGCGGCTGATCTCGGCGGTGGCGGCATCTTCCATCAGGTGGAAGAGCGGCACGCAGCCTTGACCTCGCAACCAGGCCTCGAGGTAGCGCACGCCGACGCGCACGTTGTGCCGGAGCCCGTCTTCTGTGCGCGTTCCTTCAGGCACGCGGAGAAGATCCTCTTTCGTAACGTTCACGTCGGAGCGCAGGACGTGGAGCTGATTTTGCCCGGTGAGCTGCGCATCGAAGATGGCCTTGGCCACCGGTACGAGGCCCGGGTGCGCGACCCAGGTGCCGTCGTGACCGTCGCGCGCTTCACGCTCCTTGTCGGCGCGCACGCGAGCCAGCGCAGCGTCGTTGGCGGCAGCGTCGTCTTTGATCGGAATCTGCGCAGCCATGCCGCCCATCGCGTGCGCACCGCGGCGGTGACAGGTCTGAATGAGCTTCTGGGCGTAGGCGCGCAGGAAGCCCTTATCCATCGTGAGCTGCGAACGATCGGGCAGCAGTTGGTTGGGCTGCTTCTTGATGAAGCTGAAGATGTAGTCCCACCGGCCGCAGTTGAGGCCCGCCGAGTGCTCGCGCAGCTCGTAGAGGATCTCATCCATCTCGAAGGCCGCGGGCAACGTCTCGATGAGCACGGTCGCCTTGATGCTCCCCGGCAAGATGCCCAGCGTGGCCTCGGCGAAGACGAAGACGTCATTCCAGAGGCGGGCCTCGAGGTGGCTTTCCAGCTTGGGCAGGTAGAAGAAGGGCCCCGCGCCGCGGGCGAGCTGCTCCTTGCCGTTGTTGAAGAAGAAGACGCCGAAGTCGAAGAGGCCACCGCTCATGGGGCGGCCGTCGACGAGGGCGTGAGCCTCTTCCAGGTGCCAGCCGCGGGGGCGCACGAAGAGCACCGCCGGCTTGTCGTTGAGCTTGTATTGCTTTCCTTCGGGGCTCTGGAAGGTGAGCGTGCGGCGCACCGCGCGGTAGAGCGACTCCTGGCCACCGAGCACGTTCTCCCAGGCGGGGGCCAGCGAGTCTTCGAAGTCGGCCATGAAGACGTTCGCGCCTGAGTTGAGCGCGTTGATGACCATCTTCGGGTCGGTGGGGCCGGTGATCTCCACGCGGCGATCGAGCAGCACGGCGGGCACCTTCGCGATCCGCCAGTCACCAGCGCGCACCGAGGCGGTCTCCCTCAGGAAATCCCAGGTCTGCTTTCCTTTTCGCAAGGCGAGCAGCTCGCGGCGCCGTTCCCCGAACTTCCGCTCGAGGGCGAGAAGGAAATCCTTCACCTTCGCGCTCACCATTTCGGAGGAACGACCCGAGATTTCAATGCCCTGTGACGTGGTCATTCGGCTGCTCCCGTAAATCAGCTAATCGCGTAACTGCCTGTAACGACAAACAAAGTAGCGTCTCAATTCCCTGATAACAAGGTGCGTTAGAGGGTTAATTTCGCGGCACTTGTAAATTTTGTTAAGTCAACGAATCGACGCTGGTAAATCGCTGGGTTGACAGATTCACAGGTCATCTTGGGTTCTGAAACTCAGTTTGAAAATCGCCGTCCACGCCCTCATGGCTAACAAGTTCATCGCGAGAAGAAGCGGGCGTGGTCTCTTCGCGCCGCCTTGAGTACCGCACCCCTCGCCGCCCTCCTCCCGAAACCCGGGGAGCCTCGCCTCACCCCTGACGCGGTGCTCGACCGCTTCATCCAGTACGTCACCACCACGGGCCTCTCGCTCTACCCCGCCCAGGAAGAAGCGGTGCTCGAGCTGCTGGGAGGCAAGCACGTGGTGCTCGCGACGCCAACGGGTTCTGGCAAGTCGCTGGTGGCGCTCGCGTTTCATTTCCTGGCGATGTCGCAGGGGAAGACGAGCTTCTACACCTGCCCCATCAAGGCGCTGGTGAACGAGAAGTTCTTCGCGCTGTGTGACGCGTTCGGCGCAGAGAACGTGGGCATGATGACGGGTGACGCGGCGATCAACCGCAAGGCGCCAATCATCTGCTGCACCGCGGAGATCCTCTCGAGCTTCGCCGTGCGCGAGCAGCGGCAGTTCGCCGAGTGCGTGGTGATGGACGAGTTCCATTACTACGGCGACAAGGATCGCGGCGTGGCGTGGCAGGTGCCGCTCATCTCGATGCCCGAGACGCAGTTCCTGCTGATGTCGGCCACGCTGGGCGACACCACGGCGATCGCCACCTCGCTGACCGACATCACCAAGAGGGAAGTGATCGAAGTGCGCTCGGCGCAGCGCCCGGTGCCGCTGGAGTTCACCTACTCCGAGACGCCGCTGCACGAGACGGTGGGCAAGCTGCTCGAGCAGAACAAGGCGCCCATCTACCTGGTGAACTTCAGCCAGCGGTCGGCGGCCGAGCAGGCGCAGAACTGCATGTCGATCGACGTGAGCACCAAGGAGGAGAAGCAGAAGCTGAAGGAGGCGCTGGTCGGCGTGAAGTTCGACACGCCCTTCGGCAAGGAGTTGAAGCGCTTCCTGATGCACGGCATCGGCATTCACCACGCGGGCTTGCTGCCGAAGTACCGGCGCCTGGTCGAGCGGCTGGCGCAGTCAGGTCAGCTCAAGGTGATCAGCGGCACCGACACGCTGGGCGTCGGCGTCAACGTGCCCATTCGTACGGTGCTCTTCACGCAGTTGTGCAAGTTCGATGGAGAGAAGACGGTCGTGCTTCCGGTGCGCGACTTTCACCAGATCTCCGGGCGCGCGGGGCGCAAGGGCTTTGATGATCGTGGCTACGTGGTGGCGCAAGCGCCTGCGCACACGATCGAGAACCTGAAGCTCCAGCAGAAGAAGGCCGAGGGCAAGAAGGTCACGATGCAGAAGGCTCCGCAGAAGGGCTACGTGCACTTCGACGCTGCGACGTTCGAGAAGCTGCGGACGAACTTGCCTGAGAAGCTCGAGTCGCGCTTCACCGTCACCCACGGCCTCATCGTCAGCCTGCTGCAGGCGTACGAAGGCGCGAGCACGAGCGGCTATCGGCGCCTGGTAGAGCTGATTGGTCTCTCGCACACGTACGACATCAACAAGATGCGACTGCTCAAGCACTCGCGCACGGTGTTCCGCGCCCTGGTCGATGCGGGCATCGTCACGGTGGTCAAGCGCACGGCGACCATGGCCGCGCACGTGAAGGTCGCCGAGGGGCTGCAGCGCGACTTCTCGCTCAACCACACGCTGTCGATGTACCTGCTCGAGGTGTTGCTCAAGCTGGATCCCGAGAGTGAGACGTACGCGCTCGACGTGGTGTCGCTGGTGGAGTCGATCCTCGAGAGCCCGGATCCGGTGCTCTATGCGCAGCGGAACAAGGCGAAGGGCGAGAAGATCCAGGAGTTGAAGGCGCAGGGCATGGAATACGACCAGCGCATGATCGAGCTCGAGAAGGTCGAGCATCCCAAGCCGCTGGCAGAGCTTATCTACGGCACGTTCGATGAGTTCACGGCGAAGCACCCGTGGGTGGCGAAAGAGAACGTTCGGCCCAAGTCGATCGCGCGCGATCTGTTCGAGAGCTGCCAGACGTTCAACGAGTACATCAAGGAGTACGAGCTGCAGCGCAGTGAAGGCGTGCTGCTGCGGTACCTGTCTGATGTGTACAAGACGATCGTGCAGAACGTGCCGGAGTCTTCGCACAACGAGGCGCTCGAGGACATCGCGGCGTACGTGCTGACCACGCTCAAACACACCGACAGCTCGCTGGTCGCGGAGTGGGAAGCGATGCGGTACGGCACGGCGGAGGAAGTCGATGCGCCGGTGGCGAACACGCCGCGCAAGAAGCCCGATCTCGCGAAGAACCCGAAGGCGTTGGCGGCGCGGGTGCGATCAGAGCTGCATCAGTTCGTTCGGTTGATCTCGCGCAAGTCGTACGAAGCGGCCGTGGAGCAATTGGGAGGCGCGGAGTCAGGGTGGACCGAGGAGGCGCTCGAGAAGGCGCTGGAGCCGTACTGGGCCGAGCACCCGGTCCTCGACACGACGCCAAGAGCGCGTCAGCCGGTGCTCACGCAGATGATCCCGGGTGAGGATCGCCAGTGGACGGTGCGTCACGCGTTGATCGATTCGAAGGGTGAGCAGGATTGGTATCTGGAAGGTGTGGTGGATCTCAAAGGCCGGGAAGACGTCGATGGAGCCCTGGTGACGATTCGCCATGTCGGCCGCTGAAGAACTCGAGACACCAACCTCAAACCAACGCTCTCCCTCTCCCCGCGGGGGAGAGGGTCGGGGAGAGGGCATTCAGTGGTCGCTGGTCAGATCGCTGCCGGTGGCAGTCATCTCGGTCGCACTGGCGACGCTCGGATCCCTCCTCTACCCGCCCACCAACTGGATGCCCCCAGACGTGCCCGACATCGCCTTCATCGAGGCGCTGATCCGCTGGGACGCGGGCTGGTACGGCGAAATCGCAACGAACGGCTACTGGCTCAAACCCGGCGAACAGTCTCCAGTCGCCTTCTTCCCGCTGTACCCGCTGCTGATTCGAGCCATCACCTGGCTGGGAATCAACCGCTGGGTCGCCGGCATCACGGTCTCCTTCCTGTGTGCGATGGGAGGTCTCTACGTCTTCAGCCGCTGGGCAAAGCAGTTGTCCCCCGGGTCCTGGCAGACCGCCTTCTGGCTGCTCGCGCTCTACCCGTTCGCTGAATACCTCTACGGGGTCGTCTACTCAGACGCGTTGTTCCTGCTGCTCGCGGTCGGAGCCTTCTGGGCGTTGGAAAAAGATCGCCCGCTGCTGAGCGCCCTCCTGGGAGCCCTCGCCTGCGCCAGTCGCCCCGTCGCCCCAGCCGTGGTGATCGGCCTGCTGGTGCGCAGCCTCGAACGCCGTCGAGGTGCACCGCTCCGACTGCGTGACTTCGTGCCCGCGCTTGCAGGACTGGGCCTGGTCGCGTTCATGGCCTACCTCGAGCTGCGCTTCGACGACCCGATCGCCTTCGTGCACGTGCAATCAGCGCCAGGCTGGGCACAACCACCGGGCTGGCACTCGTGGCTCAAGGTGGAGTGGTTCAAGACGATGTTCCCGCAGGTCGAGCCGCGCATCGGCATTCGCCTCGGAGGCCACGCGCTGGTCACCGTGCTGGCGCTGATCATGGTGGTGCCGACCTTCAAGAGGCTCGGCTGGGGCTACGGCCTCTTCACGCTGTTGATCGTGGGGATTCCGGCGGTCTCGAGCAAAGACTTCCAGGGTCTGGGGCGGTACGTGATCGCCGCCTTCCCGCTCTTCCTCACTACGGCGTTGCTGCTCGCCGAGCGGCCGATACTGCGCAAGGTAGTGCTGGCGATCTTCGCCGTGCTGCTGGGGCTCCTTGCGATCGCACTCGGCGCGGGGACGTACGTGGCGTAAGCACTCGCGCATGAGAAAAGTCGGCACGGTGATCATCGGTGCAGGCATGAGCGGGCTCGCCACGGCGGCGGCGCTCGGCAAGGGCAGTGACCTGGTCATCCTGGAGCGTGACTCCGAGATCGGCGGCTACTGCAAGACGGTGAAGAAGGACGGCTTCGTCTGGGACTACTCCGGCCACTTCTTCCACTTCAAACACCCGGAGATCGAACGCTTCCTGCTCGAGCGCATGCCGGGGCAGCAGGTGCGCAAGGTGGTAAAGAAGTCGTTCGTTTCCTACGCGGGCAAGCAGATCGACTTCCCGTTCCAGAAGAACATCCACCAGCTGCCGCAGGCGGAGTTCATCGACTGCCTGCACGATTTGTATTTCGCGAAGCCGACCGACCCGCAGACCAACTTCAAGGAGATGCTGTACGCGCGCTTCGGCCGCTCCATCGCCGAGAAGTTCCTCATTCCGTACAACGAGAAGCTCTACGCGACCGACCTGGCCACGCTCGACAAGGACGCGATGGGCCGCTTCTTCCCGCACGCGGATCTGACCGACATCATTCGCAACATGAAGCAGTCGGACAACGCGTCGTACAACGCGACCTTCACGTACCCGGAAGGCGGGGCGATCGAATACGTGAACGCGATCGCCAGCGAGGTCGAGCCGTCGGCGATTCACCTGAACGAGACGGTGGTGAGCATCGACGTGGCTTCGAAGACGGTACGCACGGACAAAGACGAGTACCGCTTCGAGCGGTTGGTCTCTTCAGCGCCCTTCCCTGTGTTGATGCAGCTGTGCGGGCAGCCGGTCGACCCGAAACGCTTCACGTGGAATCAGGTGCTGGTCTTCAACCTCGGCTTCGACGCGAAGGGCCCCAAAGACGTGCACTGGGTCTACTACCCCGACCGCTCGTTGCCGTTCTACCGGGTGGGTTTCTACGACAACATCTTCGAGACCGACCGCATGAGCCTCTACGTGGAGTTGGGTTCACCCCATGGAGCGAAGCTCGACGTGCCGGCGCTGCGGGCCGCGGTCCTCGAGGGCCTGAAACGCGAAGGCGTGATCACCACGCAGAAGCTGGTGGCGGAGCACTCGGTGCTGATGAACCCGGCCTACGTGCACATCACCCGCGACTCGACCGCCGAGGTGAACGCCACCAAGGAGCGCCTCGCGAAAGCCGGCGTGCACACCATCGGCCGCTACGGCGGGTGGACCTACTGCAGCATCGAAGACAACATCGTCGAAGCCCGGGCGCTCGTGTCCTCGATCAGTTCAGCGTGACGAACCCAGACCTGTGTCCCATCAAAACGCGGCGCAGATCTCGAGTTGCACTATTTCCACCTCGACCGGGTCGTCGCCGCTGAGCAACCGGACCTCGAGCAAGGGCTCGTGCCTGTCGAGCACGAACGGCAGCGCCACCGCGTCTTGCATCGGCGTTCGCAGCTCCAGCGAGCGCGAAGCGAAGACCTGGCCACCACCCGAGACTTCCATCACGCAGTGGCCCGTGGGCTGCGAGGAGCGAAGCGTCAGGGTCGCCGTCCACTGGCCTTTGGGTAACGAGCAGAAAGGCCCGAAGAGCAGGAACGCGGGCCTGGTCGACTTCGCGCGCAGGGTCGACCTCGTCTTGGAGCCCACCTCGCTGCGGAGCTCTCGTGCGGCGCCCTTGAATTCGAACGACCACATCTTGCGGCGCTTCACCTCGAGGGCGCCGCCGTTTTGCTGTGCCGTCCACCCTGCTCGCGCGAGCGCGGTGACGACCTCATCGCGGGCCAGCGGCGGCGTCGCGAACACGGCTTTCCCCCCGGACTTCAAGACGCCATCGAGCGCATCGAGCAGGGGCGCAGCAGCGAGAGGAAAGGCGCCGAAGAAGATCACCGCATCGACAGGCTCGGTGACGCGCAACAGAGGCCTCAGATCGGAGTGGCTCACCTCGAAACTGGTCTTGCTGAGCGAAGCCTGCTGGAGCAATCGCTCACACAGTTCGGCGTCGACGGTGGCGACCTTCATGCCCGCCTTCGCCAGCGCGATGGTGGTCTCCCCTGAGAGCGAGCCGAACTCCAGCACCGCTGAGCCGGGCACGAGGCCCAGACACTTGATCGCGTGCGCAGCCTCCGACGGGAGCGCCTTCAACACCTCATCGACTTCGACAATGGCAGACAGGGCTCGCATGCGCTGGGCTTAGCCGTGGTGCTGCTTGAGCACCCGATCGAACTCGGCATTCACCGCGCAAGACTCGATGACGTTGAGCAGCTTCGTGGCGACGGCGCTCCACCGGCGGGGGGCGCACCAGCGCTCAGTCATCTCGGTCGACTTCGTCTCGAGGTCGGCCTGGCCCAGGAGCTGCGCGATGCCTTCGGCCAGCTCGGGCGGCGTCACGCCTGGCAGCCTGAACACGGCCTCGCCGACGTCTTCGAAGACCGTCAAAGGAGTCACTGCGACCGGGCGCCCCGAGGCGATGCCCAGGCGAACCGCGGCGCTCGAGGACTCCCGGGTCTCCTGGTACGGAAACACCAGCAGGCTCACGTCCGCGAGTTGATCGAGCGCGGCGTCTTCCGAGAGAAACCGCGTCTCCAACTCGACGCGCCCCTCCAGACCCAGCGCCTTGATCTGCGCCTCGCAACGCGCGAGTTCCTCGTTGGACACGGGGGCGGGGTACAGCGCATTGACCAGCTTGAGTCTCAAGGAAGCGTCATTCTTCGCCAGCAACGAGAACGCCTCGATCAATTGAGGCAGTCCCTTCCCCGGGAGCAGGAAGCCGAAGCTGCCGATCACGTTGCGCGAAGAAGGGCTCGGCTTGCGGGGCTGCCGAACGCCGTGAAGAAAGATCGAGGCGTTCGCCGCCAGGCCGTACGACTTGAGACGGTTGAGATCGGGCACCGAGTGAACGAAGAGGCGCGTCGCTCCTCCCAGCGCTTCCTTGATGTCGCCCAGGGAGACTCGCTCGTTGCCTCGCATGAACTCCGCGGTGGAATGGAAGACGCAATACACGGCGATGCCGTGCTGGCGAAGGCGTGTGATGAACCGCGCCAGCACCGGCAAGGTGAAGAAGCCGAAGTTGTATTGAATGACCAACGCATCGAGGCCGCGGGTTCTGATCTGTTCGAACACCTCGTCGAGTGACTCGTGAGGCGCGCCGGAGTCCCAACACCGCACCACCCGCTCGGCGTCGGGGCCGATGAGATCGCTGGTGCGATTGGCGAAGATGGGGCCTGGCTGGGCATGAAGACCATCGACGAGGTACCGGGAGTACTCCGCGATGCCGCAGCGCGAGTTCCAGGTGGTGAGCCAGCCGACCTGCAGATCGGGGCTGAACTGGGGCAGTGAACTGAGCGCCTCGACGGCCTGCTTGGTGCGCTGGGCCACCCTCGCCCACGACGACTCCGCGGTGATGCGCGCGCGCGCCAGGCCGGTGCGCTGCTGGCGCTGCTGGGCCGTCGCCGAGAAGACCTCGCGCAGGCGGGTGGCCAAATGCTGCACGTCGGGCTCTGCCCACAACGAAACGCCCTCCACCAGGTGCGAGCGCGAGTAGTCGAACGTGTAGTCGACCATCCACGCGGTCGACTCGTCGCAGAAGTCGGTTTGCCCCCCCCAGGCAGTGGTGATCACCGGCAAGCCATGACGCATCGCTTCGGCGAGCGGCAAACCATAGCCCTCGCCACGGCCTGCCCCTACGTACGCATCGGCTGCCTGGTACATGCGCGACAACGCCTCGTCATCGACGTCTGCGTTGACGATCTCGACCGGAGCTGCCCGGGGAAACTTCGCCCTGAAGGCGAGGACATCGGCCTCGATCGAGTGATGAGGGTTGGGGAAGGTCTTGATCAGCAAAACGGCGGCGTCGTCGCTGGTGAACGCGCGGCCCCAGGCCTCGAGCAGCACGTCGGGCGCCTTCCGGGGGAAACACGAGCTGACATGCAGGAAGCGGAAAGGCCCCTGCCCGGGCCGCCGCTGCTCGTCGACCGAACCGGGGAGATGATCGGTGCCCGCGCCGACCACCGCCACGGGTACCTTCACCCCGGCGTCCATCAACACCTTCTTCACCGTGGTCGAGAGCACCGTCACCAGGTCGAGGCGTTGGTTGAACCAATTCACGTAGCGCTGGGGGAAACCGGTCTCTTCCCAACCATACGAATGAATCGCTCGCACCAACCCCTGCATGCCTTCGGTGCGCGGCGGGTAGCAGAAACGCAGGGTCACGTCCTGGTGGAGAGCGTCACGCCCCGTCTCCACCAGCTCGCCGATGGTGGGGTTGGCTGCGACGAAGGCCGCGTCGGGCGGAAAATCCCCCCCGCCTTCCGTGCTCAGCAGGCCGGCAGGCAAACCCGCTTCCGACAACGCGATGGCCACGTTGCGGTTGACGATGGCGAGGCTGTACGACGAATCGAAGGGGCCCTCCACCCGCCATGAACCCGTCATGCTCGGCAAGACGGGGGTTTCTTCCACCCCGCGCCCCGACAGCTCATGAAGCAGCCGCGAGAGGTCGTGCTCCAGCGCGGCCGATTCGAACCGGCCCAAGCTCCTGCGAGCCCCTCGGCGCATCGCCCGGCGCAGGCCGGGGTTCAAGACCACCATGTCGAGCGTGGCCGCGACGTATTCGGGATCACGGGTCTGAAGGAGCAGGCCGCCGCTGCCCACCGTCCACGGGATGCTGGTCGAGGCGTGCGCCACCACGGGTACGCCCATGGCCATCGCCTCGATCAGCGGCATGCCAAAGCCTTCGTGTTCGCTGAGCGAAAGGTAGACGTCGGCGACCTGGTAGTAGGCGGCGAGGTCTTCTTCGGAGACCTTGCCGGGAAGCGAAACGACGCTCTCCAGATCGAGCTCGCTCACCTTGCGGCGAATCGCCGAGAGATAGCCGCGGCTGGTGGTCGAGCCGACCAGGTGCAGCCGGGCGCGCGGCTCGAAATGCCGGTGGTACAGATTGAAGCAGTCGAGCAGGTCGGCCTGGCGCTTGTTCTCGGCGATTCGCCCGACGAACAAGATGTTCACCGAGTCTTGCAACGAATTGACGAGGCCCCGATTCGGCGGGTGTGCCCCTGAGCGATCGAGATCGACCAGCAAAGGCAGCACGCGAACATCGCGATAGCCGAGCGCCTCGAGTTCCTGTGCGTTCTCTTCGGAGTCGCCGATCGAGGCCTCGAACAACGAACGAACCTCTTGCAACTGATTGCGGCCGAGCCTGCTCAGCTCACGCAGGTCGCCTTCGGGCAACAGGAAGTCGGGCGTGATGTTGTGATAAACCAACACTTTTCGCGCCGCGACCCTCTTGAGCCAGTGCAGGTTGCGATAACCGAGGCTGTGATGAAACAAGAGCAGGTCGCCCGGCCTGTCTTCCAGCTTCGAGGCGTGATGCACCACCGGCTCGAGCTCGGGGGGAATGTTCTCGCAGTAGATCTCTGACTGGTACCCCAGCCGGCGGAGAATCTTTTGAGTGAGGAACATGCCGTTGGTGATGCCGTCACCGCTGGCGCAGGACGGGTGAAACTGGTGCACCGCCCCGATGGGCGAGGGCACCGCCCGCGCGGCTGGCCACCCACTCACGGCGTTCGAGGCGGTCATCATCCGATCGCTTTCCAACCGATGACGCCGTAATCCTGCGGCCCGAACAGGACCTTGTTCAGGGTGCCATCGACGCGCGGCCCCCCGCCGGTCACCCATTCCGTGTCTGGGTAGGGGTGGAGTTCTTTGACAGACACCTTCGTGAACCCACGCAGCTCGAGCAGCGCGACCGCCAGCCCGATGGGTATCGGGTTCCGGTGAGTGGGGTCGTGATAGAAATTGCAGGCGCCGACTTGAAGATTGCTCGGGTTGGGCGTCTCGAAGATCACCGCCCCGCCCGGCTTCAAGACCCGAAGCACTTCGTCGATCAGGGCCACCAGCACCTTGAACGGGAGGTGCTCGATCAGATGAAAGGCGGTGACCGCACCGATCGAGCCCGTCTGCAGGCCCCGTAGGTAGGCGAGCGCGTCGTCTTCGACGACCTCGAGCCCCCGGGCGCGGTTCTCTTTGATGAACACCTGGTTGAGGTCGGCGCCGTGGGCGATCAACTTCAACTCGGCCAGACTCTCCAACCACTCGCCCCGGCCGCACCCGAGATCCAGTACGGGTGCCTCGGCTGTGCCCGCCGTGGCCTGGTCGATGACCGGCAGGTAGACGGCCTGGCGCTTCTTGATTTCCTCGCGAGGCCCCCGGAAGCGCGATTCGAAGTCGGCATAGAACCCGTCGAGCAGGTGATCGTCTTTCGGCGCGGTGGTGGCCGCCAGGATCGCCTTGCTGGCCTCATCGAGCGTGCGCTGCTGCAGCGCAAAGGCGCGCTCGAGCGTGCTGACCCTCGCGCGGCCCGAATTGACCGCGCCACGAATGAGCTCCAACCGGGTGCGATGGCGCTCCAGCCGCCGCTCGAAACGTTCGAGCTGATCGAAGAGCAGGTTCTGCCCTGCCCCCAACGCCTCGATCGCCTGACGCAGACGTTCACTCTGCGCGCGAGCGTTTTCCTGAACCTGCCCCAACACGCTGAACATCGAGTCTTCGAAACGACGTTGGTTGCGCTGGGTGACGGGCAGCTGCCAGATCGCCATCGCAATCTGAGCGAGGCGGCCAATCAAAGACAGGCGGAAGATGCGGGCGAGCCGGTAGCGCAGCGCGAGGCCACGAACCTGAGCGCCCCTGGCGCGCCCCTCTTCGGAGTCGCGCATCTGACCCAGCAGCTCGGCCTTGGAGTGGCCGCGGTGAAGCAACGTCAGGTAATGCTCGAAGCCCGCCGCATCGGGCTGGCGGCCCAGAATGCTCAGATACGCCACCTGAACGAACGCTCCGTCGTGGAACGCCATCAGGTCGTGCACGTCGTAGCGCCCTGCTGGATCAGGCAGGAACGATGGCTGCAGAGGCGCTGGAACGTAGGCGGGCAGGTGAGGACGAGGCGGGCGCACGAACGCGCCGATGAGGTCCGAATCGTCGAGATTGAGCGCAAACCCCGGATCGTCGACATGGCCGCGGCTCATGCCCTGAGCGATGTGCTGCTTCAGCCGAAGGAGGTCTATCTCTGGGTTCTGTGACTCGATCACACGGCTTCCTCGGTCCTTCGTCGCGGCAGGAAGGGCCGCCCGCTCTAGCAAAGGGTGACGCAACGAAGCAACCAACCGATTTCAGGGGCCCGGGGCCGTGATAAGGGCGACCCCATGAAGGAGCGGGCGCACCAGAAGCTGAACGTCGGCTGTGGTTTTGATTACCGCCTTGGGTACGTCAACGTCGACATGCACGCCCGCCACAACCCGGACGTGGTGGCCAACGTGCTCGACCTCGCCAGCTTCCCGTCGGCGTTCTACGAAGAGGTGATCGCCCAGGACGTGCTCGAGCACGTGACCCGCGCCGACGTGCGCCGCGCACTTTTCGAATGGAATCGCGTGCTGAAGCCGGGCGGGCGCATCTTCATTCGCACCACTGAGCTGGGCGGGCTGGTTCGTCTGCTCGAGGTTCCCGAGCACCAGAACATCGAAGATCAAGAACGCCTCGTTCAGAACCTGTTCGGCACGCAGGCGTACACCGGCGATTTTCACTTGAGTGGCTTCACCGAGGGCCTCTTCCGTTTCTACATGTGGGAGGCCGGCTTCGAGGTGGACTCGCTCTCCTTGCACCACGGCGCCTTTCTCGACGCCTGGGCCACCAGGGCGCGAAGCCTGGGCTTCGAGCGGCTCGAACAGGCCACGGACGAACGGTTCTTGCGCGAGGCCTTTCAGGAGGTGCTCGGCCGTGCCCCGGCGACCGGGGAACTGAGCGGAGAGCTCGACTCCAGTGCAGCGCGCCGGGCGTTGGTGATGAAGCTTTTGCTCGGCGACGAGCGGCGTGCGGCCCTGCGCCTGCGAGCCCCCACCTTTCCACGCACGCTCCACCCCCAGCCGCTCATCGTTCGACTCGCCCGCAAAGCCAAGCGCCTGGTGAAGTCGGCCGTGCGCCGCCTGGGCGAGGCAGGCCGATGAGCCCTTCGGTTCTGCTGCTGACCACCTACCCCATCGTCAAACCACGCCACGGAGGGCAGGTGCGCGCCCGGGCGCTGGTGAACGCGTACCAGGCGGCGGGATTCTCGGTGACGCACCTGGCGGTGGTCGATCAGGGTGGTTTCCCCCGCAACGCGCTCGGCCCGCTCGACCTCGAGTTCCCCACCGACGATCCGCGCTGGTTCATCGAGGGAAAGCCGATGGCCGCCACCACCGATCTGCGCGCGGGTACCTTCGCCGCCGAATCGAACGAGGCCTTTGAGCGCGCGCTCATTTCACTGCCCGAGCGAGTCGACGTGTTTCACCTCGAACAACCCTGGCTGCTCCCCTTCGTGCGCCGGCTCAAGGGTGAAGCGCGCTTCGCCCGTTCGATGATCGTCTACGGATCACAGAACATCGAAGCGCCCCTGCGCGAGGCCATCTTCAAGCAAAGCGGCTTGCCCCATGGCGCTGAAGTGGTGAGCCGGGTCGGGGCGCTGGAAGCGAGCGCCTGCCGCCTCGCCGATCTGACGCTGGCCGTGTCGGTCGCCGATCAGCAGACCCTGAAGTCCCTGGGGGCGAACGAGGTGCTGCTGGCGCCCAACGGCATCGATGCCTGGGAACCGAACGAGCGCCTGGTCGACGCCTGGCGCATCAACCTGAAGGCCCGGCGGATCGCCCTGTTCGTGGGGAGCGCCCACCCGCCCAACGTCGACGGGTTCATCCGCGCACTGGGTGACTCGCTGGGGCTGGTGCCGCCCGACTGCAAGCTGGTGGTAGCCGGAGGCGTGGGGCCCCTGCTCGCCGAACATTATTTCGGCGGCCCCTTCGACTCGCTCAATCGCTCTCGCCTCGAGATCACCGGTCAGCTCGATGAACACGATCTGGCTGCGCTCAAGACCCTGGCAGCGGTCTTCGTCTTGCCGATCTTCGAGGGCGGCGGCTCCAACATCAAGACAGCCGAGGCGCTCTATTCAGGCAAGCCTGTCATTGCGACTTCGATCAGTTTGCGGGGCTACGAGGGCTACCTTCGATTGCCTGAGCTCACCATCGCAGACACGCGTGACGAGTTCAGGCAGGCCCTGCAGCGGGCGCTGACCGGACCCGAACCGAAGGCGCCGTCGGCGGCACGCACCGAGTTGCTCTGGCCTGAGCGTCTTGCGGGCGTGCCACCGGCCGTTCGGCGATTGTTCGTGAGCTGACCCATGGCGACCATCTGGTTCGACGTCACCACCCTGGTTCACTGGAACCGTCCACCGGTGGGCGTGGTGCGCGTCGAGGCGGAGTGTTTCAGATTTCTGAACACGCTGGCGCTGCCCCACGTTCGGTACTGCCACTTCGACAAGAATGGGCCGGGCTATCTCGAGCTTCGAGCAGCCGACGTGTTCGCGCGCCTCGAACGACTCGGGCAAGCCGCCCCCGTTGCGCCGCCCGAGAGCAGCATGCCCACCGCCACCCGCGCCAGCCAGCGCGCGCGTCACGCGCTCGAGAGGCTTCCGCCCGGGGCTCGTGCGCCGCTGCGAGAGCTCACGCGCAAGGCAACGCCCTTGCTGCGTACGGCGCTGCACCACTACCGGAAAGCGAGCGCCACGGTCAGCGAGTTGGGCCAGCAGGTCACGGAGTTCAGCGCGGCCCTGCGGGCGTCGGCAGGGAGTGCTCCCAGCAGCGGCCCTGCTTCGTTCGAGCGAGGCGACGTCTTCGTCTCAGCCGGCCTCGATTGGGATGAGCAGGACTCTCAGCTTCTGTACGGGCTCAAGCGGCGGCTCGGTCTGAAGGTCGTGCTGTTCTGCTACGACTTGATTCCCGTGCTCCACCCTCACCTCTGCGTTCCCGAGGTCGCCAGGGCCTTTCCCCGCTACCTCGTCGATGTCGCCTGGTGCGCAGATGAGGTGGTGTGCATCTCGAAGTCGACCGAGCGCGATCTCATCGCCTTCTTGAACGAGACGGGTGCGCCTCGGCCGACGACGCGGGTCGTTCACCTCGGGAGCGATCTCACGCCCCCCGCCATGCAGCACGACGTACCGCTGGTCTCCGAGCCGTTTCTTCTCTTCGTCTCGACCCTGGAACGCCGGAAGAACCACGAGGTGATCTACCGCGCGATGCTCGAGCTGCTGCTCCGGGGCCGCACCGACCTGCCCCTGATCGTCTTCGTCGGCATGAAGGGCTGGGGGGTGGGCGATTTTCTGAACGATCTGCGCTGTGACCCCCGGGTCAAGGGGCGCTTCGTGGTGCTTGACCACGTGACCGACGCGCAGCTGCATCAGCTCTACGCGCGCGCTCTCTTCACCCTTTATCCTTCGCTCTATGAAGGCTGGGGGTTGCCGCTCGCCGAGAGCCTGGCGCACGGCAAGTTCGCGTTGGCGGCTGACAACTCGTCGCTCCCCGAGGTGGGCGGGGCCCTGGTGGAATATCTGGACCCCTGGGATCACCGGCAGTGGGCCGATCGCATCGAGCACCACCTCGATCACCCGGAGCAGTTGGCCGCCCGTGAACGGGCGATCGCCGAGAGCTACCGCGTCACCACCTGGGCCCAGACGGGTGAGGCCGTGCTCGAGATCGCCCGGGCGCTGCTCTCTGCGGGCGAACGCTGAGGATCGTTGACGGTGGGCGACCTCGATGAGAGGGTGCCCGAAGCCCAGTCGTTCCAGCGGCGGTGTGAAACCATGGCCGAACCGACCCTCCGACAGCTGCTGCAGGACTCCGAACGCATGGCAGCGGCCGCCGAAGCCGCGGCGAGCAAGCGGGAGGAGCCGAACACGCCGTTTGAGCGCGCCTTTTCCCTGCTCGAGCAGGTCATCGAGACTGCGCGCGCGGGCCGTGACGAACGGCTCAGGAGCCTCGCGGCGGCTTTCGGAGCGATGACCCGCGCGGTGGGCACCATGCTCGATCGCACCGAAAATGAGCTCCAGACGCTGCGCGCGACCGTGGCCCGTCTCGAAGGCACCACCAACCTGAGCGATCTTCAGTACCGCGGCTTCGAAGAGCGCTTTCGCGGCGACTACCAGGACGTGCTCCGCAGGCACGAGGTGTACCGGCCGTGGCTCGAGGAGCTGGCCACCCGCCACCCCGCCGGCAAGGTCTTCGAAATTGGTCCGGGCCGCGGCGAGATGGCCCGGCTCGTGTCCGACTCCGGGTTCAAGTGGCACGGCGTCGACGCCAACGTCAGCCAGGTCGCGGTGCTCAAATCGAAGGGGTTCGACGCGCGCTCGGGCGACGGTTGGCACGTGCTGGCCGACGAACCCGAAGAGAGCCTCGCGGCCATCGTGGCGCTGCACGTGATCGAACACGTGCCTTTCCAGAAGGTCATTGAGCTCTTCCAACTCGCGGCCGCGCGCCTCGAGCCCGGCGGGTTGTTGATTCTCGAGACGCCCAACTGGCGCAGCCTGCTCGCAGCGCTCAACTTCTACCTCGATCCCACCCACCTGCGGCCCGTCGACGGGCGGCTGCTGGAGTTCATCGCCGCAGAGCACGGGTTTTCGG
>JAYVFP010000336.1:0-23874 GCA_043773025.1 Archangium sp.
CGGTCCTCCTGAGCGAAGTCGAAGGAGCACTTCCGCCTCGCGCAGCAAGTGGCATCTCGACTTCGCTCGATGCGAACGGTGTGGGCTGTTCCTGAGGAGCGAAGTCGAGGGATTGCCTTTCCTTCGCACTGCAAGTGCCCCCTCGACTGGGCTCGGGGAGACCGGTGATGGACCCCGATTCCTATTTCACCAGTCTCCGGGGCGAGGGGCAGGGTGAGAGGCAAATCTGGAGTCCGACCGCAGCCAGGGGTAAACATCTGTTCACCCCATGCTCGTTCTCGGTATCGATCCCGGCAGTCGTTTCCTGGGCTACGGGCTCGTGGCGTGGCGCTCCAACAAGGCGGTTCACGTCGCCAGCGGCGTGGTGCGAGCTGACCTGAAGGCGCCATTGCATCAGCGGCTGGGCACCATCTTCAGTGACCTTCAGGAAGTCGTGAACGTCTTCAAGCCGGATGCGGTCGCGGTGGAAGGCGTGTTCACGCACAAGAATGCTCGCAGCGCGTTGATCCTCGGGCACGCGCGCGGGGTGGCGTTGCTCCTGGCTGCACAGCGCGGGCTCGAGGTTCACGAGTACGCGCCCGCCCGCGTGAAGAAGGCCGTGGGCGCAGGCGGGAATGATTCGAAGGACGCCGTGGCGCGCATGGTGGCTCGGCTGCTCCAGCTCAGCGAACCGCTCGAGCGTGAAGATGCCTATGACGCGTTGGCGGTGGCGCTGTGTCACGTCAATCAGCTGCGCATGCCCCGGGTGAGCGGCGGCAAGACGTCAGCGGGAAGCACGTTTCTTTCGCGGCTCAAGCCCGCGGTGGTGAGGGCCGCTCCGTGATCTGTGTCCGCTGCGCTCCGGTCTGTCTCGCGCAGCGTTCCGCTGCTATCGGCTCCGCTTCATGATCTGGGTCGCGTCGCCTCGGCCAGCCCTCCGCTGCGCTCCGGTCTGTCTCGCGCAGCGTTCCGCTGCTATCGGCTCCGCTTCATGATCGCGTTTCTCAAGGGCCTGGTGTTGGAGAAGGACGTCACCGAGGTGATCGTCGACGTGAACGGCGTCGGCTACCGGGTGGCCCTGTCGATCCTCTCGCTCGCGCGGTTACCCGAGGTGGGGCTGCCGGTGACGTTGCGCATTCGCACCGTGGTGCGTGAAGACGCGCTCGATCTCTACGGGTTCTCGAGCCGGCCGGAAGAAGAGCTGTTTCTTCTGCTGACCTCGGTCAGCCACGTCGGCCCCAAGCTCGCCATCAACGTGCTGTCAGGCCTCGAGGTGGCAGAGTTGACCGCCGCCATCGCGAAGGGCGACGTGGCTCGGCTCACCAAGATCCACGGCGTGGGAAAGAAGACGGCCGAGCGGTTGGTCTTGGAGCTCAAGGAGAAGGTGAAGCTGCTCGTGCTCGATGGCCTGCCGGCGGCGGGGAAGGGCAAGAGCTCGAAGCCTGCTTCCACCAGCAGCGACCTCATCAGCGCGCTGGTGAACCTTGGGTACAAAGAAGCCCAGGCCGAGCAGGCCGCTCAGTTGGCTGAAGAGCGTGCCGGTGCTGAGGCTCCGTTCGAGTTGTTGTTCCGCGAGTCGCTCAAGTCGCTGCGAGGCTGAAACTCCCTCTCTCTCTGCGACTGGTGAAATAGGTGCCTCGACTCCGCTCGGCACGAACGGAACCGGCCGAAATCCGTTCAGCTCGAGCGAAGTCGAGGGCGTACTGGGTCGGGGTGAGGGCTTGGTCAAGCTCTCCCGAACAACGCCTTCTTCAAGAACAGCGTGATCACCGCACCGACGAAGGCGACCCCGAAGCTGTACAAATTGAAGCCCGTCACGCCGACGCCGCCGAAGAAGTTGAAGACGAAGCCGCCGACGAACGCGCCAATGATGCCGACGATGATGTTGCCGATGAGGCCCTGCCGCGCGTTGTTGCCCGCGAACATGCTCGCGATCCAACCAGCGAACCCGCCCAGAACAATCCAGCTCAAGATGCCCATGGTGTGACCTCCGCGCGGCACCATACGCAAAAACGCGCAGCTGATTTCTAGAAGAGCGCCATCTGCGGTTCGACGCGCGGCGGCCTGCGGAACGTCGCGGGATGTTCGGCCCAGCGCTCGTCATTGTTGAACCCGAGCCGCTTCACGCACGAGTCGAACACCTGCTCTATCGCATCCGCGTACTGGCCTTCACCGCGGCCGCGCACGCCGAAGCGGTGATCATAGAGCTTGCCGTTCCTCGTCTCGCGAATGCGGTGGAGGATCTTCTCGGCGCGCAGCGGCAGGGCGGCCTTGATGCGCGACTCGAACACGTCCTTCACGCTGCCCGGCAGCCGCAGCAACACGTAGCCCGCCGACGTCGCGCCCGCGTTGCGAGCGGCCTCGAGCACCCTGGCCATGCCTTCATCGGAGACGCCGGGAATGATCGGCGCCACCATCACGCCCACCGGAATGCCCGCCTTCGCCAACCGCTCGATGGCCTGAATACGCCGCTTCGGGGTGGCCACGCCCGGCTCAATCGCCCGCGCGAGGTCCGGATCCCAGATCGGAATGCTGATCGACACGTGCACCGACGCATCGCGGTGCAGTTGCCACAACACGTCGAGGTCGCGTTCGATCAACGGCGCCTTGGTGACGATCGCCACGGGGTTGCGGTACTCGGCGCAGACCTCGAGGCAGCTCCGGGTCAGGCGCAACGAGGCTTCGGTCGGCTGGTAACAATCGGTGACGCCCGAGAACATCACCAGGTCGCCTTTCCACGAGGGGCGGTCGAACTGCAGGCGAAGCAACCGCGCGGCCTCACGCTTCACCACGATCTTGGTGTCGAAGTCGGTGCCCGCGCCCCACGAGAGGTACTCATGGGAAGGCCGGGCGTAGCAGTAGGCGCAGGCGTGATTGCAGCCGCGATACGGGTTGACGGAATAGCTGAACCCGAGGTCGGGGCTGTCGTTCTTCGCCACGATCGTCTGGCTGTGGTCGTCGTACAGCTCGACCTTCGCCAGGGGGATCTCTTCGAGGTACTCGACCTCGGTGGTGGCCCACGGGTTGGGCGGATTGGCGATCGCTTGCGGCTTCATGGGCCGCCAGCATCGAACTGAATGCCTGTTCAGGTCAAGACGCGAGGATGCGTTCGAACCCGGCCTTCAGGGAGGCGGCCTTCGCGGCGCGGCCTGCCGAGGTCACGAACATCGGCACGCGGTTCACCTCGACGCGCTGCACGTGCAGGGTGCGCTCTTCCCACGTGAGCGTGGCGCGGCGGGAAGAAGCGCCCAGAGCCCCCATCCACTCGACGTCGGTCTCGCCGACGCCAGCGACCAGGAAGCCGTCTTCGGTGGTGACCGCGAGCGCCTCGATGCCTTCCGACTTGCGGACCGACTCGAGGAACAGGTTCAGCGCCAGGTGAGCCTTCTCACTGCGGTGATTGCGGCGTTCGGGCTTTCGCATGCGACGAGCCTGAAGCACCTGCGACGGGCCGCAAGAAAACGCCCGACGGAAGGCTGAGACCGCGGTTGACAGGTCTGTTCACTTCTCTACAAAAAAAAGGCCGCTCGAGTTTCCTCGAACGGCCTTGAGATGCTGGGGAACTAGGATTCGAACCTAGATAGCCAGAGTCAGAGTCTGGAGTCCTACCGTTGGACGATTCCCCAAGAACAACTGCTACTTCTTCGACTTTTTACTACCACCACTTCCACCGGCGGGCACCACATAGATGCGAACCTCGTCGTTCGCTTCGTAAATGTTCAGACCTTCCCAGCCGCCTTTACCTGACGTGTTCGCGATGTGAACCGCGTGCACGCCCGGCTGGTTGACGATCTTCGTGCGGTTGTTGGTCGCGTCCGGGTACTTCGTTTTGTAGAACTTGATCGTCCCGTCGAAGTCGTTGGGCGACTTGTACCGGTGCTCTGCGACCTTCCGTGCATTCTCGGGAAGGATCGCCCCGAGTTCGGTCTCAGCCTGAGCACTCAGCCCCAGGGTCACCACGAGCACTGAGAGCGCACGCCACACCGCGCGGCAAGTACCCAAGCTCGTTCGGGCCGTCAAGGGCCGAGCAACGAGCCCTTCGCAGACAGCCAGTCCATCCACACCGCCACGACGCCGTGAATGAGGGCGCCGTAATAGAAGCTGCGGGTGCGCAGGCTCAAGAGGCCCAGCGCCACCCCAGCGATGATGCTCCCGAGCGCCTCGAGCTCGGCCTTGCCCAGGTGCATCACCGCAAAGGGCGCCATCTGGGCGAGGATCGCGGGGCCACGGCCCCATTTCGGCACCACGCCGTGCACCATCCAGCCGCGGAAGAGGAACTCCCAGGCGATGAAGTACGCGAAATACGCCGCTTCGTAGGTGAAGAAGAGGGTCCACGAGATCGCCGTCTTCCCCCCACCGAGGTTCACCAGGTACGCGCCGTTGCCGGCCAGCGGGTAGATGCCCTTGAAGGTGTTCAGGGTCGACGCCACCCAGGTCGCGGGCAACATGATGGCCAGAAACAGCCCGGTGATCAGCAGGCCGGCGCGCCAGTCTCCCAGTTGAAAGCCGTAGCGCTCGTTGAAGCTGCCGCGGGTGGCCAGCGCGAGCAGCAGCGGCATCACCAGGTAGAGAAAAAAGCTCGCCCCGAACCACCAGAAGTGCCCGAACGTGGCGTTCCACGGGTGCTGGTCGAGCGTGTTGCCCACCAGGGTTCGAAAGAAACCGGCTGCGCCCTGGTAGTGCGAGATGATCAACAGCGCGCTCGCGCCGCAGAGGATCACCGTGGGCTCGCCGCCCAGACCCTCGAACAGCGGCGTGATGCGGCCCCAGACCGCTCGACTCTGCTCGGGGGGAACGGGCGGAGGGATCTCAGCTTCCAAGGACGGCGTCGATGCGGTGCATCGTCTCTTCACGGCCCAGCAGAGCGAGCGTGTCGCCGATGCCGGGGCTGGTGGTTCCACCCGTGACAGCCACGCGGAGCGGCTGCGCGATCGCGCCCTTCTTCGCACCAGTCTCCGTCGCGATGACGTCGACGATGGGATCGATCACCGCCGCCTGCCAATCGGGCAGCGCGAGCAGCTTGGCCTTCGTCACCTTGAGCATCTCTTTGCCCGCGGCATCGAGGTGTTTGGCCACAGCGGCCGCGTCGAGCGTCACGCCGCGCGCGTAGTAGGGCTTGATGGACTGGGCCATCTCCACCAGCGTCTTGGCGCGCGTGCTGAACGCCTTCACAGCGGTGATGAGGCGATCGTCGGCGGCCGCGTTGGTGACGCCGGCCTCCTGCAGGTAGGGCAACAGCCGCCCCGCGAGCTCTTTCGGATCGCCGTTCTTGATCCAGTGCTGGTTGACCGAGAGCAGCTTCTCCGGGTTCCACACGCCGTTGGTCTTGCCGACGTGCGCGAGGTCGAACAGCTCGATGAGCTTCTCGCGCGTGAAGAGCTCGTCGTCACCGTGGCTCCAGCCCAGGCGCACCACGAAGTTGAGCAGCGCGTGGGGGAGAATGCCGGCGCGCTTGTGGGCCATCACGTCGGCCTCGGGGTGCTTACGCTTGCTGAGCTTCTCGTTGTTCGAGCCCATGATCAGCGGGAAGTGCGCGAAGATGGGCGGGGTCCACCCGAGCGCCTGGTACACGGCGATCTGCGAGTAGGTGGAGTTGATGTGCTCCTGCCCGCGGCCCACGTGGCTGATCTGCATGTCGAAGTCGTCGATCACGCAGCCGAAGTTGTAGAGCGGAATGCGATCGGTGCGCAGCAAGACGAAGTCATCGAGATCGTCATCGGGCTTCTTGAGCCGGCCGTGAATGAGATCCTCGAAGCCGATCTTCTCGCCCCTGGGCTGCATGCGGAAACGCACCACGTGCGGCTTGTCGAGCTTCTCGGTCTTGTCGCGCCAGGGGCTCGAGTACTTGAAGCCCGCTTTACGCAGGTCATCTTTTTCGCCGAGGCCCTTCGACGCGGCGAAGTCCTTGCGCATCTGGGTCGACTCTTCTTCCGTCGTGTAGTCGCGGTACGCCTTGCCCTGCGCGATCAAGAGATCGGCGACCTCGTGGTACCGCGAAAGCTTCTTCATCTGGAAATACGGCGGAAACGGACCGTCTTTGCCCGGGCCCTCATCCCAATCGATGCCCAGCCAGTTCAGGCCGTCGAGGATGGCCTGGAGCGACTCAGGGGTGCTGCGCTCCTGGTCGGTGTCCTCGATGCGGAGCACGAAGGTGCCGCCCATTCGGCGAGCAAACAGCCAGTTCCAGAGGGCGGTACGGGCGCCGCCGATGTGGAGATAACCGGTAGGCGAGGGGGCAAAACGAAGACGGGGCTTCATGACGGCGCGCGTGTAGCAGCGTTTCCGTCCTGATCGAAGGGCCGCTATGGTGTCTGCATGGTCGCGAAAGTTCGCACGCTGCTTTTCTTCATCGCGCTGGGCGCTGCCCTCGCCAACGCCACCACACTGCTCGCGCTCGACGTTCCTGCGCTGACGAAGGGATCCTCCGTGGTGGTGCGGGCGACCGTGCGCTCGGTGCAAGCCCGCTGGACCAAGGACGGCGGGCGGATCATGACCGACGCGGTGCTCGAGGTGAGCGAGCCGTGGAAGGGCACTCCGGGCAAGCAGGTCACCGTGATGCAGCCGGGCGGGGTGGTCGGTGAGATCGGGCAGATGGTGCACGGCACCGCGAAGTTCTCCGTCGGCGAAGAGGTGGTGGTCTTTCTCGAGCCGCGCGGTGACCACTTTCTGTTGACCGGGATGATCCAGGGCAAGTTCAAGGTCGAGACCTCTTCTGACGGCAAGGCCGTCTTCGCGCGCCAGGCTTCCGAAGGTGACGCGTTGCTGGTCGATCCCGCCACGCGCCAGGCGGTGCATCCGGCTGCCGTGGTGCTGCCCATCGACACGCTGCGCGCGCAGGTGTTGGCTGCTTCAGGCGTACGCGCTCCGGTAGAGCCGACCACGCCTGGCCCGGTGAAAGTCACGCCATGACCTGGGTCGCTCTGCCTCGGCCAGACTTCCGCTGTGCTCCAGTCTGTCTCGCGCAGCGTTCCGCTGCTGACGGCGGCGCTCCATGATTCTGAAAGTCGTGATGACCATCGCCCTCGCTCAGGCCGTACGGAGCAGGGTGGATGATCGGGATCCCGCCTCACAATGTCTCTGGTGGCCGGAGAACACGGCCATTGAGTTCCGGCTTTCGGTCGCCGGTAACCCCGAGACACCCGCCGAGAACGAGTTCGCCGCGATTGGCGCCGCGATCAACACCTGGCAGACGAAACTCAGCGCCTGCTCTAGCCTGAGCCTGACCGAAGGTGCTCGCACCCAGACGCGCAAGGTCGGCTTCTTCGACAAGGAGACCAACGAGAACCTCGCGGTCTTCCGGCTGCGCAGTTGCTCGCGAATCGCACCGGCTGGAGACGCGTGTCAAGGCGAGGCCGACAACTGCGGCAACCAGTTCGATTGCTGGCAACACCAAGAGGCGGCGATCGCCATCACCACCACCTCGTACAACCCGAACACCGGCCGCATTCTCGACTCGGACATCGAGTTCAACAGCCAGACCTTCATCTTTTCAACCGTCGACGCGCCGCCCTGCCTGGCCGGCATGTACAGCATCAACTGCGTGGCGACCGACGTGCAGAACACCACCACCCACGAGCTGGGACACCTGCTGGGCCTGGGTCACAGCACCGGCGTGGGCAGCACGATGAGTTTCCGCGCGAACCCAGGTGAGCTGAGCAAACGCACGCTCGACGCCGACTCTGCCCGCTTCGTCTGTGAGGCGTACCCCCTCGGGCGCCCCTCGCAGACGTGTTTCCTCGAGCCCGTCTCCGCAGAGCTGGGCGCGGCGGCGAAGGGCTGCTCTGCGGCTCCGGGTGGGGTGCTGCTGGCGATCGTGGCTCTGTTGCTGCGGAGGCGTCGGCTGCCTTGAACGTCTCGCGCGCCACGCTGGTGCTGGGGCTGCTCACCGCGTGCGGGGCGCAGGCACAGGTCTTTCGTCGAACCGTGGCGAGCGTCACCGACGAGGCCAGGCTGTGCGTCACCTGGGCCGATCGCAACTTCGACTACCGCGTCGATCAAGAAGGCAGCATGCAGACGCCCGGCGAGACCGAGTTCACCGCCGTCGACGCGTCGTTTGCCAGTTGGCAGGCAGTCTCCGACACCTGCTCTGAGTTCAAGTTCATTCGCGGTACACGCATGGCCAACGGCCGGGTGGGGCGGGGCACCGAGACGGAGCACCTGGTGATCTTTCGCGAGAAAAGCTGCCGCGACGTGGTGCAGCCCTCCGACACGTGTCTGTCTGATGGTTCCTGCGGCAACGCCCGGCGCTGTTGGGATCACAGCGACGGCACCATCGGCCTGACCACCGTGACGTACAGCACGCGCTCCGGCGTGGCGATCGACGCTGACATCGAGCTCAACGCGAGTGGCTTTCTCTTCACCACCATCTCTTCACCGCCGTGCGAGCAAGGCCGCGAAGCGATCACCTGCGTCGCCTACGACGTGCAGAACACACTGACCCACGAGATCGGCCACGCGGTCGGCTTCGATCACGTCGAAGATCCCACCTCGACCATGGCGCCCACCGCGCCGACGGGTGAGACAGCCAAGCGGGTGCTCGACGTCGGCACTGCGAGCGGGTTCTGCCAGACCTATCTCCGCGGCCAGCCCCCCGTACCGTGCGACGAACTCGCCGTGCTGCGCAGCCGCATCATCGCGCGCAACACGGGCACCTTCGGCTTGAGCTGCGTCGCCTCCGTCTCGGCGATGAGCCCCTCGCTGGTGCTGATGGGTTTTCTGCTGCTGCGCGCCAGAAGACGCCGCCGCCGGGACTGATTGACCCTGATCGGCCAACCCCCTAAGGGTCGGCACCGATGCTCCCCCTCGTACTCGTGGCCGTGCTTTCTCAGGCCACCCCTGACGCCGGCGTCGACGAAAACGATTCGCGCGGGCTGACCGTCGTCACCGGCTCGCGCACTGAGCGCCGCGCCGTCGACAGCGTGGTGGCGACCGAGGTGATCACCCGCGCGCAGATCGAACAACTGGGCGTGCGCGATCTGCCGCAGTTGCTCCAGCAGCACCCCGGCGTCGAGATGGTCTACACGAACCGCGGCGTGGGCATTCGGCTCCAGGGCCTCGACCCGGAGTACGTGCTGATCCTGATCGACGGCCAGCGCATCTCAGGCCGCTCGGGCTCAATCACCGACATCTCGCGCTTCAGCCTCCGTGAGGTCGAGCGCGTGGAGATCGTGAAGGGCCCCGCGGCCGCGCTCTACGGCGCCGACGCGATGGGCGGCGTGGTGAACCTGATCACCCGCCGGCCGCAGAAGAAGCTCGAAGTGAGCGTTCGCGGCATGTTCGGCAGCCTGCTCGAAGGTGACGTGCGCGGGAACGTGGGCGCGAAGCTGGGGCCGTTCGAGCTGCGCGCCGGTGGCGGCTTTCGCACGCGCAACGCGTACTTCTGGCCCACGTGTGACACCTGCCCCAGCATCGAGACTGCGGGGGCCGCGGTGCGCCGCATCGATGGTGATGTCGAGGCCGCCTACGTGCCGGGCGACGACCTGCGGGTCTGGGTGCGCACCGGCTACGTCCTCACCGACTTCACGGCAGTCGACATCAACGACACCAACGCGGTGTTCGATCGACGTCAGCGCACTGAGCAATTCGACACCTGGGTCGGCGTGCGAAAGAAATTCAGCGCCTCGACCGCGGCGACGCTGCGCGGCCACTTCGGCCTGTTCAGAGATCAGTTCCTGCTCGATCAACGCGGGAGCAGGGCGCTCGACAACTACTCCGCCAACCTGACGCGGCTGTGGGAAGCATTTGGGCAGGTCGATCACCGCATCGGGCGCCACACGCTGACGGGCGGCCTCGAAGGGTTCAGCGAGCTGCTCTCCTCGACGCGCATTGCGCCCAGCGACGTGCAGCGCGGCCGCTTCGGCATCTTCGTGCAGGACGAGTGGGTGCTCGAAGGGCAGGGGCCGAAGGTGTCCATCTCGCCGGGCTTCCGCGCCGACGTCGACACGCAGTTCGGCTGGGCACCTTCGCCGCGTCTGGCCGTGAAGATCGACCCCGTTCCCGAGCTCACCTTTCGCGCGTCGTGGGGCCTGGGCTTCCGGCCGCCTTCGTTCTCCGAGCTCTACTTGCAGTTCTCGAACCCCGGCATCGGCTACCTCGTGCAGGGTAACCCCAGGCTGCAAGCTGAACGCAGCGGGTCAGCCAACGTCTCGGTCGACTACCGGCCGCCCCTTGAGGGTTGGGTGCTCTCGGCGAGCCTCTGGCACACCAGCCTCACCAACCTCATCAACATCACCGCCAACGGCATTCCCAACCCGGATGATCCGGTCACCTTCGGCTACGAGAACGTGACCAACGCGTACACGCAGGGCGTCGAGCTGAGCGCCCGTACCCGGCTCTCGCGCGGGGCCTATCTCGACCTGAGCTACATGGGCCTCGACGCCCGAGACGTCACCCGGCAGCGCGCGCTGGAAGGCCGCTCACCCCACCGCCTCAACGCGAACCTGACCGTGAAATACCGGCCGGTCGGCCTGGAGTTGGTGGTGCGCGCGACCTGGCACTCCGAGCGGCCGTATTACGTGGGCTCAGGGCTGGGGTTCGCCAATGTGCTGGGGCTGGGAGAAGAGCGGGTGGTGCTGGCGCCCAGCTACTTCGATCTCGAGGCCCAACTGACCTACGTGTTCCGCGCGTGGCTGCGGGTGTTCGTCAACGGCTACAACCTGTTCAACTCGGGCGATCAAGATTTCAACCCGAGGCCCCCGCGCGGGGTCATCGGCGGTGTTCAGGTGGAGCTGTGATGAAGCGCCTTTTGCTCATGCTGCTGTTGACGGGCTGCGCCAACGATCTGCGTGTCGACTACCCCTTCGACGGCGAGACCACCACGGGGCCGCTGGTGGTCGCTTCGGTGCTGGACACCGGGGGCACGCAGCTCCTCATCGACGCGACCAACAAGATGTCGCAGGTGTACGTCGATCTCGACGAAGGCCGCGAGATGAAGCCCGCCGAAGCGTTCGAGACCAACGGGTGGGATCTCTCGCTGCGCCGCTTCGACATCTTCGTGAACAGTGGCGCGAGCGGGCCGACTGGCACCGTCGAGATCGCCGTGCTCAAAGACGTCGACTACGCCTCGCTCACCCAGGCGCCTGCTTCAGGCTTCGTTGCCGATACGGGGGCGCGGGTCTTCAACACCACCGAAGGCGGCTGGTACTTCTACGACCTGGGCGTGCACCGGCTGATCACCCGCACCGAGCTGGTCTACGTCATTCACACGTCGACGGGGGCGTACGTGAAGCTGCGCATGCTCAGCTACTACGACCAGAACGGCACGCCGGCCTCCATCTCGCTCGAGTACGCGCCCATCGCGGCGCCGTGACACACTTGGTCTGAAATGACAGCGCCGCCCGTCAGGGAACCAGCCGCTCGAACGCCGACCGTCGACGACGTCGAGTTCCGCGCGCTCTACAAGAAGACCAAGTACGTGGTGGAGACGGCCGACGGCTGGTCGTTGGTGATCACCCGCTATCGCCCGATTCCCCAGACCTTCGCGCAGCCGCTGTTCGGCGAGCCGATGCTGCTGGTGCACGGCTTCTGTCAAAACCGGCACGCGTGGACGAGCGGCGAGTTCGTGAAGAACCTGCTGTTCTTCGGCATCGACATCCACATCCTCGAGCTGCGCGGCCACGGCAAGAGCTCGATCGAGCTGCAGCACGAACGCGCCGCCAAGTTCGGCCGCAAGCCGCCCGCCGACATCGAGTGGGACTGGGACATCGACAGCTACTTTCTCTACGATCTGCCGGCGGCCGTGGCGGGCGTGCGGCGCATCACCCGGCGCGAGAAGATCTTCTATTGCGGCCACTCCATGGGCGGAATGCTCGGGTACGGCTACGCGGGCATTCACCAGGAGCAGCTCGAGGGCATCATCACCATCGGCGCCCCGGCAGAGATCGGCAAAGGCAGCCTCGCGCTGCAGTTGCTGGCGTACGCAGGCCCGGGCATCAGCTCTTCGGTCGACGCGGCGCTGGGCAGCATCAACCTGCAGCGTGGGGTGGGGCAGGCTCTCTCGAAGTTCGCCTCGCGGTTCACCAAGCGGGTGACCAACGAAGCGAAGCGGCCGCTCTCGTACCGCTACCTGCCGCTCGATGACTGGCTCAAGGCGGCCTCCGATGCGCTCGGCTACGCAGAGCAGAGCCCGGTGCTCAGCCTGGTGGCCAACCGCATCACGTGGCTGACCCGGTGGGATCGCATGTCGATGGCCGACGTGCGCTGGCTGCTCAAAGAAGGCGGCGAGAAAGAACCGCGCAAGGTGGTCGACCAGTTCCTCCGCTGGATCCGCGGCATGGAGGTCGTCTGCTACCGCACGGGCTACGACTTTCAGCGTGGCTTCTCGAAGTTCAAGCTGCCCATGGCCATCATCTTCGGCGACATGGACCCCCTCGCTTCATTGGCCTCGACCCGCTCGGTCTATCGCGCGGCCAAGAGCGAGTACCTGCTCTGGCGCCCGGTGAAGGGCAACAGCCACATCGAGCTGACGATGGGGCACGACATCAGGCAGATCTGTTACGACATCAAGAACCTCATCGAGTACGCGAAGACGCACCGCGCTCGATCGCCTTCGCTCCCCAGAGTTCAGGACTGACCCCCACCCAGTAAGGGCAGGGTCGAAAAGTGGAGCACCGGCTGGCGATTGCTACGGTGCTACATGATGAGACAGCTCGAACATTCCCACCGGTGGTTGTGTGTCGCCTTCGTGTTGGCGTTCGTGCCGTTTGCCGTGCTCGGGCAAGACCGGGTGCAGCTCAACTCGATCACGAAGATCGAAGTGAAGGGCAACAACGTGGAGATCACCGGCAGCCGCCGGCCGAACTTCACCACCTTCACGCTCTCTGATCCCCCGCGGCTGGTGATCGACATCTCGGAGGCGGTGTTCGCCGACGTGCCCAGGGAGCTGAAGGTTTCTGATGGAACGATCACCGCGATCAAGACGGCCAGCTACGGCTCGGAGTCGGCCGCCATTGCGCGCATTCTGATCGGCTTCGAGCACGAGCTGGAGACCGACATCGCCAGCACCGGCACCTCGTTGTTGGTGAAGCTGCCGGCCGACGCGAAGCAGCAGCAGAAGCTGATCGCCGAGAAGCTCGAGAGCGAGCGCGCGCTCAGGGCCCAGAAGGAGAGCGAAGAGAAGGCCCGCCTCGAGAAGGAGCGCGTCGAGCGTGATGAGAAAGAGCGCCTGGCCCGCGCCGAAGCCGACAAGAAGCGGCTCGAGGCAGAGGAGGCGAAGAAGAAGGCCGACGACGAGCGCCTCGCGAAGGCGGCCGCAGAAAAGCAGGCGAAGGAAGAGAAGGAGCGCGTGGCGCGTGAGGAGACCGCGAAGAAGCGTGAGGCTGAAGCGCTCGCGAAGAAGCAGGCCGAAGAAGAGCGCCTCGCCCGCGTCGCCGCCGAGAATGAAGAGAAGGCCCGCAAGCGTGAGGAAAAAGAAGCGCAGGCGCGCGCCGCGAAGGAAGAGTCTGACCGCAAGGCGAAGGCGCTGGCTGAGCTCACGCGTCAAGAAGCCGACGCCCGGGAAGCGCGCCTGACTGCCGAGCGTGAAGAGAAGGAGCGCCAGGCAAAGGCGGAGTCAGAACGCAAGAAGACCGAAGCCGAAGAGAAGACCGCGCTGGCTCGTGCGGAGTCTGAGCGGAAGAAGCAGAGCCTCACTCAGAAGACAGAGGCCGAACGCGAGAAAAAGGAGCAGGAGCGGCAGGCGAAGTTGGAGGCCGAGAAGGCGAAGGCCGAAGCCGATCGCAAGGAACAGCTCGCCGCGCTCGAGGCCCGCACCCGCGCCGAAGATGAGAAGCGCCGGCGCATCGATGAGGCCGCTGAAGCGAAGCGGCAGATCGAAGCCGACAAGAAGCGCACTGCGGCAGAACGCATCGCCTTCGCGCAGGCCGAAAAGGAGAAGAAGGCGGCCGCGGCGGAAGAAGAGAAGCGCCGGGTGGCCGAAGAGCGCCGGCACGCCGACGAGGCGAAGAAGCAGACCGAAGCGCAGAAGCTCGCCACGAAGGAAGAAGAACGCGCGCGCCGCCAGAAGGAACTCGAGGTCGCCTCGGCCAGGACGCCGTCGCCTTCCGAGCTGGTCGCCTCGAGCAAGCAGGCGCGCATGACCTTCGTGGGCTTCAAGCAGCAGGCGGGCGTGGGGCGCATCTTCTTTCGTACGTCGTCACCGGTGCACTACCGGGTGGGCGAAGAGAATGATCGCCAGGTGATCATCACCCTCGAGAACACCGAGATCAGCTTGCCCAACAACCAGCGCATCATCGACGCGTCGTTCTTCGACACGGCCGTCTCGCTGGTGCGGCCCGAGGAGCAGGGCAGCGGGGTGAAGGTCACCATCAGCCTCAAGCAGGCGGTCGCCTATCGCGCGAGCCAGGCCGGCAATGAGCTGACGCTGGAATTCGAACGCCCCGAGTGACACAAACGCCCGGGCATGCTCGGGCTGTGGGTGGCACTCGTGTTGATGGCGCCGCCGGAGACGGTGGAGATCGAGCTGACCGCCGAGCGGATGCTGCACGACGGGCAGAAGGCGCTCACCACCGCTGAGGGCCGGGCGAAGCTTTTGACCGAGGGCGCGGCCATCAACGCCGATCGCATCGTCTACGACCGAAACCGCAACGTGGCCACCGCGACCGGGCACGTCGTCGCGCGCATGACGCAGGGCGGGCGCATGGTGGTGATCGCCGACCTGATGACCCTGCGCTTCGATGATCAACAGCAGGTCAAAGAGGTGTTCCTCTACGACGGGCAGGCGCTCTCGAAGAAAGAGGTCAGTGCCGACGCGCTGCTGGCTGCGGAGACCGCCGAGGCCGCGAAGAAGGTGGGCGTCACGCAGGCGCTGCTTCAGGGGAATCACCTGGTGCGCGATGGCACGAGGTGGACGGTCGACGAGCTCGAGCTGGTGCCGTGCGAGTGTGATTTCGAGAACCCGTCGTGGTCGATCACCACCAGCTCGGCCACCATCGACACAGAGGCTGAGCGGGTCTCGGTCACCAGCCCCGTGTTTCGCGTGAAGCACATTCCGGTGTTGTGGCTGCCGTGGTTGTCGTTGCCGCTGACTGATCGACAGAGCGGGCTCTTGTTCACGCGGCCCAATTTTTCACCGCTCAATGGCTTTAGCCTGGAGCAGCCGGTGTTCTTCACGCTCGGCCGAAGCGCGGACATCACCGTGACGCCCGGCTTCTTCACGGGCAGTCCTGGGGTGGGTGCACCGGGATTGACGGGAGGGCCCAGTGCCACCGGTGTCGCGGGACCCAAGCTCGCGGCTGAGTTCCGGTACACGCCTTCAACCCGCGCCTCGGGCCGATTGCTCGCCGGCTTGCTCTACGATTTCCGCAGCAAGCGTGACGTGCAGGTCGCCACGCTGCGCGATCTCTCGGGTGCGTCACGCGGGCTGCGCGGTGAGCTGGGGTGGCAACACACGCAAGACTTCGACAAGGGGTTCGGCACGCGTGTCGATCTGAACGTGCACTCCGATGGCGACTACAACCGCGACCTCACCGTCGACATCATCGCGAGTGCAGCCACGTATCTGCGGAGCACGGCCAGTGTGTTCCACCGCGGCGATGATCACTACGTGGGGCTCGATGTCGGCCTTCGACAGGACATTCAATACGGCTACGACCTGATCGGGCGCGGCACTCTGATCAACACGGTCGAAGGCGGTACGGCAGGGCGAGACCCCGTCGTTCCGTTGGCGACGCGGCCCGTCGGAAAGTTTGGCCCGGGCACGCTCCAACGACTGCCCGCGATCGCCTTCGGCTGGGCTCCGACCAAGCTGCTGGGGCCCCTTCGCTTCGACGTCGAAGGTGACGCGGTGCGCTTGGCGCCCTTGTTTTCGAAAACGGGCGATGAAGGCGCGGCGGCAGCGGAGGGCGCGGGGCTGAGCGAGCCGTTTGGCACCGCGGTCGAGCGGCTCTTCAGCCCCAGTCCGTCCGGCCCCCCCGGTGTCCTTCGCGAAGGTGTCGGCGATCGCATCTGGCAGCCGGGCGAGCGGCAAGGGCGCGACCGGTTGATGGTCTTGCCGCGCATCTCTCTGTCGGCTCAGCCGCTCGGTGCGCTGTCGGTCAGTGCGTTCGTGGCCTGGCGTCAGCTGGCCTGGGTGGGCGAGCAGACCGGTGACACCTGGAGCCGCGGCTACCTCGTGGTGGGCGGGCGCCTCGAGACTGAACTCTCCCGCTCGTTCGGTTCGTTGCGGCACGTGATCCAGCCGCTGGCCGAGGTCCGTGCGATTCCCATCGGGTACCAGGGTGCATCGGGCGCTGCGTTCGTCCCGTACGACGCGGTCGATGCGGCTGTTCCCGGAGTGACGCCGCGGTTTCAGGGCGTGCTCGAGCTGCGCCAGCGACTGGTGGCGCGTGATGGCACCGAGGTGCTGCGCCTCGACGTGGGGCAGGGCTTCGAAGCGAGCGGGGCGACGTACGCAGCGCTGAGACCGACTGTGGGCGAGGCCTTCGGCCGGTTGGGCACGCGCATCGGCTGGTTCTCCGCCCAGGCCGTTCTGCGTCTCGACCCCATCGCGAAACGTTTTCCGCCCGTCGTGCCTCGAGCGCCCGAGCTCCCCGTCACGCGCGCAGCGGGAAGGGCGGAGTTCAGCGATGGCCGTCACGGCGCTTACATCAACTTCGAGCAGGTCCTGATGGAGGGCACGGCTCGATCGCGCCAGCCGATCGACCTGCTGTTCCTGATCGATCGGGGCTACACCTCGGCCACTCAAGTGCGCCAACTGACCCTGGGCGCCTTCTGGGATTTCGGGCCGATCAGCGTTCGGTACGACGCGCTGCTCACCGACAACAGGGCCGCCGTGCCCGAGCTGGTCTTCGCGCAGCACAGCGCGGCCGTCGGCATCTCGCCTGCGTGTGATTGCTGGAGGGTCGACGTGATCGCCACTCAGCCCATCCCGCTTGCGATCAGCGAGAAGGATCCACTGAAGTTTCCCTCCTTCGGCTTCAACGTGACGATCTCGAAGTTCGGCACGATCGGGGCCCGGTAAGCCTTGACCGTGGGGGGGCATGCTTCGACAATGCGCCCCTGTTTTCCCTCGCAGAGTTCAGGGAGTCGAAGCGAATGCGCATGCGCCTGAAGGTGCTGGTTGGTGTGATGTCTGTGTGTCTGCTCCCGGCGTGTGGGGGTTCGAGTGGCCCTGCGTCCATGGAATACGTCGAGGTGCTCCCGGCCCAGCCGAAGATCGGCGACGTCGCCACGGTGCGCTTCAAGTTGCTCGATGAGCGCAGCATTCCGCTCGCCGGAGCCACGGTCGAGTTCAAGCTGGAGTCTGCCAACAGCGGCGTGACCCTCAGCCCTCCGACCTCGGTCTCCATTCGCGGCAGCGGCTATGCCGAGACCCAGATCATCGCCAGCGCGCGCGTGAACTCGGTCATCGTGTCGGCCACGTCGGGAAACAAGAAGGTCTTCTCGCCGCCCATCACCTTCGCCGGCTCCGTGCCCAGCGGCCGTCAGCTCACCTTCCAGTGTGGCCCCATCGCGGGTGATGGCTCGGGTGGCCGGCACGCCATCGGCGCCTTCGACGGCACGCGCTACCTGATCGCAGGCTCGCAGCTCGACTGCACCGCGCACGTGGGCGATCGCAACGGTGACGGCGTGGCCGACGCCCTGGTCTCGTTCATGACCGAAGCCGGCACCATCGGCGCGACGGGCCTCTCGAAGGCAGACCTCGTGGGTGACGCGACGGTCGTCTACAAGACCTCGCTGCCGCTCCCGCTCGACGTGACCCCCGATGTCTTCAAGTGGGTGACCGCCATCGACGACGTGTCGAACACCGGCGAGTACCTCGCCCCCCTGTGGATGCACCCGTACGAGTGGGTCGAAGACCCTCGCACGCTGGCCTTCTCGGCCAACCCCTTCACGTACACCCTGCGTGAGCCGCGCCGCCCCGACCCCATCCGCCTCAAGATGGATGGCAGCGGCCGGTACGAGAACAACCCGCGCGACAACCTGGTGAGCATGATCGCCATCACTTCAGGCGAAGAGGGCTTTACCGACACCAACAACAACGGCCAGTACGACGACGGCGAAGCGTTCGACGACCTCACCGAGCCCTTCGTCGACTCCAACGACAACGGCACGTGGGACGCGAACGAGCGCTTCATCGACGTGAACGGCAACCGCGATTGGAATGGCAAGAACGGCAAGTGGGATCCGAACACCCTCATCTGGAAGCAGGAGCGCATTCTGTGGACGGGCGTGCCCGCGACGGAAGACACCAGACCCGTGGTGCCCGGGGTGATCGGCCACCGCCCCATCTTCGCCCCGATCACCCAGATGGGTGCGATCAACCTGGTGTGTGGCGGCTCGCCTTGCACTGCGGCAGGCCCCGAGCAGTACGTCGCGGCCTACCTAGCCGATCCCTGGTTCAACTCGCTGGCGCAGAACGGTGACTCCGACAAGTGCGAGATCGATACGGAGGACAAATCGCCGGTCGTCGCGAAGGTCGAGTCGGGCTCTGGTTTCGCGTTCACATACCCACCGGGCCGCTACATGGTTTTCACCGTCAAAGACGCTCGCGACCCGAACGCGTCGCCCCTCGAGCAGACCCCCCGCCGCGTTCCGGCCATCCCTTTCCGCGCGACGATCAGCTGCACGTACACCTCGGCCCCGAAGGCGGCGTACATCGTGAAGATCGGCGTGGGCAGCATCGTGGGCACCATCGAGTGATTGCCTGAGGGCTTGATTCGGCTACGGTCGCAGCGCGCTGATTCTGGAGTCAACATTCCGGTTCTTTGCGCGCTGAAAGGCAGAAAAGCCCGTGGCCGAGAAGGCGCAGTCAGCAGCAAAGGCGGGGGCGAAGAAGGCCCCCTCGAGGGCAGAGCGTGAGGCGGATCGCCGCAAGGTGATTCTCCGCGCCGCCGTCGAGGTGTTCTCTCGCAAGGGCTACCACGGCTGCCGCATTCAAGACGTCGCCAAGGAGGCAGGCGTCGCGTACGGCCTCGTGTACCACTACTTCAAAAACAAGGATGAGCTGCTCGAGTCGGTCTTCGCGAGCGGCTGGCAGAACTTCCTGGGCCGGGTGCAGGCCGAGATCGCCACCGACCAGCACGTGGCCGAGCGGGTACGCGGCATCGTGCACGTCGCCTTCGAGGCCTACCGGCGCGATCCGCGCGGCGTGAAGGTGCTCATCCTCGAGGTGGGCCGCAGCCCGGCGGGTGGCGCGGTGAACCGGGGTGGGGCGTTCTCTTCGGTGATCGTCGCTGCCTCACAGATGTTCGTCGAAGCGCAGCGCCGCGGTGAGATCCCGAACCACCTCGAGCCCACCCTGTGCGCCACCCTGTTGTTCGGCTCGATCGAGATGGGCCTGACCAGCTTCGTGATGGGGCTGCTCGACAAGCGTGACGACGAAGCGATCGATCGCGCGCGAGATCAGGTGGCCGAACACTTTCTCCACGGCCTGACCGGCGCGCGGCCGCAAGCCACGCCGATTGCGCCTCCCCTTTCTGCGAGCCGGCCACGCAGCCGCACCACCAGCTAAAGACCTTCCCATGACCGAGACGACCACCGAGGTCCGCTACGAAGTCACGGCCGGCATTGCCCGGCTCACCATCGATCGCGAGCGCGCACGCAACGCGCTGTCTCCGGGCGTGGTGCAGGGGCTGATCGCGGGCCTCCGACGCGCTGAAGACGACCCGAGCGTGCGCTGCCTCGTGGTGACCGGCGAAGGTGATCGTGTGTTTTGCGCGGGCGGCGACTTAGGGGGCATGTCCGACGGGTTTCTCGACGGGCACGAAGGGCGCCGCGCGTACGGAGCGCTGTTGATGGCCTTTCAGCAGGTCAAGAAGCCCACCGTCGCGCGCATCAACGGCCACGCGCTCGCAGGTGGGCTGGGCCTGGTGCTCGCGTGCGATCTGGCCGTCACGACCGATGCCGCGGGCTTCGGCACCCCTGAAATCGATCGCGGCCTCTTCCCCATGATGGTGCTCGCGTTTCTACAGCGGCACGTGGGGCGCAAACGGGCGCTCGAGCTGTTGCTCACTGGCGACCGCATCACCGCCGCGAAGGCCCTCGAGTGGGGCCTCGTGAACCAGGTGGTTCCGCCCGAAGAGCTCGACACGGCCACGGGCGCGCTGGCCGCGAAGCTGGGGGGCAAGAGCCTCGCCATTCTGGCGTTGGGGCGGCGCAGCTTCTTCACCGCCGAAGATCTCCCGCTGCAGCAGTCGGTGGAGTTTCTCGCAGCTCAGCTCTCGCTCAACGTGCTCGCGGAAGACGCGGCTGAAGGCGTCACGGCATTTTTGGAGAAACGGCCGGCGAAGTGGGGCGATCGCTGACGAACTCGAGGCGCAGCAGGCTCTCGGGATCGACCCAGCGGCCGTCGAGCTTCACGCCGAAGTGCAGGTGCGGCCCGGTGACCCGCCCGCTCTGGCCCACCTTACCCAACAGCTGACCCCGCGCCACGCGCTGGCCCTGCTTCACCTCAAAGGCCGACATGTGGAAGTACGAGGTGAACAGCCGGCCGCCGTGGTGGAGGATCACCGTGCCACCCGAGCCGAAACAGTCGCGCACCATCACGACCTCTCCATCGTTGGCGGCGTAGATGGGGTCGCCGGTCTCGCCGTTGATGTCGGCCCCGAAGTGCTGGCTCTGCTTCTTGCCGTTGAAGAGGCGCAGGTCGCCGAAGGGCGCGCTCACGTCGTCGAGTCGGGGCCAGGCGAAGCGGGCCTCGAAGACCCACGGCTCGAAGTCGCGATCGAACGTCTCATCGAACGCCTTCTGATCTTCCGCCGAACGCAGGCGGTCCTTCTTCGAGAGGCTGGTGAACCGCTTGCTCACCGTCAGCTGACGCCTTCGGAACTCGGGCTTGCGCACCTCGAGCGTACCTTCGAGGCGCTCCTTGCCTGCGATGGTCTTGCCCGTGACTTCGAGGCCCAGCACGCCGGGTTTGTGATCGACCGACAGGCCCACCAGCGCCACCCAGCGTTCGCCGTACGGCAAAAAAACGAGCTCCGCCGAGCCGAGCTGGCCCGACGGAGCTTCGGTTGCGCCCGTGACTTCCACGAGCACGACGTCACCCGGGCGCGCCCCACCGGGTTGGAGGCGGACCTCGAGGCCCGCGACCACCATCAGCGTGAGCAGCGCCCCGGCGAACGTCACAGAGCGACGCCGATAGCAGCGGAACGCTGCGCGAGACAGACCGCGGCGAAGCGGAGGTCTGGCCGAGGCGGCGCGACCAAGATCACGGAACGATGTTGATGGTGCCGTTGACGTCAGCCGCGATCGGCGAGCCCCAGGCCGTCTGGTAGCTGTCGGAGCTCTGCTGATCCTTCGCGAAGACCACCCGCATGCCGGTGCTCGCCTGGATGAAGTTGGTCGCGGGGAAGGTGAGGATCGTGATCGACCAGCGGCTGCTGTACCCCGACTGTTTGCAGGTGAAGCTGCCCAGGGTCGGATCGGTGGCCGTCAGTTGCTCGTTGTTGGTGATGACGAAGCCGCTGTTGGCCGGGCCGTTGAACTCGCCTGCGCCGGTCATGCCGCCGGTCACGCCGTCACCGTTCAAGTCGGTGTTGACGGTCGCGCGCGCGACGGGGCCACCCTGCGAGATGATGGGGGTGTCGAAGAGCACGTTGAGCGTGTCGTTGGGCTGCAGCGAGCCGGTCATCGTGTTGCCCATCGCCTTGCGAACCTGGAACGCGGCGGTGGTGCTCAGCGGGCGGGGCGCGGTGGCGTCGATGGCGAAGAAGTAGCCCACGAAGTCGGTAGTGACGCCGGTGTCGAGACCGGTCGCGCGCACGATGATGTTGTAGCGGTTGCCCAGCGTCCATGCGGCGGTGGGGGCGATGGAGAGCACGTTCGGCGCGCGCTGCGTCACGGAGACCTGCACGTTCGTCTGGCAATCTTCCTGAACCACCTTCACCAGGCGGGTGGTGTCGACCTGGGTGATGGGCTGGTTGAAGACGAGGGTGATGGGATCGTTGGCCTTCACCGCGTTGCGGTAGGGGGGCGAGCGCGCGGCGCCGAACGAGTCGAGGTTGGTGGCCATGATGCTGAGCGGGCCGAAGGCGACCCGCGCGTCACCCAGAAAAAGGGTGCGGTCGGGGTTCTGGAAGAGGCCCTGCGCCGAGTAGGTGTTGAGGGTGCCCAGCGCGTCGGTGCGGCCGTCGTTGTCTTCGTCGAGCGCACCGATGGTCAGCGCGTAGGCGACATTCGAGCCCAACGCGCTGATGCGCGCGAGCTCAGCGAGATCGGGCGTGCCGGTGAACGTGAGCAGGCCGTTCTCATCGACGTCGGCGGCAGCGCTGAACGAGCCCACGCCGTTGCCGTACTGGCCGGAGAACGACTGGAACGCGGTGGGGGAGACCTCGAGGTACGCCTTGGCGCCCTTCGCCGGGCGGCCCTGCGCGGTGTACACGCGGAACTTCAAGGTGCCGTTGAGCTGAGAGAGCGTCAACACGCCGGCGTTGCCATTGCCGTTGTTGATGGGGAAGTTGCCGCTGTTGCCGGGCACGCTGCTGTCGAGGCGTGCGTTGGAGTAGCCGGTCTTGCTGAAGACGAGCTGAGCGCCCGAGCCGCCGGGGACGTCTTTGAAGGTGTACGCGCCGTCGGCGTTGGTGGTCGCCTTGTAGCTGCGGCTGGCGTCAGGGCCGTTGCCGAGCACCATCACCACCTGCACACCTTCGATGCCCGTGGAGTTCGAGTTGACCACGAGGCCCGAAACCGTTCCGACCGGAGTGGACGGCGCGATCTGTGAGACCGAGTTGGGATCGCGGACACCGTCGACGACCCCGTCCTTGTTCAGATCCTCTTTCGGGCCGCACGCGCACAGCACGAGGGCCACACTGGCCGTCAGAATTCGAGACATGATTTTTGGAGCTCCTGTGGGGTTGGGACGCCGCACTTTCGCCTGCACAGCCCAGAGGTCAAGCGCCGAACACCCCACTCTGGGGTTAGGCTTCGAGGCTGTGAGATTGCCCCCCAGGTTGGCCCTGTTCGTCGGCGTCGTGGTGGTGCTCTCGTGGGTTTCCTGCGGGGGCACCAGTGTCGACGGCGCTGTCGGGCCGACCGGTGGCGAGGTGTGTCTGCCCGACAACAAGGTCTGCATCAGCGTGCCCATCGGAGGGCTCGAGACGCAGGAACTCTTGCGCATCTCTCCGGGCACCGACGTGCCGGGCGGCGCGCTCAGCGACGGCTACGACATCAGCTTCGTGGGCAGCGGGTCGATCGTGTTCGTGAAGCCTTCGACCGTGTCGTTCTCGCTCGAGCTCGTGCGCGAGGGGAACCTGGAAAACGAGAACCTGCTGCGCATCTACACGCGCGAGCGCCTCGAGGGCGGCGAGCTGGGTGAGTGGCAGCCGCTGGAAAACGCGTTCGTCGATCGCGTGCGCAACGTGGTGCGCGGCGATACGCGGCACCTCTCTCCGTTCGCGGTGCTCCGATCGGATCGGCTGGTCGATGGTGGCGATCCGTTCGAGATTGACGGAGGCGGTCGTGATGGCTCGGTGATCGTGGTGCCTCCCTTCGACGGCGGCCGGCCTGACGCGGGGAGAGATGCAGGCGTTCCTGACTCGGGTATGCCTGATGCGGGACGTGACGCGGGGGCCGGGGCTGATGCGGGCACGCAGGATGCGGGCTTCGACGCCGGCATGGATGCGGGCTTCGACGCTGGGTTCGATGCGGGCATGGATGCAGGAGTCGACGCAGGCAGCGATGCCGGAGTGGATGCCGGGACCGACGCGGGATCTCCTGATGCGGGCGACGATGCGGGCGTCGACGCCGGGTGATTTGATTTCGGCCTTCACCCCAGACCCTCTCCTGAAGAGACTGTTCAAATAGGTGCCTCGACTCCGCTCGGCACGAACGGAACCGGCCAAAATCCGTTCAGCCCGAGAGGGTTGGCCGAAATAGAAATGACTCCCATCACCGGTCTCCCCGAGCGCAGTCGAGGGGGCACTTACCGCCCGAAGGCGAGGTAATCCCTCGACTCCG